>CAZKBY010000158.1:0-5911 GCA_964550915.1 uncultured Eubacteriales bacterium | reverse complement strand
AAGAGATTTCAGTGCATGGGAATTAAGTGAATTATGTATGACGGCCCCCTATCATTCACTATCTTCCCCCCCTATCTTAAAAGGTGATTTTTAGGCCGGCCCGCAGAGTTAAACCAGTGAGATTGAGTTCAGCTTCCCTGACGTCAAAAACTCCGGGCTCGGTTGGAAGCTTCTCCCGGAGGAAGAGGAGAGCCACGCTCTCATCGCCAGTTGTTGCCTGCTGGAAGAAATAGAGCTTGCCTTTGACGTCAGCTTCATAACCGCCCGATTCCTGGTAAACTCCATCGCCATCAAACCCCTTGATGCGCGAGCGGCGGTAGATCGCCTCGGCCACCAACGATACATGAGAGAAAATGCCCCAGTCTATGCCCACGCCGAAATGATAGCCCAGAACCCCTGAGCTTGCCCGGCCCTTCCATTTCTGCCAGGAATCGCTTTCCTCGTATCGATAGAGATAGGTGCAACGGGCCAGAGTATACTCCAGGCCGGCTCTGAGGCTGAAGAAGCGGATAGGGCAGAAAAGGATAGATAAGCTGACTGGAATGGCCTGAATTCCGAGAGTTGCAATGTATTTTTTCTGTGACTCTTGCGGGCCAAAGGTGACCGTGCTCGAGACGTCCCCGGAGAAGTAGTCCGCGCCGGCTGCGAAATAAAATCCCGAGCCCAACGGAAGCCGGAGCTCTCCTCCAGCAACATAGCCAAGGTGCAAGGCTTTGACGTCGCCTTTGGCTTCTCCGCCGACAGCCGTCTCATAGTACTGAGCCAGGCCCTCGGCTCCCGCGTTCAAGTCACCGACTTCGGCATATCTGGCTCCCCACCACAAGGACAGGGAAAAATGTTCGGGTCTGCGTTCTGGCTGAGGGGGCGGGACAACCGGCGTCGGCGGGATGACTTGGAGCACTTTTCTTTCTTCAGGCTTTTCCAGAACCGGCTTTTCCTTGACCGGCGCCGCCTTTTCTTCGGGCTTGGGCGGCTCCAGGACGATGACCAAGCTTTCGTGCACGTAGCCAGTGACGAGCGCGCCGCCCTCTTGCTCGACCCGCACGGCGTACCATTCTCCCTCTTTTTTATCTGCCTGGAGAAGGCTCCCCTCCGGGACTTGGAGGAGGACGACGCTGGTGATATCCGGCTTTTCGCGGACGTTGGCCTGCTCAGCCGTGACCCGAAGTCTGATGGCCTCTGCCCCAAGGCTCACCGTGCCTAATAAGGCCAAAGAGCCAAGGAGGATAATCTTTTCAGCCCAATAGCTCATTCCTTGGCGAAATTTGTTTCTCATTTAATGTGTGTTAATGATAACAAAACTCGGGGCAATTTCCAAAAAATCTATGGGGAGGGTCCAAGGCGGGAACCGTGTCCCGTCCTCTTTCTCTTGCCAATCCCGACAAAAAAGTGTACATTCTTTAAAGCAAGGAGGAGCTATGAAAAGGCGTTTGGCAGGGAAAAGAGCAATGCCCCTGGCGGGAGTTGCCCTGGTTCTTTTCCTAACAAGCATATCCCTTCAAGCCGGCGAGCCGCGCATAAAGTTCAAGGAGCTCGTCCGGGATTTTGGCAGAGTCAAGCAGGGTGAAATTCTCTCTCATGAGTTTGTCTTCACCAATGAGGGCGACGCAACCCTCATCATCAAGAAAGTGACTACATCCTGCGGCTGCACGGCAGCGCTCGTCTCAGATGAGAAGCTGGCTCCGGGAAAACAGGGGAAGATCGAGGTCAAGTTTGACACAAGGGGGTATGGGGACAGGGTCAGCAAGCATATCTTCGTTGATTCCAACGACCCCGCTCAAGAGCGCGTCCAGCTTGAGGTTTCAGCCGATATCGAGGTTCCTCCAGCGCCGAGAGTCGATATCGACCCTTATAACTACGATGCCGGGCTTATCTTGGCCGGCGACGAGCTGCGCGCTCCGCTAAAGGTCATGAACAAGGGTGAGCTCGAGTTAAGGGTCGAGTTCAACCACCGCAACGCCGCCTTTTTTGTGAGGGGGAAGCCAGCTCCCTCGCCTCTGAAAATCGCGGCCAGAAAGGAAGCTGCCGTTGAAGTCAGGATCCCCGCTCAGGATAGAACAGGCACGGTCAGGGAGTACATCCTGATCAAGTCCAACGACCCGATGCGCTCAACGCTTTCCCTCTACCTGACCGGCTACATCATCTCCAGGGAGCAGCTCAAAGAGCTCTTTAATAAATACAAAGAAATCCTCCGCTGAGACCATGAGGTGATCTTTTTAGGGAATTTTCTCGTTGCCCTGGCGAAGATTCTCCATCTCGTCTTAATGCTCTATTTGTGGATCGTCATCGTTCGGGCGATTCTCTCCTGGATCAGTGTCCCTTCTCTTTACCCGGTCATCCTCATCCTCTACCGGCTGACCGAGCCCGTGCTCCGGCCTTTCCGTCGCCTTGCCCCGCCGCGCAGGCTGGGCGGGCTTGACATAAGCCCGATCATTGTGGCTCTGATCATCGTATTCGTCGATTCTTTTCTCGTTGGCTCGCTCTCTCTCTATGCTCAACGGCTGTTAGTGCGGGCGCGCCTTCTGTACTAATGCTTTTGAAAAGATCCTGATGGAGAAGAAAAAGGAATCCCGTGAGCCAGAGAAAAAGCTTCTCGCCGTGAGGGTTCGGCCGGGCTCACGCCGGGCCGGGGTTGAAATGCTTTCGCCGGGAGAATACAGAGTCAGCGTCATTTCCGTGGCCGAAAGGGGAGAGGCGAACAGAGAGGTCGTGGCCAGGCTGGCCGAGCATTTGGGGGTTCCGCCGTCCCGGGTGCGGATCGTCCGGGGCGAGAAATCACAGCTCAAGCTCGTTGCCATCGATTTTGATGCATAACGATCAGCAATTGCTTGATGATCATGAACGTGAGTGAGAATGGGTCCTGTCGCAGCGCGTCCCCTTCCGTCCTCGCTCCCCCCATCTCCCCGTGGGGAACTCCTTCAGTTGCGGGCGGGAGGGGATTAACGCTGTGCCACCCCTTCTCACCGCAGCTGAAACATGGGCGGGAAGGGAGGTCAGATGGACGCCTATAACGCAGTGAGTTTTGCCGGCATCTTCATCCTGGCCGCTTTTGCCTGGTTTCTTTCGGCCAACCGGAGGGTTGTCAACTGGCGGGTCATTTTCTGGGGGATAGGACTTCAGTTCCTGTTCGCTTTTTTCATTTTTGTCCTTCCTGTCGGGACAAAGCTCTTCCTGATCGTGAACAGGCTCGTCGTCACCGTGCTCGACAGCGCCTCGGCCGGGATGCGCTTCGTCTTTGGCGTGTTAGCCATCCCTCCGGGGACGACGGGCCAAAGCGGAGAGAGTTCTTTGGGCAGCATCTTAGCCTTCCAGGGGCTGTCCACGATCATCTTCTTTGCCGCTCTTGTCGGCGCCCTCTATTTCCTGGGTGTCATGCCCTTTTTCGTCCGGCTTTTCGCTCGCGTTTTCACGAAGTTGATGAGAGTGAGCGGCGTCGAATCGCTCTGTGTCTCGAGCGAGATTTTTGTCGGCGTTGAATCCTCGCTCATCATCAGGCCGCACCTGGCCGAAATGACGCGCTCCGAGCTCACGACCATTCTCACGGCCGGGATGTCCACCATCGCTTCGACCGTCCTGGCTGTCTACGTTTTTTTTCTTCAACAACAGATCCCGACCATCGCCGGCCACCTCGTCTCCGCCTCATTCCTGGCCGCGCCGGCGACCCTGGTTATTTCCAAACTGCTGATGCCCGAGACGGAGACGCCAAAGACACTCGGGGTGGATATCAAACCCCATTACGAAAAAGAAGATAACCTCATCCTGGCGATCATCAACGGCGCCTGGAACGGCTTGCGGCTGCTGGGTGGAATCATCACCCTGCTCCTGGCTTTCCTGGGAATCCTGGCTCTGCTCGACCTGGCCCTGGGCTGGTGCGGCGGCTACTTGAATAGCTGGTTCGGCTGGACACAAGAATGGTCGTTCAAGGCCCTTCTCGGCTACATTTTTTATCCTTTTGCCCTCGTTATCGGCATTCCCCCCGCCGATGCTCTTTCCATCGCCAAGATCATCGGCGAGAGGGTAGTGGCCACCGAGGTTGCCTCTTACCAGGACCTGGCCCGGTTGTTGGCCCAGGGCGCGCTCGTTCATCCTCGTTCGGGTCTCATCGCTTCCTACGCCCTGTGCGGCTTCGCCCACGTCGCTTCGCTGGCCATTTTTGTCGGCGGGATCGGCGCCCTGGCCCCGACCCGCACCAAGGACCTGTCGAGGTTGGGCTTTAGGGCCCTTCTCGCTGCCACCCTGGTGGGACTCATGACGGGCGCGGTGGCCGGCACGTTCTTCACCGGCAGCTCCATCTTATTAGGAAGATAATCCAGTTTTGCAGCTGGAACGAACTATCTGTTCAGGTCGGCGGTCAGCAAACTGAGCACGGTAAAGCAGCCAGGGGCGGCCAGGCACAAAAACTTGACGCTCTCAGAACTCCCAGTTTATACTCCTTGTCGATGTCACGGAGTGATAAATGATTTCGTTAATTAAGGAGTCTTAGCATGGCAGGAAAAGGAATCTGGATTACTCTCCCTGGGAGAAGATTTTTCAAAAATGTCTATCAATTTAAGATCACTCTTCGTGGAACCAAGCCTTTAATCTGGCGAAGAATTCAGGTTCCAGAAAGCTATACATTTTATGATTTGCATGTGGCTATTCAAGATGCTATGGGATGGCTGGACTACCACTTGCATATGTTTGAGATTAAAGACAAAGAGACCAGGGGAGGATACATCCGGATCGAATCGCCTTTTGCTGAGCCAGATTTTGAAGAGGAAGGAACGATGTTGACCACAGAGGTTCCAGTCAAGTCTTTTTTCATAAGACCCCGGGACAAAGCGTTGTATACATATGATTATGGAGATGGTTGGCAGCATGATGTTGTCCTCGAAAAAATAGCCCCCAGAGAGTCGAGAAAAGCGTATCCGGCTTGCCTGGCCGGCGAATTGGCTTGTCCTCCCGAAGACTGCGGAGGAATCTACGGATATTATCAGTGTATAAAGGCTATTGAGAATAAAGATAACTCAGATGGCCTCCTCACCTGGCTAGGAAGGTGGAAACCAGACAGATTTGATCCTCAGCGAGTCAGATTTGAAAATCCGAGAACCCGGCTCAAAATCGGAATGGGCGAATAGATCTTTTGAAGAAAGGAGAAAATGCGATGAAAGGCTTTTTGAAACATATCCTCTGGCCGACCGACTTTTCCCCTGAAGCCCAGGATGCGCTCCGCTACGCCGAGTTTTTCGCCAGGGCTTTTTCCGCCAAGATAACGGCTCTTCATGTAGCGCCCGACTTGATGCCTGCGATATACGAAGACGCCATGATCATCCAGCAAGAGCTCATCGGGCGGGGCCAGGAAACGAAGAGCCAGGCCCGTAACCGGATCCAGTCCCTCGAACAGAAAAGAGGAATTTCTTTCAAGAAGATCATCGTGGCCGAGGGGTCGGCGGCCAGAAAGATCATCGAGACGGCCGAGAAAGAAAAGGTCGATCTCATCGTCATGGGTAAAAAAGGGCAGTCGGGCCTGGAGAAGCTTCTTATTGGGAGCGTGGCCAATCATGTCCTCAGGCATTCGCCCGCCCCGGTCCTTGTAATAAAAAAAGGCAGACGGACGCTCGGGGCGAAAAAAATTCTGGTCCCCACGGACTTTGCCAAGGAAGAAGAGGCGGAAAGGGATTATGCCTGGAATCTGGCCAAGAGGCTCGGCGCCTCCCTCACCCTCCTCTATGTCCTCGAGCTTTTCGGCCATGAATTTAGGCTGGTGGACGAGATGTTCAAGGCTGTCGAGGAAAAGCTCAAGAAGGCCCTGGGCACCAAGGTGAGCGTCACATCGAAGTCCAAGGGCGGCAAGATTGTGATAGAATACTATTCGGCCGGCGAGCTGGACAGGATTTTGGACAAGATCTGTTAGCCACGAATTAGCACGAAC
>CAZKBY010000157.1:0-5915 GCA_964550915.1 uncultured Eubacteriales bacterium | reverse complement strand
GAGTTGAACCAGTAATTTCTTAAAAGCCTCGGCGTCTGCCGGAAAAGGATGGCCCAGAGCTCTTCAAAAAGATACCGGTTGAGCCGGACGGCCGCGTCGAGTGTCGTCACGACAAATCCCTCGACCATCAGAATCCCGAACACCGAGCCAAGGGCCACCGGAATTCCCAGGCCACGATGGAAAAGGTGGCCGGCGGCCAGGGAAAAACCCAGGATGGGGTTTGACTTCACGGCCGGCTCAGACGGCCAGACAATCGACTTGTAATCGCCGAAGTTCATGGCCGCACCGATCGCCAGAATCACACAGACGGCCAGGACCGATTCCAAGAGCATAGCGTTGTAACCTATCTTGCGGGCGTCGGTCTCACAGGCCAACTGTTTCCCCGTCGTCCCGCCGGCGACCAGGGAGTGAAAGCCTGAGATCGCGCCACAGGCAATCGTGCAGAACATCATCGGCCAGATAAACCCCAGGTTCTGGACCCCCTCTTTGAGGTTGAAGCTCGGGACAGACACCGACAACCCGCCGAAACCGCAGGCAAAGAGCGTCATGATCATCAGGGCAATGCCACCGTAAAGAATCTGGACGTTGATGAGATCCCGGGGCTGGAGGATGAGCCAGACCGGGACCCCGGCCGCGAAGAAGACGTAGAACGAAATGATGATCATCCAGGTCGTCGGCGCCAGGGTCACGGGATAAGCGATGCCAAGGAAAACAGAGCTCACGCCGATAACCAGGGCCAGAAGATAGGCCTGAACCGTCTTGATTCCCTTCTTGTACAGGAGCCAGCCTAAAAAGGGAGAACTGAGAGTGATGACGATCACCGACATCGAGGCGATCCCGCCGATCCGGCCCATGACGACGCCGTCCCGAACGACTGTTTTAAGGAATGTCTGCCCCTCGGTGACCCCGATTCGGGCCAGCGGCCAGAGCGAGGTCAAGGAAATGGCTGTGGCGCTCAGAAACGAAGACGTGACCAGCACGATCATGACGATCGTGAACCCGATGAAAAGGTTGAAGCCGGCGTTGCCGAGAGTCTTGCGGGCGACCTCGGCCATGGACTTGCCGCCCTCCCGCAGGCTGACAAAAAGGGAGGTGAAATCATGGACAGCACCGATGAAAATCCCGCCGAGGACGATCCAGAGCCAGGCGGGGACAAACCCATAAAGAATGGCCATGGTCGGGCCGAGGATAGGGCCAGCCCCAGCAATCGCCGAAAAATGATGGGCAAAGATGATGTGCGGTTTTGTCGGAACATAGTCACGGCCGTCGCAGGACTTCACGGCCGGCGTAGGGTTGGCTCGATCCTCTCCTAAAATGCGGGCGATATAGCGGGAATAAAAACGACTGGCCAAGGCGAAGGCGACAACAGCTACTCCCAGCACGACGAGGACGTTCATCGTTCGCTAAAGGAGACTCACTTTAGCACAGCGGTTTTTCGAAGTCAAAATCAATGTCGTAGTTGCGGGATCGGTCGCGATATGATACATATGCGTTCTTGTCTGCTGTTTGTTGATTGTCAATGCTAAAAAACGAAATCGACGTGGAGAGGGGCGATTTTCCGGCCGCACAAGAGAAATTCACCCAGGCTGAGAAGCGCTTCGAGCGCTTTAGACGGACGATCGGCCTTTTCTTGGGACCTTTGATTGCGGCTGTGATCTTCGTTTTACCTTTAAGGAATCTTGATCGCGAGGCCCACACCCTCGCCGCCATCATCGGCTGGGTCGTCATCTGGTGGGTCAGCGAGGCAGTGCCCATACCCGTCACGGCCGTCCTGGGAGCCGCGCTCTGCGTCGTTTCGGGCGTAGCTGACGCAAGGACAGTCTTTTCCCCGTTTGCCGACCCGATCATTTTTCTCTTCTTAGGGAGTTTCCTGATTGCCCGCGCCATGTCTGTTCATGAGCTCGACAGACGATTCGCCTACGGCCTTCTCTCTCTGCGGCTGATCGGGAACAGCTCCGGCCGGATCATTTTTGTCTACGGCGCCGTCTGCGCTCTGATATCCATGTGGATCTCGAACACCGCCACGACAGCGATGATGTTCCCGATCGGGATCGGGATCATCTCAGCCCTGGCCGAAATGATGGCCCGCCAGAAAGGCTGCGAAGTCAGGGTCGAGAGCTTGCGTTTCACGACGGGAATGATGCTCATGGCCGCTTACGCCTCGTCGACGGGCGGGATCGGCACGCCCGTTGGAACACCGCCAAACCTCATCGGACTGGCCATGCTCGATAAGTTCGCCCGGGCGAAAATTCCTTTTTTCCGGTGGATGATGTTTGCCATCCCGCTTCTTGTCATCATGTATCTCTTTCTTTTCTCCTTGATGTATCTCCTCCATAAGCCCGAGGTAAGCCGGATCAAAGGAAGCCGCGAATTCGTCAAGGATGAGCTCAAGAAGCTCGGCCCCTGGACGCGCGGTCAGAAAAACGCCCTCGCCGCCTTCCTCGTCGCTGTCATCCTCTGGGTCACGCCGGGATTCCTGACCATCTTCAGCGGGCCGGATTCCCGATTGACCAGGGCGTACTCCTCAAGGGTGCCCGAGGCCGTGGCTGCGATCTTGGCTGCCCTTCTGCTTTTTATTCTCCCCATCAACTGGAAAAAGCGCAAGTTCACCCTCACCTGGAAGCAGGCTGTTCACATTGATTGGGGAACTCTCCTTCTTTTCGGCGGCGGCCTCTCCCTAGGCGACCTCATGTTCAGGACAAAACTCGCCGAAACCTTGGGCAGAGGGCTGCTTGACCTCTGCGGCGCAACTTCACTCTGGGGGTTGACTCTGGCCGGAATCTACTTGGCCATCCTTGTCAGCGAGACCACCTCTAACACGGCTGCGGCGACGATGATCGTGCCGATCATGATTTCGCTTTCTCTGGCCGGCGGTCTCAACCCCATTCCGCCGGCCATCGGCGCAACGATAGGCGCGAGCTACGCTTTCATGCTGCCGGTCTCGACTCCACCGAATGCCATCGTCTATGGCTCCGGGCTCGTCCCGATCACGAGGATGATCCGGGCCGGCACGCTCCTCAACCTTTCTGGCGGCCTGGTCATCTGGGGCTCTCTCCGCATTCTTCTTCCCTTTGTCGGCCTCGCTTGAACTCAGTTGGATGGCTCGGCTGGAGACAGAAAAATAGCGATTTTAGTTGATCGGGACACGGTTTTCTTATATACATAGCTGCAGGCTTGGAGAACAAAAGATGAACAAGGAAACCGGCAGCCCAAAAGGCTGTTTTTCAGGAGAAAAGCCGGGCGAGCTTCCTCGCGTCCTGGGGTTCTGGGATATCATCGGCATCATCGTCGGTGGAGTTATCGGCTCGGGCATTTTCATTGTCCCGGCCGCAGTTGCCGCCAGAGTCGAGTCGCCTCTTCTCATTTTTGCGGTGTGGATTGTCGGCGGCCTGCTCTGTTTATTCGGGGCTTTTTCTTTTTCCGAGCTCGGTGCCGCCTATCCGCAGGCCGGCGGGATGTATATTTACCTTCGCGAGGCTTACGGTCCTCTTATTTCTTTCCTTTTCGGTTGGACTCTTTTCCTGGTCATCGATTCAGGCGCTATCGCCACGCTGGCCGTCGCTTTCTCCTCCAAGTATCTTCCTCATTTTGTCACGCTCACGACCTTCCAGACCAAACTTGTGGCCATGGGCTTGATCATTTTCCTGGCTATCGTCAACTACATCGGCGTCAAGTGGGGCGCCGTCCTACAGAATATTTTGACCTTGATCAAGTTCGGGGCCATCGTCGGCGTGTGCGCCATCGTCTTTATTTTTGCCAAGGGAAGCGCAGCTCATTTTGTCTCCCCCGCTCCAAAGTCTTTGTCGCTCAACCTCATCGCCAGTTTCGGCGTGGCCTTGGTGGCAACGCTCTGGGCCTATAAAGGCTGGGAGAGCTCGACTTTCAGCTCGGGCGAGATCCGCAATCCCGAGAAAAACCTCCCGGCAGGGCTTCTGGCCGGAACGCTCATCATCATCGGCATCTACCTTCTCACAAACCTTGCCTATCTCTACGCCTTCCCGGCCAGCGAGATCGCCAGATCGAGCCGGATCGCCAGCGACGCCATGAATTTCGCCATCGGCCCGATCGGCGCCTCGATCATCGCCTTTACCATTCTTTTTTCTATCACCGGCGCGACCAACCAGAATTTTTTGTGCAGCCCGCGGGTCTACTTCGCCATGGCCAGGGACGGGCTTTTTTTCAAGAACATCGCCCGAATCCATCCCCGCTTCCTTACTCCTCACGTGTCCATTTTTGCCCTGGCCGGCTGGAGCGCGCTCCTCAGCCTTTCCGGTACCTTCGAGCAGCTCTTTACCTACGTCATCTTCGGGCAGTGGATCTTTTTCGGCCTAACCGTGGCTGCAGTGATGATCCTGCGCCGGAAAAGGCCGGACATCCCCCGGCCGCATAAAACATGGGGTTATCCGGTGACGCCGGTCATTTTCATCCTCTCCGCGCTTTTTGTGTCGGTGAACACGCTCATCAACCAGTTCTGGAACTCTTTCGCCGGGCTGGCCATCATTTTCTTAGGCCTTCCCGCTTACCTCTACTGGAAAAGCAAGGCCAAAAGAAGGAGCGAGCCGATAATCAGTCGGTAAGCGCCGAAAAGGTTGAGGGTATGTCCCTGGAGGTAGCGGACAAGCCACTTGACCGCCAGGAAGGCCACGGCAAAAGCGGCAATAGAACCCACAACTAATAGAAGAGCATTGTTTGCCGAGTGAAGGATGGCGTCTTTCGTTTTATAGAGGTCATAGGCGCCGGCCGCAAGGAGAGTGGGAACAGCCAGGAGGAAAGAAAAGGCGGCCGCATCGGCCCGCTTGAAGCCTAAGATCATCATGGCCAGGATGACGGCTCCGGCCCGGGAGACACCGGGAAGGAAGGCCAGACACTGGGCCATCCCGATGATTATAGCATTCCCATAGGTTAACTCGGAAATGGGCTTGGCCGGCCTGAGCCAGCCTTTTTTGACCAACCCTTCAAAAATAAAAAAGAGAAACCCCACCAGAATAAAAACAACGACCATGCCCAGGTTAGACTCAAAAAAGACTTGTTTGATGACCCCATAAAAGAGAATGCCCAGGACGACCGTGGGAGAAAAGGCGGCTAAAGTTTTCGTGACTAAGGCTCTATCCCGGCGCAGGCTTTTCCAGTACAACGTTAACACAGCCAGAATGGCGCCGCTCTGGATAAAAACATTGAACAGCTTGACGAAGCTGCCGTTTCCAGCGCCAATGGCTTTCGAGAAGAAAACAAGATGGAAAGTGCTCGAGACGGGGAGAAACTCCGTTAACCCTTCGACGATGCCGAGGACAACGCTGTCCCAAAAATTCATTCTTTCCTCTGCGCCGGGCTCTGTACTATATCTACCTTCAAACCTTGTGTCAAATGGCTTGCTTGACAACGAAAAGGCCCAAATATATAAAGGGAATACACATTCTAAAGAGCAGGAGGAAAGATGCCGGCCTCGGAAGACCGTGAAGTCAGCCTCACTGTTGAGGTCCTGATCGAAATACCCAAGGGGAGCAGGAACAAGTATGAATTCTACAAGGAGAGGCGAGTCTTCAGGCTCGACAGGATGCTTTTTTCCTCGATGCATTACCCGAGCGACTACGGGTTTATCGTCGAGACGCTGGCCGGAAGATGGAAGAAGCGATCTGCCTATTTCTTGAAGACCTTGTAAACTTCCCGCCACGACTTAATCACCAGTGCCGTCTGAGGCACAGGCTGGGCCAGGACTTGGCTCGGCGGCTCGGGGCCTCCCTCACCCGGCTGGGTAAAGCTCTGGATAAAGACTTTTCTCTTGCTGATGCCGGGCTGTCCTTCCTCTCCGGTCACAATCTCGGTCTCTCCTACTGTCACCGCTGACCTGACTTTTTGCTTTGTCACTTTAAACGCCTCGGGGGCTCCTTCGGCGCTCAAAACCGCCGTCCCACCCA
>CAZKBY010000156.1:0-6023 GCA_964550915.1 uncultured Eubacteriales bacterium | reverse complement strand
CAGATAAAGTGATAGCCCATAGACAGCCCTGAAGCCGCCTCAAGCCCCCGTAGCGGAGGGAGGTTCCCTCGGTTTTTCCGAGGGGGGAACCGACGGGACTGGTTCCCCGGGGTTCGGGGGCCGGGGTGGCTTCAGTGCCGCATAAATTTTGTCTCGCGCTTCGCATTAAAATCCAAGGCCGCCCAGAAAATCCGTCGTCTTGCCGATGTTCCCGAGCCCGAAGGAAAAGCGGACTTGAGTTTCCGGCTTCTCCCGGTAATAAAATACGCGAATATCGGTCTTAAAATCAAGGCACTGGTAATGGTAGACGAGCGAAAGTCCGGAATAGAGCATCCGTCTTTTCTCGATGTTGTAATCGAACTCAGCCAGAGCATCGAGGTTCAGGCGCGGCATGTTCAGCCTGCCGACGGCGCCGACCTGCTGACGGTCGCCCAAAATGTCCTTGAACCAGGGATTGATGCTCCTGAACCAGTTCACCTGGAGGAAGAGCGGGTCAGCCGGGGAGTTCAGGCTTGCCCCCAGCCGCAAAAAAGAAAATGTCTTGACGTAGGTGTTGTAGGCCGCGGAGACGTCGAAGCTGAATTTCTGCGCCGGATAAAAACGCACATAGCTCCCGATATCGGAACGGTTGGGGATTTCTCCCTCCCACCGATAAAAACTCATCGAGCTGTCTTCCGGCGAAAGATAGTAGGTCTGACTGACTCCCCAGGCAAACACCTCCCGCGGCATGTCCGTCTTCACCAGAATGCGGTTGGTTACCCCGTAGGAAACCTGATGCGTGCGGAAAAAGCCGTAGCTCGTGACGACGCGCTCGGGCTGGCTGACCGGGCTTTCATAGCGAAAGGTGACAAACGGCTCGATAAGATGCTTGATCCGCGTTTCTCCGCCTCCCGATTCAAAGATCCGGTAGAAAACCGGGCCGGTCAGATCGATTCTGGCTTCATAGTTGAACAGGGTCAAAGGCTCATCGATGATCTTGCCCGTGCCTGGTTCGAGACTCTGAGCGTAATACGATAACATCGAAGTGAAAGAGGAATTGACGGTCAGCCAGGGAATCCCCGAAAACGGTAGAGTGAGAGTTGGCGAAAATCTGAGGGTGTCATTGTATTTTTCTGTCCCCGCATCGTACTCGTACGCCCAGCCGTACCGCCAGCTCGTAAACGACGAGTCGAACGAGAAATAGAGGGGCGAAAAAAGCTTGATTTTAAATGAATTGAAAGAGATCTGGGGCAGGTAGTAGGTGATGACGGAGCTCCCGAGTTCGGTGAAAATGGTCTCTGACCGGGATGCCCGCGCGTTGAAACTGAGGGATGACCAGGCCTTGGAGACATAGGCCTCCGAGCGCAGGTTGGCGACCGTGGCCCGCTTGATATCGTTGTTAAACTCGCGCAGGAAATCAAAGGAGGTTTGATAGTCGATATTGGCCACGAGAGAAAACCCCAAGGGCAGGGGCTGGTTGTGTCTGAGCCGGACGAGGTAGGCATTTTCAGGCTGCTCGGACGGCGCGGTTTGCCCGGCCTCCTTGTTTTCATTGAACAAGAAATAATAGACCCTCGCCTCTCCGCCCGTCCCGCCCCTGAAAAGATAACGGTATTCCAGGCCCCCCCCGACTCCCTTGGCGGAAAAATAGTCCAGGCTGAAGGTGGCATCCATGTTCCGGGCCATGGCCCAGTAAAAGCTCTGGCCGAAAAAATATCCTTTCACCCCGGAGTAGCCGACCTGGGGCATCAGGAAACCCGTCGAGCGTTCTTTGTCGAGCGGATAGCGGAAATAAGGAAGGTAGGCGATGGGAACTTTTTTTATCCTGAAGACCGAGTTCCACATCTCGACGTAGTCGTCCTTCTTGAAGTTGGCCCGGCTGCAGGAGAAATTCCAGCGGGGCGTCGGCTGGGTGCAGGAGGTCAGGCGCGCTTGAGTCAGGCCGTAAACTCCCTCGGCTTTCCGGTCGATCGTCTCAGCCTGGTAGAAGATCGTCGGCTGGACCATCCCTGAGGCGTGCTCGATTTTCCCCTGGTGGCTGTCCAAGTTGTAGAAAACAGAGTCGCCCGAGACGACCTCATCCGGCATGACGATGACGACGTTTCCCCTGGCAAAAATGTCCTTGGTTTCCGTGTTGACCTCGACCTCGTCAGCCAGAAGCTTGAGGTCCTTGTAGTGGATCTCGACGCTTCCGGAAGCGAATATTCGCTTTTCCTTCCTCTCGTAATTCTGGGCCAGGACAGTGACTTGAGCTTCAACCTCAGAGGTCTGCTGCTGGAAGGAAGTCGACGAAGACAGCGAACGGGGCTCTTCGGAAAAAGCGGAGTAAGCGCTCAGGCCGAACGACAAAAGGGCTGACAGGAAGAACGCCCTTTTTTTATCTTGCATTGACTGAACTTTAGCACAAGCCTCCTGGAAGAATCAAGACGTCTGGGACGCGAGGAACCATCTTCGTTTCCGTGATGACCAAGTTTGGGGATAGGGTCGTGTCACGGCGCGTCCCCGGCTAGGCTCGGGGTTGGGATTCGTCAGACCGCTCGTTTCCCGCATCGACTTCTTGGCGGGAGAAAGCGTCGCTTTCCCCTTCCAACGGTCGCTCCGCTCCCTGCCTCCGACCTCGCTGGAGACACAGGCCTATGTCCCCCTTGATTGTTCAAGGGGGCAAGGGGGATTAATAGCACTAAGAGTTAGTATTTGGGTGTCTCTGGCTAAGTTGTACCGGCTCAGTCTTCGACGGGCTTCCTCACCTAACACCCTCACCTCTTCCCCCGGGGATTTACGCCGTGCCACCCTCCGTCGATCATAGCATCAAATGGCGGAAACGAAGATGTTTCAGGGGGGCTACGGAGAATGGCTGCAGGTGAAACGCCAGACCTGGGCCCTTCCTTTCCGGAAGAGCAGGCTGAAGTCGTCGTTCGTCTTGAGCCAGGCCTGGGGGAGGAGCTCACCGGCGTCGTAAGCCGCCCGACCTCGCCCGCTGCCGATAAACACGTGCGTAATCCCTTCACGGCAGAGGATTTCCCGGATTTTGGCCCGATCACCGCCAGAAGCTTTCAGGTCGAGGATCATCTGCCTGACCCGGGAAGGATCAAAGGAAGGGCTGACTCGTTCAAAGAAAGAAATGGAAGGGAGGAGGATTCCCTTTTTCTCCGTGTAAAAGCTCAGCCACCAGCCCGCATCGGATCCGACGGAGGTCGTGTTCTTAAAGGCAAGAAAGGCGTTGGTAAGGAATCTGGCCTCTTTGGAGACGTTAGCCTTGATCCATTCGAAAGCCGCGAGATCGTCAGGCGTCACAAGCTGGAAAAAAGGCCTGACGATTTCCGCTTGTTTCGGTCCCCAGATCACAAGACAAAGGAGGAGACTCAAGATGACGGCTATCCTTCCAGCCAGGCGCTCCTGCCACCATTTCCAGACGGCACCGACAGCCCAACCGAGAAGAAGCGAAACGGGGACATAAAGCCCGATCACGAGGACAAAGTTCGTCACCAGGCCGGCGCCAGGGATGCCCAGATAAAAAGGGTTGGCCAGAAGAGAGGCTGCTGCCGCCCAGGCCGCGATCGCCAGGGCCAGCGACCGCTTCTTCCAGAGGGCAAGGATAAAAACAGCGAGCCCGGCTATCCAGAAAAAGCTCGAAAGATAAAGGCCTAAGTTTTTCCAGACCCACAAATCCCCCGTGATGGAGACATCCCTGGTCTGCCGGACGATCCACCCGACATGCTCAGCGGCCCGGCTTCGCAGGAGCTTGATGATCCAGGGCGATGCAAGGAGCAACGAGGCTCCTCCGGCCAGGGCAAAATCACGGAGCCGGAAGATCCATTCACCAAGACGACGCCTGTAAAGCCATAAGCTTCTCAGCGTCCAGCTCAGGGCAGCCGCAACGAGAACCATCGTCACGCGGTAATGAGACAGAATACTCCCGGCCAAAAGAATTGAAACGAGAGCGAGCTGGCTCTTGGGAAGCCGTTTCTTATTCCTCCATAAAGCGTCCAAAAACCAGACGGCCGCGGGCAAAATGATTTGGGCGGAAAGCTGAGAGTAGCGACCCCAGTTGACGTAAAAGCCGGGCATTTCGGAGACAAGCCCGGCGACCATCACGCATCCGATCCCCGCCCAGCGCGTCCCGGCAAGGCGAACGGCTAATGGATAGAGAACGAGAACGGCCAGGACATTGAGCGTCTGTCCGGCGAGGAGGACAGCCTGAGGAGCCGCAAGCCCTGTGATCCAGGAAAAAACGGCGACGTTGGCGTGAAAGCCGAAATGATAGGTCATTGACTCGACAGGAAAATAGGGTTTCCAGGAGTCGAAGAGGCCGCTGTTTTCGACGATCAGCCGGACGATCGCCGTATGATGGACCGAATCCCCCCAGGCCGGAGCCGACATCGCCCGGACGGCGGCCCACCTGATGAGGAAAAGGGCAACCGTCAGGACCAAAAAAAGCCAGGACTCAAGGCGCAGGACAGACTTCTCTGGAAGGCCGTGCGAAGACCGTCGAACGCGATGAAACATAATTTTTTTAATGTTTTGGCTGACGACAACGGCAAGGGCCAGGCTTCCCGGCAGCCAGGCCAGCCACTTCCCGGCTGAGATCCCGCAGATCGAAGTGAAGAGAAAAAGCAGGGGGTAAAGCGCCGCGCTCAACCCAGCAGCCAGGCAGGCTTTTTCCTCCCAGCACAAAGGCTTCTCTTTCCAGAGAAGCGAGAGCAGGGCCCAGCCTGGCAAAAAATAAAGGAAAACGGTCGCGAGGCAAGACGCAATCCACTCCAGGGGTATGGTCATCGGGGATGACTCCGCGTCTTTGCGACCTTCGGCCTCCCGCTCTTTCCCGTCATCATGTAAGGCAAAATGTCAAAAGGCGTCGTGAAACGTGATTTCTCCGACAGCCACCCCCAAGCTTCGCGGGTCGTGAGCGCCAGTCGTTTTCAGGGGATTCCAGGTTCTGCTGACCTTGAAAAGGAGGATGACCTCCTGGCCGACCTCATCTGGAAGGGAATATTCGTATGTTTTCCAGGCGCTCTGACTCAGCGTCAACCCGGCCAACAATTTTTTCTGTTTAAAGAAATCTTTGACCAGATAGATTTCGACCTTGACAGGATTCTTCTGGATGTCCGGGTGAGCGGCTAAAAGGGGAATCCGGACCAGAGACTTCTCGATTTTAATCGCCATCCCGCCGTATTCTCTCGTCCACCTGAATTCCTTTCCGTCGCCGGCTGTTTCCGCCCGGTAGAACCCGAAATTTTGTTTCAGGCCGTATCTGGCGGTCTGGCTGGCCAGGGAAAGCGAGTGCGTGGAATTCCATACATGGACGCAGCCGAAGAGCGCCAGGAAAACGAGGGCGGCCCGCTTCTGCCATTTGATTAAAAGAGACCCGGGCCAGGCAGCCTGCTCTGCTTCATCCGGTTTGCGCCCCAGGAAGACGATTGTTGCGACGAGAAACCAGAAAATGAATTTCGTCTCAAAGCTCCCGATGTAGGAATGAAAGAGGATGTTGATGAAATAAGAGGTGACGCCCGCCACAGCTCCAAAAAACATAAAACGGCTTTCCTCCCGCGCGGCATGCCCCCGCAAGCCCGATCGTATCTCCTTCAGGACCAACCAGAACATCCACAGAAAAAGCAGGAGCCCGGGGAAGCCAAGCTCTGCGATCACATGGAGAAAATAATTCTCGGCTGAATCATTGCGGCGGAAGGCCTCCAGCCCAAAGGGATAATCGCTCTCGTCCTCGGTGTACGTATTGGGGAGCTCGATGATGTAGGCTCCGACACCGACGCCGCTCGCGGGATAGTCCCGGCCCATCTCCACCGCCGCTTTCCAGAGAAAGAACCGCTCGGGCGAAAGGACAACCAGCCTTTTATTGGCTAGGATGTCCTCCCAGTTTTTCTTGAGCCGTTCGGCCACCCTGGCATTCCTGAAGCTCAACGCTCCAAAGACGATGAGAACAATGACGAAAAGCGATGCCCCAGCCAAGACGGCTGCCCGCCTGCGGCGCCATCCGGCTTCTCGTTCGGCGCTCGACCGGGCTCTGACCGAAAGCCAGAGGAAAACAA
>CAZKBY010000155.1:0-6172 GCA_964550915.1 uncultured Eubacteriales bacterium | reverse complement strand
AGCTCATCCAGGCTGAAACACGGCTCAAAAGAGAGCAGAATAGCTATGACAGACAAAAGAAACTCTACGAAGATCGTCTCATCTCCCTGGAACAGCTCGAGTCGGCCAAGGTTCAATACGATATCTCCCGGGCTGAAGTCCAGGCTATCCGTCATCAAATCCAGCAGGCTGAAGCCTCGCTCAAGAGCACCCTCGACTCTCTCTCCAAGACCGTCTACAACTCGCCCATAGACGGGATCATCACCAGCCTTCGCGTCGAAGAAGGGGAAGTGGCCATCATCGGCACGATGAACAACCCGGGCACGGTCCTGATGACGATCGCCGACCTTTCCGAAATGGAAGTTGAAGTTGAAGTCGATGAAACGGACGTCGTGGGTGTAAGACTCGGGCAGAAGGCTGAGGTAAAGGTTGACGCTCTGCCCAACCAAACCCTTGCCGGGGCCGTCACCGAAATCGGAAGCTCGGCCATCCAGAAGCTGACAACAACCCAGCAGGAATCGCGCGATTTTCAGGTGACCATCACGCTGGAAAATCCTCCCGGGGAGCTACGGCCGGGTCTATCGGCCTCGGCCGATATCATCACCGCAACCAAGAAAGGCGTCCTGGCCCTCCCCCTGTCCGCTCTCGTCCTCAGGGAAACCTCGAGTCAGGATTCCGCCTCAAAAGAGAAGAAAGAAGAGGAAGGTGTTTATGTGGTCGAGAACGGCCGGGCCAAATTTTGCCCCGTAACCAAAGGAATTATGGGCGGACTCCTGGTCGAGATCGTCTCCGGCTTGAAGGAAGGGCAAGAGGTTATTATCGGCCCCTACACGTCTCTCCGCGAGCTTAAAGACGGGACTCTCATCAAACCGGAAACAAAAAAAGAGGGTTAAGGATGGCTTCCCCTGACAGCGCCCTCATCAGGGCCGAAAACCTCTGGAAAATCTACAAGTTAGAAAAAACTGAGGTGAAGGCTCTGCAAGGGGTTTCCTTCACCGTCAAGCCCAACGAGTTCCTAGCGATCATGGGCCCCTCGGGGTCGGGAAAATCAACCCTGATGAACCTGATCGGCTGCCTGGACACGCCCTCGAAGGGAGAATATTACCTGAAGGGGAAGCTCGTCAGCTCCATGAGTGAAAATGAGCTGGCCCATGTTCGCAACAGCGAGATCGGATTTGTCTTCCAGGTTTTTAACCTTCTTCCCCGAGCGACCGCCTTTCGGAATGTCGAACTGCCTCTTATTTATAAAGGAATGAAGAAGAGGGAGAGAGAACTGAAAGTCAATCAGGCTCTGGAGATGGTCGAGATGGGGCAACGGATGAACCACCGGCCACCAGAGCTCTCGGGCGGAGAAAGGCAACGGGTGGCGATTGCCCGGGCTCTCGTTAACGATCCCTCCATCCTGCTGGCCGATGAGCCGACCGGGAATCTCGATTCCAAGACAGGAGCCGAGATTCTCGCCCTTTTCCGTAAACTCCATGCCCGGGGGAATACGATCATCATCGTCACTCATGATAAAGACGTAGCCAACCAGGCCGGGCGGATCATCCATCTGCTCGACGGCAGGATCGACAGAGAAGAGCGAAAAGGAGGATGAGGATGAACTTTGGCAGCAGGTTTTTGGGGACTTTTCTCGACCCCGGCCGGACATTCCGGGCCATCGCCAACAAGCCCATCTGGGTTGACGCTCTTGTCGTCCTCCTCATCATCGTCGTCCTCTATAGTTATATAATTGCGCCCATCCTGCAAAAGGACACCATAAAGCTCTGGGAGGACAACGCAGCCAAACTCAAAGACAAATGGGGAGAAGAGAGATACAACCAGGCCCTTCAGCGGATCAAGTCGGGTTCACGTTTTCTGAGTGCGGGCATCATCTCGCCCATAACGTATCTCATTGGCCTCCTCTTTTCTGCCCTGATTGTCATGGGAATGAGCCGCTTGCTCTCCACCCAGGGCAGCTATCTCCAGGTTTTTTCCCTCTTGGTTCATGCTAGTTTTGTGGACAAAGTCCTCGGAAATGGCCTCCGGCTGCTCCTCATCCTCAGCCGAAATTCGGTCGTGCAAACCTCAACCAGCCTGGCCATTTTTTTCCCGACTCTCGAGATTACTTCACCGGCCTACGTTATTCTCAGCCAGGTTGACTTCTTCCAGCTCTGGCTCTTCGGCATTTTCGGGCTTGGCCTTTCCCATGCCTTCAAGTTTGACGTCAAGAAAGGCCTGGTCATTTCTTACATATTCTGGGCGCTCAAGAGCCTGCTGGCCATCGCTCTCGGCTTCCTTCAGCAACGGATTTTCCAATAATTCCATTTTTCTCGACCCGATTCGCCCCTCCTGACCCAGCCTTGCTACTTCTTACTCAAGTTGACATCCGATCAGGCCGCGATTTACCATCCCTAACGATGGCAAGAGGGAAAACCGGCGCATGAACGCTCGTTCAGCCACCGCAGCAGAAAAGGAAATGCTTGTCTCTTAAAGAAGCGTTAGACGGACTACACTAGGTTCTCTTAGAATTGACCAGCCTATTGCCTTATGATATAAAAAAATAAACTTAAGTCTCATGCGGTCGGACAGCAGAAATTTTGAAAGTCTCGATGATTCGATTGCGGCTATCTACAGGAACAAAAGTCCGCATGAACGGCTGCGCATTGCTTTTGGGCTGTGGTCGTTAGCGAAGTCCATGCTTGTCAATAGCCTGAGGTCTTTACATCCTGATTGGAAAGAAAAGAAAATCCAGGAAGAGGTCGCCAAGAGAATATCTCATGGAGCCGCCTGAACTTCTCCAGCATATCGTCGAGTGTTTTGAGACGCTGAATATCAGTTACTTTATCACCGGTGCCGTGGCTTCTATCGCCTATGGAGAGCCGAGGCTGACCAACGACATCGATGTCGTGGCCGATATCAGCGAGCGAGATGTTCCCAGGCTAAAGAGCTGTTTCCCCGACGATGAGTTTTACTTCGATGAAGAAGCCGCGGAGAAGGCCGTTCGACGCCGTTTTCAATTCAATATTATTCACCCTGCATCGGGGTTGAAAATCGACGTGATGGTCAGCAAAAAAGATGAATTCGATTTAAGCCGCTTCCAAAGAATCCGGCGGATTAAGGCTTTAGAAGATACAACCGCCAATTTCGCCTCACCTGAAGACGTTATCTTGAAAAAAATGGAATATTACGCAGAGGGTGGGTCGGAAAAGCATCTGCGCGACATTTCAGGAATGATCAAGATCTCAGGAGAAATCATGGACTTCGCCTTTATTTCATATTGGGCAGGAAAACTGGGTTTAGGCGATATTTGGGAAGAAGTCCAAAAGCGAGCATCGAAAAAACAGCCGTAGGCAGATGATAGTCAAGTGCCCCAAGTGTCAATTTGGGAACCCGGCCGGCCGAAAAAGAGCCTGGCATTAACCGTCTCGATGAGGCTGGTGATGCGGATATAGGTTTTCGCCGGGGCCTTTTCCAGGACCACCGTCACCTCGTCCTCCCGGATGACGACGGCCTTGACTTCGGGAAGAGCGGAGACTTTCTTGGTGAAGCTGGCGAGCATCCGACGCTTCCGGTTACGCACGCCTCTGTAAATCAGAAGGGCGATGATAGCGGCCACGAGCAAGCTTCCCCACTCCATTCTCGTGAAAAGCAGGGCGGCAGCGGCTATGATGACGACGGCCAGAATGATCAAGCCCTTGCTGCCGAGGGGAATCCACGTCGCCAGCGACTCCATCCAGCAGCGAATTTTGTGCCCGGCCGGGAGGGTTAGGTTGGTCCCTGTCTCGAGGTCATGCCGGAGGCGCTTGAGGTCGGCGGCCAGGGCCCGCGCATCCGGATAGCGGTCTTCGGGGCGCTTGCGCAAGCAGCGGGAGATGATCTGATGGACCTGGGGAGGGAGGTTGCGGCGCAGGGCTGTCACAGGCTTGGCCTCCTCGAAGGCGATGGCATGCATGGTGTCGAGTGGTGTCTCTCGGCTGAACGGTAATTCGCCCGTCAGCATCTCGTAGAGGACGATGCCGAGCGAAAAGATATCGCTCCGCGGGTCCAGCCTCCGGCCCCTCGCCTGTTCCGGGCTCATGTAGTTGAGCGTGCCCAGGACGGCTCCGGCAAGCGTGTGGGCCTGTTCCAGGGTCAGGGTCCGGCTGATCTCCGCTGGAGCACTGGTCGGAACTCCGGCAAAAACCTCGGGTTCCTCCGCCCCGGAATCGAGGAGCTTGGCATGGCCGTCGCGGGTGACCATGATGTTATCCGATTTGATGTCCCGGTGGATGATGTTTGCTTCGTGCGCCTTGGCCAAACCTTCGGCGACCTGGAGGCCGATCTCCACAGTCCCCTCGAGGTCGAGCTCTTCCTCGGCGATCAGCAGGCCGACGGTCCGGCCTTCAACGAATTCCATGGCAATGAACATCTCGCCATCGGCTTCGTCGACGTCATAGATCTGGGCGATGGCCGGATGCGTGATGGCCGCGGCGGACTGCGCTTCGAGAAGGAAGCGGCGTTTGCGGACCGGGTCAGCAACGAGCTCGGGCTTGAGGAGTTTCAGGGCCACGGGGCGCTGCAGCCGGGTGTCACGGGCCCGGTAGGCCACACCCATCCCGCCCCTGCCGAGCAGCTCTTCGACCTTGTAGTGCTTTAATGTCCGGCCGCTCATCCGGCTTACCAGGAGTTTTTCTATCTATAACACAGGACCGCGCCAGGGTCAAACAGCCTGCTTGACCCGGCCGGCGACTCCGTGTATTTTGACTGTTCAGGTCTGTGCTAAGAAAGAATGAACTGCTTCCAACACTGGCTTGCTTTCTATTCGTAATGGTCGACTTTTAATGTTAGGTCCGAGTGAAGATATGTAGGCGTATTCTTTAAGTTATCGTTATAGAGGCGATTCTAAAACAAAGGGAGAACATTATTAGAGACTCAAATCAAAACTGGCGATAACCGATGTTTAACAGGGATTTTTACCATTCTGGCCGCTCTTTCGTATTGGATAATCGGTGCGACCTACTTTCTGATGCCGAAAGCCCAACTCCACGTTGCTGCGGGAATTTGGGCTGACTTCTTTAAATCACTTGCCTCAGAATCAATGGCTTTCCGGCCTGCTCTCCAAAGCCGTCATTGACATTGTTTGATGTCTTGATCTATCCTTCCTCGCGATGGTTGGATGGGATAATCAAGTCGAAAATGTGCCTGCGGCCAGCAAGCTGAAAGCCAAGTTCCTATAAATGTTAAATGTATAAGAAACTGATACATCTCAAGGATGATTGTAACCGAATGACATGACAAGTGTTGGGAGGCACAAGAGATGGCCTGTTGCCTGAAAGCTAAACCCGAAAGCGGGTTTATATGGAAACCACCTAAACAGTCGTTCGCAATGAATGAAGGAAATAAATGATGCAAAAAAAGGTTCACTCCTTGTGAGTTGTGCCGTTCGGCAGAAAGAAGATCAAGATGAAAGATTCGCTCTATTCGAGATTTAACAAGACCAGCCAGACCCTCCGTGACGAGCTTGCCGTCGATCGGACTCTCTTGGCGAATGAGAGAACCCTGATGGCGTATCTATGCTCTGGAGTCGCCCTCTTGATTGCGGGTGTTTCTATCATACATTTCTCGAATAAAGGGTGGCTCTGGGGTGTAGGGATTGCCTGCCTTCCTATCGGGATCATAACCAGCATTGTCGGTGTGGTAAGATACCGGAAGATGAACAGACTTATTTCTCTTATCCGAAGGCAATCAGGAATGGAGATGAAAAAGGAAACAGACGATGCCGGACAGTAAGGTGTACCGTATTCCTACATGGGGCTTAGAATCCCTATGATGAGCCCGCTGGCCATCGCTCTCGGCTTCCTTCAGCTCCGCCTGTTCCAATATTTCAGGAAGCATTTCCGCTTCTGTGATTTGGGCGAAAGTGCATCGAGGGTGGCACGGCGGAGGGGCTCCCCCCCTCGCCCGGAGCCTCACGGCGTCTAGGCTATTGGCTATTCCTTCCTTGGCCTCCTCCAGGAGCGGAGGAGAGGACAGACGGGGAGGAGCCGTGACAGGACCCTATTCCAGATCAACGATATCACAGAAATGGAAATGCTATCGACAATTCAAAGGCGATTGACAGAAAGGCACTGTCCTCATAAAGTATTCGTATGGACGAGAACTTGTGGCGTGGAAACCTCGCTTACACTCCCCTGCCCCAGCTCCTCCTCCGCCTCTGGGAAAAAAAGAGGAC
>CAZKBY010000154.1:0-6235 GCA_964550915.1 uncultured Eubacteriales bacterium | reverse complement strand
GACGAGAATGGCACCTCCCTTGGCCACGAGTTCGCCCACTTTCCTGGCCATATCAAGATGCCGGCCCTCCGGGCTGCTGCCGCCGATGACTCCAACCCGGACTCTTTTTCTCCATTCCTCCATCTTTTCTTCCTTTTATCCTTTGTGCTCCCTATTTAACACAGCCCGCCCTTCTTTTCAATCATAGTTGAATGCCGGCGGCAATTCGATTAAAATCTCACTCGACCAGATAAAGGAGGCTTTTCCATGGCCGAATTTTTCGAAGCCAAGAGTCTCGCTGAGGACGAACGGAAGAAACTCGCGCAGGAAGTGGAGAGGCGGATCGCCGAGAGAATAAAGGCCGGCCTTCTCACTCCCCGGGAAATAAGGGAAATCGAGGAGATGAGGCTGAAAGTGCTTCCCGACATCCAGGATGTCCAGGACGTTTACGAAAACCATCTTTTCCGAAAGCCAGAATAAAAACCAAACAGGTTGAGGCTGGCGGAAGAGCCATCGAAGGAGGAAGCCATGAGCCCAGACAATGACGCGGCTCCCGAAAACGATCTTCCCATCGAGATTGATTACGAAAACCTCGATGTGGCCAGGATCATGGAGGCGATCAAAAACAAACTCGCTGAAGAAGCCAGACGGGAAAGCGCTGAGACGCGAGCCAAATCGCCAGGCTCAGCTTCCGAGGCACCTCAGGCTTCAGAAACCGATTCTCTCCTTCCCCTGACCGCCCGGCGGGCCAGCCTAAAGCGCCTCCTCCTGAAAATAATGAGGCCCTTCGCTCCCCTCATCAAGCTTCTCATTCTTCCCGTTTATGAGGAGCAGCGCCAGACCCTGCTCAGCCTCCACAACACGAACAAAAGGCTGGATGTTGTTGTTTCCATGCTCCATGAGGAAATCGAAAAGAACAACCGGCACCGCCAGTTGGCCCGCGAGTACACGAAGCTCCTTCACCACCTTACTCACAATATCGTTGTCGAGATGAGCAAACTGAAGATAGAAGAAGAGACGCTCAAGACAAAGACAAGAATCATGGAGAAAGATTTCGAGACCCTGACGAAGAGAGAACGGGCGCTGGAGAAAGAAATCTTCAAATGAGACTCGCCTTTGTCGTTCAGAGATACGGGCTCGACCTTAGCGGCGGGGCTGAGCTCGAATGCCGCTTGACAGGCGAGCGGCTGAAGACCTATTTCGACGTCGAAGTCCTGACGACCAAAGCCTTCGATTACATCACCTGGAGAAACCACTACCCCGATGACGAAGAAATCATCAACGGAATCCTGGTGCGGAGGTTTCCGGTCGTCCGACTTCGCCATCCCGGCCGGTTCGGCCGGCTCCAGGACTACCTCCTCAGCCATGAGCACACGGAGGAAGAGGAACTGAGGTGGATGGACGAGATGGGTCCCTGCGTGCCCGAACTTATCCGCTACATAAAACTCAACGAGAAAAATTACGATTATTTCATCTTTTTTAGCTATCGCTATTACCCTTCTTTTTGGGGAACAAAGACTGTCCCCCATAAGAGCATCCTCGTCCCCACGGCCGAGCAAGATCCTATCATCCGCCTCCCCATCTTTCGGGATCTTTTCCGCCTGCCCAGGGCGATCGTTTACAATTCTCCCGAAGAAAAAGAGATGATCAACGCCATTTCCGGGAACAAGAATATTCCAAGCGTGGTCGGAGCGGTCGGGATCGAGATTTCTGCTTCCGCCTCCAGCGGCGCTTTCCGGCAGAAATATCGCCTGGAGGGACCCTATGTCCTCTACCTCGGCCGGGTTGACGAGAACAAAGGTTGTGCCGAGCTGTTCTCCTATTTCCTCCAGTTCAAGAAAGAAACGGGCTCGAACCTCAAACTCGTCCTGGCCGGGCCGACGGTCATGAGAATTCCTCCCCACCCCGACATCCTTTTCTTGGGATACGTGGGGGAGGAAGATAAACTGGCTGCTCTCGAAGGAGCCGAGCTCCTGGTCATGCCCTCCTTGTACGAAAGCCTCTCCATCGTCACTCTGGAGGCCTGGGCACTCGCCAAGCCTGTTCTGGCCAACGCCCGTTGTGATGTCCTTAAAGGGCAGTGCCTGCGCTCGCAGGGAGGGCTTTTTTACGAGAACTACCCCGAATTCCGGGAAGCGTTGAGCCTCCTTCTCAAATCAGCCAGGTTCCGTCAAACCCTGGGTGAAAACGGCAAAAAATATTGCCAGGCCAATTATGCCTGGGACATCATCGAGAAAAAATACATTTCTCTTTTAGAAACCTTGGAAAACTCGAAGGGGAGTTGATGGAAGTCCACCAGTTCGCAACCTCCCTGGCCTATGGCGATGCCATCTCTGATGAAATGATCGAAATCCAGAAAGTCCTCCGCCAAGCGGGCTTCCGGTCGGAAATCTTCACCCGCTTCTTCGATCCCCGGCTCGCCGGTCTGGCCAGAGATTACCGGGAGTACCGGCAGTACAGCTCGGCCGGGAACATCGTCATATTTCATTTTTCGATCGGGTCGCCCGTTTCCAGGATGTTTTTCCGCATCCCCGACAAGAAAATCATGATCTACCACAACATCACGCCGCACGACTTTTTCGTGAACACCCACCGCCTCCTGGCCAGGGAATGCTACAAGGGTCGCCTGGAGATCAAGCTTTTCGTGGACAAAGTGGACCTGACCCTGGGAGATTCCGAGTTCAACCGCCGCGAGCTCGAGTCTGTCGGCTACCGGCGGACCGGCGTTTTGCCCATTCTCATGGATTTTTCCAGGTTCGACCGGGCGGCCGATCCGATAACGGGAGAGCTCTTGGCGGATGGGAAAACGACCATCCTCTTTGTCGGCCGGCTCATCCCGAATAAGAAGTACGAGGACCTCATCAAGACGTTTTCTTTCTACAAGAAGCATTTCAACCGGGACTCGAGGCTCGTCCTGGCCGGGGACTATCGCGGCTGGGAGAGGTACTGGCACGGACTCCGGGAACTGGCCGACAGGCTCTCGCTTGCCGACATCCATTTCACCGGTCATATTGAGTTCGAGGAACTCCTAGCCTATTATGAAGCAGCCAACATCTTCCTGAGTCTGAGCGAACATGAGGGGTTCGGTGTTCCGCTCATCGAGGCGTTCTATAAGAAAATACCCGTCATCGCCTACAGGGCCGGCGCCGTCGAAGAGACGATGAATGGCGGCGGAATTCTCCTCACCGAGAAAGATTTCTTCCGCACGGCCGCGCTCATCGACGCCCTGCTCGGCGATGAGCGCCTGCGGCTGGCGGTCATCGAAGGTCAGACGCGGGCCCTTCAAAAATACAGCCGGGAGAACACGAGCCGGGTTCTTCTGGGCTATGTCGAAGAAGTGAGCCGAGCATGAGAATCGACCAGCTTGTGCCGGCCTTCCACCGGGGAGACGCGATCGGCGATGAAGCCAGCCACCTGCGGCAGTTCTTTCGGTCGCGGGGGTTTGTCTCGGAGATCTACCGCCTGACCTGTGACCAGGAGCTCGAGCGGGAGTCGAGGGAGTTCGCTTCTTTCCCGGAGCCGGAGCCCTCTGATGTTGCCATCCTCCATTTTGCCCTGGCTTCGCCTCTCAGCCAGGCTTTCAGGCGGCTCCGTTGCCGGAAAGTCCTCATCTCTCATAACGTCACGGCGGCAGAATTTTTCCAGGAGTTTAGCTCCGAGATGACGAGGATCGCTCGCCGTGGTCGGGAAGAGCTCGCCTGGCTCGCTCCAATCGTGGACATCGGCCTGGCTGATTCCCGCTTCAACGCCGCCGAATTAAACGCGTTGGGGTGCAAAGAAACGCATGTTTTTCCGCTTTTTATCGACTTTTCACGCTATGAGAAGCCCATCGACAGGTTTACCTACAACCTTTATCGGGATGGCCGGACGAACATCCTCTTTGTCGGCCGCGTTGTCCCCAATAAAAAAATCGATGACCTGATCAAGGTCGCCTTCTATTATAAAAAATACATCTCTCCGCTCGTCCGGCTGATCGTCGTGGGCAAGACAGCCTCGCTTCCCAAGTATTATCATAGTGTGGCTAAACTGGCCGACGATTTTTTTCTTAACCCGGAAGAGATTGTCTTCCTGGGCCATGTTTCCGACGAGGCGATGTTTGCTCTCTACCGTGCCTCCGATGTCTTTCTCTCCTTGAGTGAACACGAGGGATTCTGCCTGCCGCTTATCGAAAGCATGATTTTTGACCTTCCCGTCATCGCCTTAAAGTCCACCGCCGTCCCGGACACCCTGAATGGCGCCGGCATCCTGCTCAGGGAGAAACACCCGGACCACGTGGCTGAGCTTATAAACCTGATTAAAGAAAACACAGCGGTCCGCGACAAAATCGTGGCCGGCCAGCGGCGCCGCCTCGAAAAGTTCAAAGCAGAGGGACGAGAGCCTTTTCTTTTGGGGCTGATTGAGAGGCTAAGCCAGAGAGATCCGAGCCAGACAAAAAAAAGGACATGAGAATAGCCTTTGTCGTTCAGAGATACGGCCTTGAAGTGATGGGCGGGTCCGAGCTTCACTGCCGGCTCATCGCCGAGCGCCTGGCTGAGGCAGGCCACACTGTCACCGTCCTCACGACGACGGCCAAAGACTACATCACCTGGAAGAATGAATATCCGGCAGGGGAGGAAGAGCTGAACGGCGTCAAGGTCAAACGGTTCGCCGTGGCCAGGCCGAGAGACATCGAGTCCTTCAACGCTTATTCCGACTGGATCTTTTTCCATGACCACACCGAAAAAGATGAGTGGGAATGGCTGGACAGGCAAGGGCCTCAGACTCCCGACCTCATTGCTGCACTGGAGAAGGAAGAGGCCAGCCAGGACGTTTTCATTTTCTTCACCTACCTCTATTACACCACCTACTGGGGCCTGAAAAAGGTGAAAGCAAAGAAGGCGCTCGTTCCCACAGCCCACGACGAACCGGCCCTTCGCCTGGGAATCATGCGGGAGGTCTTTGCCGCTCCCCAGGCCTTTATGTTCAACACCGACTCCGAGAAGCGCATGTTGGGACGGCTGTTCTCGTTTGAGGGAAAATACCAAGAGACCGTGGGCGTGGGCTATGATTTCCCCGACAGGGCGAACCTTGACACGCATGTTTTTTGCCGCAAGCATAGCTTGAGCCCTCCTTTTATCCTTTACGCTGGCCGGATCGAACCCGGCAAGGGCTGCCGAGAGCTCGTTGACTATTTTGTGCGCTTCAGCCAATCCTATCCTGAGCTCAGCCTGGCCCTTATCGGGAACCTTCTCATGGATCTCCCTTCCCATCCTCGCCTCCGCTACCTCGGGTTCCTGTCGCCCGATGAGAAAAACGCCGCCATGGCTGCGGCCGAAGTCACCGTCCATCCGAGCCACTTGGAGAGCCTCTGCATGGCGGCGCTCGAGTCCCTCGCCGTCAGGACGCCCATCCTGGTGCAAGAAGCCGCCGACCCCCTGAAGGATCACTGCCTCCGCGGCCTGTGCGGGCTTTTTTATTCGAACTACAGGGAGTTTGAGGCCTCTCTCGGGCTTCTTCTCAAGGACAGGCGGCTGCGTGCCGTTATGGGCGAGAACGGGTTTGCTTACGTCGAGAAAAACTACGCCTGGCCGGTTGTCATCGGCAAGTACGAGAGACTCATCCGCCACTTTAGTTGACTTCTTCTCCGGGGGTATGCTAAGGATTAAAGAGAGCTAAAGGCGAAAAGATGGCCCTGGTCAATCATGTCACCAAGAGCCTGGCGATCAAGATCGTCTATTACGGCCCCGGTCTGAGCGGCAAGACGACCAACCTCCGCTACATGTATTTCAAGCTTGACTCCTCGTCGAGAGGAGAGCTTGTCTGCTTGGAAACGGAAACCGAGAGGACTTTCTTTTTTGACCTTCTGCCGATCAAAGCTGGTCTGATTGGCGATTTTAAGGTCCATTTCCAACTGATGACCGTGCCCGGCCAGATTTTTTATGAAGCCTCGCGAAAAAACGTCCTTCGTGGCGCTGACGGGATTGTCTTTGTTGCCGACTCCCAGATTCCGCTCTTCGACGCGAACCTCGATAGTTTCGACAACCTCAGGCGGAACCTCCTCGAGCTCGATAGAGAGATCAACGACGTCCCTCTTGTTTTTCAGTATAACAAGCGCGACCTGGAAAACCTCACTCCTGTCGAAACCTTTAACCGACTGCTCAACCCTCGAAACCTCCCCTATGTCGAGGCCTCGGCCATCAACGGCGTCGGCGTGTTCGAGACCCTCAAGGAGTTGGCCAAGTTGACCGTCCCTCTGGTCAGAGCAACAGTTTTGGGC
>CAZKBY010000153.1:0-6406 GCA_964550915.1 uncultured Eubacteriales bacterium | reverse complement strand
CGGCGCTTGGAAATGAAGTCGCCGTCCTGGTAATAGCGGCTGAAAAAAGCGTAAAGGTGATTATAAACGGCAGTTTCGATGGCTTCGCAGTTTCGGGCGCCGACTGCTTTTGCCCTCAGGGTCAGGTATTTTTTGCCAAGCGGTGTCCCATGATAGGCCTCAGCCAGATTGCCTTCGGCATTGATGGCGTCCGGACCGAGTGCAGTTCTAATCTGCGCAGCGACCTCCTGCGGTTCCCGGGCTGCCTCCGACTCCTCCGCCAGCGCGGCGCGACTTAGCTCCTCCTTGACCGCCTGCGGGAGAGACGACGTGATGAAATTCTCAATCACACCGCGTTTGTGGTTCATTATCCGGTAGATACCAAAGTCCAGGTCGGCGCAGTCGAACTGGAAAAGCTCATGCAAAAGGTCCTGAAATTTGGTCAATGCGTTGCTCATTGGCTGCTCCATTATTCATTCCATTTGTGATGTCCTATGCGCAATCTTAATAAGCTGCGCATAGCTTGCTTATAATGTCCAAGAAATAGCTCAAAGCCATTTAATGTTCCATTTTTTCTAAGAAATGGCTCTGAAAATGGGGCATTTCATTTTTGTATGCCATTTATGTTTTTTCATCTCTTAAAAAGCCAATTCGCACCACGACCGCGCCCTTCCCGTAATGCAGCGCCCTCTCTTGCCAGTTCAGCCATTAATCGCTTAACCTGCGAGCGGTCAAAGTGCGTTATTTTCCTGATTTCGGCGTTTGTCAATCCAGGTTCCCTTTTCCCGGCGCGCTGTCTCAAAATGCTCAGCACGCGCGTCTTGGCTGCTTCCCAATCTATTCGGCGATCCCTCTCAGGATGACCGAGAGCGGAGAGCCGTCCGTGCAAATCGTGGCGCAAGGTCCAATAGGTGCCGCGGCCAGTGCCGCCCCGCTCCAAGTACCCGAAAGCCGTCTCCGTCTGGTTCATCGTCTCTCGGGCGTCCACTTCCGTTTGCTGGGTGATCTTAGCGGTTGTCTCTGTATCGATCTCGGGATGCCGTAAGAGGTGCTGAACGACGAGCAGTTGTTCTACAGATAAGTAGCGGCCACGGTCTGCCTCTTCCGCGACAAACATGCGGAAGGGGATGGAAACGTCGGAAGCACGGATGATGACCCGCACGGCTTCTCCCTCATCCAAAATCCGCGGCGGTTCCTTGCCTTCGATCAGTAGTGCTTGGTACATCCGGCGCACACCAAGATTGCTCCGGTTGACCAAACGAAGTCGAGTGAGAGCATCCACCAAAAGCGGGTTTCTCGCTATCGGCTCATGCTGCAGGATGTTCTCCGGAGTTATTCCTCCGGCCAGCCCGCCGGGATTACTGATTTCCAGCCGATCCCTAAATTGCTTGACCAGGATCGGACCGTGGATGCGGTAATCCGCATGGATAAGAGCATTAAGGATTACCTCGCGCAGATGCTCCATCGCCGAGGCGGAAATCAGTGATTCTATCGAGCCCGGAACATGGCCGGCCGTAAAATCCGTCTCCCCGGTTTCGATCATGATTTTGCGCCTAAGAGTTCCTGTCAGAGGCTGGCAATCTTTGCCGACCCGAATTGTTCCCCTTCCGGTGGTGTCAGTATACGGCGGAAGCCCTGGATAGATCTGCATAATGATAAGCCGGCCTGTTCCCTCGGGGACGGAGAGCTCCCGAAAGACGGGGGTCAATTTCGGGTCAGTCGAGTCGTATACAGCTTTCTTGAGTCGGTTAATATCCACTTCAGGGGGAACGCCTAGAATCGCTTTTTTTCGGCCAATAGCTTTGTCATCCACGCCGAAGACAACAACGCCGCCTCCGCCGTTGGCCATGCAAATGGCCATGGCGACAACCGATTTTACAGCTTTGTCTGTGCTTCGAGAGTCCCATTGTTTGAAATTGAGATCCTGGCCTTCAAGGGTATCTACCGACCGATGTTCAAGTTCATCAAGGAGTGAGCGGATATCCTGAAGCTCTCTCATAATTATTCCTGCGTTATGATGACATAAGCCATGCAGGTATAGCATCCTGCATAAAAAGACGACGGCACAGCTCGGTGTCTTGGCTCATCCTCCGGAGGAATTCGTCGGCCAATAGGTGCGCCATTATCGCATTCCCTCCGAACCGGGCTTATTAACCCGAATTTCCGCAAGCCAGTGATCAATAGCTCCTTTCTGGAAACGCCAATGCCGACCGATTTTTTGGGAAGGAATCTTTCCTTCGCGAACGAGCTTATAGAGCGTTGATTTAGGAATCTTCAGGTAGACTGACAGTTCTTCGATGGTCAGAACATCGGCTATAATTCCTTCCATGGATTCACCTCTTTGATTTCAAGGCAAAATCAATTAAAGAAGCCTCAAACTAAACTTAATATTTACAGTTAGTGCCAGTATTTGTCAAGTATTTTGATCGCACAAAGTCAGGCTTTTTATTATCGAACACCAGGAATTTTGTTTTATCCAGCCAAATGCTTATAATTAGGTCATTTTGTGGCGTTTTTTTAGTCAAGCCAGAAATGAACCGGGAAGAAAGCGGCCATTCAAGACTTAAGCCAACCCTGGGATTGTTCGACGCTACAGCCATAAGCGTGGGTGCAATAATCGGGGCGGGCATATTCGTCATAACCGGAATCGCCGCGCGTTTAGCAGGCCCGGCTCTGCCAATTTCAATGCTCATAGCGGCAGTCGTTTCTTTGTTCACCGCCCTGAGCTTCTCCGAACTCGCGGCCTGGCAACCAAAAGAGGGAAGCATCTATGAATATACGTATCAACTCATTTCTCCCTTTGCGGGCTTTTTAGTCGGATGGGTCTGGATGCTATCGAATATTTTTGCCGGAGCCGCTGTCTCGCTGAGCTTTGCGCACTATCTGACGGCCTTATTTCCAATTTTGTCAGTTCGCTGGGTTGCAGCTATTCTCTGCTTCTTTTTTGCTGCGCTTAACTTCTTCGGCATCGAGCAATCAGCCCGATTAAACAATTTCATCGTCGCCGCGAAACTTCTTATTCTGGCGTTCTATGTGATCTTCGGCTTTGCCCATATAAAAACGGCAAATTTCGTTCCTTTTTCTCCTTTTAAGACTGGCGTGCTTTATGGCGCCTGCTTCATTTTCTTTGCGTACGGAGGCTTTGCCAGAGTGGCCATTGTGGCGGATGAAATCAAAGACGCTAAACGCAACGTACCCAGGGCGATATTGCTGTCGCTGGTCATATCGACGGCAGTTTATATATTCGTCGGGGCCGTGGCAATCGGTCTCGTCGGGGCACCTAAACTCGCAGGCTCGAATTCACCGCTGACTACGGCTATGGAAAGTACGCATAGCGCTTTGGCCTCCTCGATAACCTCTGCAGGGGCGTTAGTGGCAACAGCAAGCGTCTTGCTGACCTCCATTTTAGGAGTATCTCGGATGGCCTTTGCCATGGCTAAAAGAAAGGACATTCCCCACCTCCTGAGCAAACTTCACCCAAAACACAACACCCCCTATTATTCGGTCTGGATATCCGGGGGGTTGATGGCGCTCTTAGTTTTGATCGCGGATCTTTCCAAGGTTGTGGCCATCAGTACTTTTGCCTTGCTCTTTTATTATTCGTTTGCCAACATCTCGGCTCTAAAATTGAAGGTTGAGAAAAGGTTATACCCGCTATTCGTCCCCATTTTAGGAACAGCCTCGTGCCTCGCATTATTAGTCTTCATATTCTTCGCTTCAAGACAAGCGTGGATAATCGGCCTGGCAGGATTAATTTCAGGCGCAATCTATTACGCTGCCAAAAAGAACGTCTCTTAAAAATCGGTTTTTCTGCTTTTCTTGAAAGGATGATAAGCCATCACCGCGGGCTCAAGCTTAAGTTTCATGAACCTCAAGCTTCTCAAAGGCAAGTCTTTTCCTCAAATTCTCCAGGTTCTTGGCCTCGGGCAAATAGAGGAGATGCCCCGGACACCGGCAGTCCGAAGCGCCGAATCTTTCTTGAGGAACCTCCGATTTTCTTAAGATTTCCCTGATCTGGCGGACCGTCGGGCATTCATCGAAAGAATTGAGCTTTACCCAGATACCCTTAATTCTGGTTGCACGGAGGAAATAGTCAATATGCCAAAAAAGTTTTTTCTCCTTTCTCTGATGGCGCTCAAGCCTTTTCCTGAGACCGTGCTTCGCTCGCCCGACATAAAGATAAAGACCTGGCTCGAAATAGGTTTTGGGTAATCTCCCGGCTTTGAGTGTCCGGCCTTTCTTAAGATCTAAAATTAACAGATAAAGACCTCCGTCTTGGTCATTCATCCGTTTTTCGTTTTCTCTACTACCCTATTCAAGCTCCAGGAGGGAAAAGGTTATCTATGGATTTATCTGGAACGAATATGTCTTCTTGCCTTTCTTGACAACCCGAAATAGTCCTCCCTGGGTCAGTCTTGAGAGAACCTGATCCTCCTGAAGATGATGGTCACTCACGGAAAGAACGCCAGCTGGCTTCAAAACCCTGTGCAATTCCCGGAGGACTTCACCGGGCCGCTCGAACTCGTGGAGGACATCATAGAGGAGAATAGCATCAAGATGTTGGTCGGGAAGAGCTGTCTGGCAATCTGACAGGATCGTCGTGATGTTAGGCAGACGCTTTCTGGCTGCAAGCTGCTCGACCATCTGGATGGCCAGTGGATGGACATCCAGAGCGTAAATTTTTCCCGAAGGACCAACGATTTTGGCGAGAGGGCGGAGATAGCTCCCCGGTCCGCAGCCAAAATCGAGAACGGATGATCCTTCCTTGAGTGCCGCCTCTTTGAGGACATTCTTCCTCGGCGCAAAGAAATCCCGCACTTTATAGCTCAGGGCCATCAGCCGGAAATGCCTGTTGTTTTTGTCCCGAGATTCTCGCTTCTTCACTTGATGACCTTCTTATTAGTATTCTTCGAACCGAAGACCGTTAGCGAGGATTTATTGATCTCGACGACAGACGCCGCCCGAAGAGCAAGGTGGAGTCGTACAACGCTCATCTTTTCCGCAACAGGTTTTCCCTTTGAGCGAAGGCTCACCCATGAGAACAGCGGCGGGGGATGACACAATCTTCTGAAGACTCCGGCTCTGGCAATAATCGCACCTGACGTCTGGGGCGTGGGTCTTGGACCGCACCAGGACTTCGGTCACTCTCCCACAGTCCCGGCATTTATACTCGTAGATGGGCATGGAGGATGATCAAGCGCGCGTCATCTTGCTGCCGCATTTCGGGCAGGCTCTCTGGTAGCAGGGATTTCCCCTTTCATGAGGAACCGTTGTCCCGCAGGAAGGGCAAACGCACGAGCCGCCCGGTCCGAGACCTCTTCCTCCCATTCGGCCTGCGCCTCCGCCTCCTTCCCTCCCGCGTCCTTGTCCTCGTTGCTGCATTTCTTCCTCCTTCAATTATAAGATTTCATGATGGCCCTGTCTTCTTTCATCAGGTCACCCGCAAGCTCCTCCATGTTCATATTTTTCCAGAAGGAGAGCTTCTCGTGAACTTCCAGGTACTTGAGGGGGATGGGGTGAGTGCCGATGACGACAGGAACTCCGTAGCGCTTTTCGATAAATTCCTTGAAGTCCCGGATGTGGGGGCAGGGGGGATATCCGACGACCAACCCGGTGGCCAGGTGGATGACTTCCGCTCCATTCTTGATCATCTCTTCCGGGACATACTCGACGTTGCCGCCCGGACATCCGCCGCAATAAGAGTAACCGACGACCTCAACGGATTCATCTTTGGGATAGGCGGCAAAACCGCCGACATGCTCGCGGAGGGCCCGAAAACACTTCCCCCCGCCGCAGGACTGATAGCGACCGCAGATGATGATGCCGACTTTTTTCACGATCGTCTCCTTTCCTTTGTTCTCAATGAGTCTGGTCATTCGATATCTTGTCAACGATAGCGCGAAAGGCTCTGGATGCCTCTGAATCAGGGTTCTCGACGGCAAACGGCCTTCCCTCATCTCCCGACAGGACGATTTGCGGGTCGATCGGAATTCTTCCCAGGAAGGGAACGTTCAATTCCCGGGCCGCTTGTTCGCCGCCGCCGACCTTGAAAAGGTCGATCCTCCGGCCGCAGTGGGGACAAACCATGCCGCTCATGTTTTCGATGATGCCCAGGATTTTCAAGTCGAGCTTCAAGGCGAAGACAACGGCTTTCCGCGAATCAAGGACAGAGACATCCTGGGGTGTCGTGACGATGATCGCCCCCGTTGCTGGGATAAGCTGAGCCACAGACAGTGGCTCATCCCCCGTTCCGGGCGGAGAATCGATAATCAGCCAGTCCAAGTCGCCCCAATCGACATCGCCCAAAAACTGTTGAATGACTTTCATCTTCATGGGACCCCGCCAGATGACAGGCAGGTCCGGGCTCTGGAGCAGGAAGGACATGGAGACCAGCTTCAAGTTTTCATTGACCTGCACAGGCTTGATC
>CAZKBY010000152.1:0-6527 GCA_964550915.1 uncultured Eubacteriales bacterium | reverse complement strand
AGGCTATAGCATCCTTGTAGCTAAGCGAGTAGTAAAGAGAGGGGTCAAAATAGGAATAGGGGGGGTAATAAAATAGGGTGTACTCAAAGAGGCTGGGCATGAACTGGAGCCGTTTTTTCTGGTTGAGATAGGCAAAATAATAAGAGCGGAGGCCCCGAGACTGGAAAAGAAGGGCATAAAAATTATGATCGCCCAGGAGGTCGCCGAAGGAGATGGCTGTCCCTCCGTAAATAGAGCCGTCTGTCGAAATAACGACATCGATCGGCGGCCGTCCGGAGACGTAGAGGTTTTGCATCCCCTCATAAGGCATGATCTTGTCCGGTTTGATGTCAACGCTCTCCGTTGGCCGGAAGGACGGCGGCGCTTCGCCCGAAGGAAGCTCGGCGAAAGTCACCCTGTCCTCGACAAGGCCATTGAGCTCGGCGGAAAAGATTTGATAGGAGCCTTTGTTAAACGCAGCGAAGAAGATCCGGCGGGGATCCTGGGGATGAGGAACAGGATAGTAGTTTCCTGTCCAGACGTCCGTGTAGCGTTTCAATTCACCGGTGTCGAGGTTCATGGAATAGATGTTGATTGCCTCCCGGCTGTCGCCCGAGAAAAAGATCTCCCGGGAGTTTCTGGCGAAAGCGGGGCAGATGGCGTTGTCCTGGCCAAAGGTCAGCTGAGTCTTTTGCTTGAGGTTATCCAGGGGAGAAAGAAAAATCGTGTCAGTCGTTTCGATGCGAATGGAATAAGCAAGATACCGGCCATCCGGCGAGATAGATGGGGCTTTCTCGAAAAGAGAATCCTGGGTGAGGTTCTCGATTCTCTCGGTATCCAGGTCCAGGCGGAAGATGTCATGCCAGCCCTTGATAAAGGCCGTGAAAAAGATGGCCTTTCCGTCAGGCGAGAAACAGGGCGCCGCAGGACGGTCGTACGGGATATCAATCTTTCGGGTCAGGTTTCCGCGCAGGACATCGACGAAATAAAGAGAGTAGCGCCTTTTGTGGCGGGCGAAGAAAACGATCCTATCGCCGTCTGGAGACCAGGCCAGACTTGCCCCCTGGGAGGGGTCGTACTCATACTTGATGTAGTCGTAGTCGGTGGTGAAGCCCCGGGTGATGTTCTTGATGATGGAACCGTCTTTGGTCGAGATGAGGACAAGGTCAATATCAAAATCAGTCACGTTGTAAGTCAGGGCGGCAATAAGGTCGCCCGATGGCGAGACGGCATGGGAGAAGGTGAAGTAGTAAGCGTTTTGGGGAAACCGCGGACCAAGGGCGATGCTGTAGTCCTCTGGATTCTCCCGCAGCAGGAATTTCCTGTTTTTTTCGCGGAGGAATTTCCTGAATTCATAATTAAATTCATGGGGTTTTATGTTAAAGGCTTTCTTCAACGGCGTGATCCGGCCGATGAGAGGCGAATTTTTCAATGATTGCCAGAGTTCATTGACCCCGTTTGGCCCGAATTTTTGCTCGATAAAGTCATAGATGGCGTGGCCAAAGTCATACGCTGGATCGCGGGGCATCGGGAAACGGCTGTAGAGATCGCCCGAATCGGTAATTTCTGGGATTCGATCGTTCAGGACGGCGTCCCTGACCAGCATCTGCGACCACGACGTCCACCGCTGGGTCGTGTATTCAGACAGGCCCTCAAAGAGCCAGAGAGGAGGCGTGTTCAGCGCGTAAAGGGAGGCGCCCGGCCGTCCCCAGAGGATGTCGAACTCGAAGATATGGGTAAGCTCGTGCTCTACGAGGCTCTGGAGTTCATCCAGGGGCATGTCGCCGTGGACGCCGATCCGGTGGAGGACGGGCTCGCTGACGCCCATCACCCCTTCGGAGACATAAAAGAGGTTGCTCTGCTCAAAATCCGTATAGGTCGTGTAGTAGATGATCGGAACGGGATCGGCCAACTGATGTTTGAGGAGTTCGCTAATTTTCTGGTAGGCGCTTTCGGCGACCTCGACAACATTCTTTAGTATTTCCGGCCGCTCGGCATAGAAATAGATGCGGAAATGATCAGTGGCATAGGACTTCCACCGGAAATCTTCGTAGACGATCTTGTTCTTGCCGTAGTAGGGGAAATAGAAAAATTCTTGAGCGAAGGTCAAGGATATCAGGGTCAAGCAGGAAACGATGACGGCCAGAATGCTCGATTTCGTTTTCATCTGAACTCCTTCTTATCGAGCCAAAAGATACCTGTTCTGGACGCGCTCCTCTCCCAAAATGAGACGGAATAGCTTGGCCTTCACCCGCTGGATGAGCTCGTAGAAGGCAAAATCAGTCCTCTGATCGGCGTTGGTGTAGCTTTTTGTTTCTTTGAAATCGCGCTCGAGTAGAGTTTCGCCGGTTTCAGCCTTAATAAGATAAAAACTGATTTCCAGAGTAAAGATGCGGCGCTCTTCCAGGCTTTTCTGGGGTGACAAGGGCTCTTCCTCCAGGCTTCGAATAGGCCGGCTCAAGATGGCCTTTCGCGTTTCCTGGGTGAGAGCGGCCCGGCCGGCCACGACCAGGGGTTTGCTCGAATCGCTGGCCAGGGATTGCCAGTGTTCTGGCTTTTTGAAAGCCTCTTCCCCTTCTAAGGGTATTTGACGGACAGCGACCCGGCCTTTGAATTTCCTTTCCAGTTCCGGTTTGAGATACTCAACGATCTCTTTATTCAGGTCTATTCCCTCCGGCTGGTCAGTCACTAGGAAGGGAGTGATCACAACTTCCGGGAAGCTCTCGAGCCTGACGGGTGAATAGGCGGGGAGCTCCAGCTTGAGCTTTCGGTAGGCGTCGCTCCTGCAGGCGGTCAGCAAGAGAACCAGGCACACAACTGCCCAGCTAAGTTTTCTCATCTTTTTTCTCTTGTTTTTTCTGTTTTTCCCTTTCTATGAACTCGAGGTTGTCCTTAAACGACTGGTAGTTGGCCTTAAGCCAGCTGTTTTGGGGGGCCAGCTTCAAGGCCATCTCGTACTCCCGCTTAGCCTCTTCCCAGAGCCCTTTTTTCTCGTAAGCCACGGCCAGGTTGTTATGGAGTGCAGCAGAGTTTGGGTTGACAACAAGAGCTTTTTGCCAGCGGAAGATGGCCTCGTCCCAGAGGTCTCTCTCGGCCGCCCAGATTCCGAAGGTAACCTGGTTGGGCTTGGGGATTAGAAGACATCCAGTTAAAAGAAGGCTGCCAGCGACGACAAACGCAAAGGCCGCTCTTTTTATGGCCATAAACACCCCGCTTCTAAAGGTACCCCTTTTTTGGTTTCGGGTCAAGAACAGGGAGGGGCATTGGCTGGACAGCCCGGCCTTCGGATGACCACTGCCTGACCGCAAAGCGATAAGGACAGGTTTCGTCATCAACTTGGCCACGGCAAAGGAAGCAGCAACTTTTGTGCCAAGCGGCTATGCTTTTGGCCGGAGCTCGGTTGTCTAAAACGCTGAGCCCGGGTATAATGGCGACGGGATATTCGGTGCAGTCGTAAGCCACGGCAGCCTGGGCTTATCGAAAGGAGAAAACAATGGGCGTATGGCTCGAAGGCCGGACATTGGCCGAGAAAATCAAAAACGAGGTCGGGAAGGAAGTCGCCCATTTCCGCACGAAAGCCAACGAAGTACCCGGGCTGGTCGGCATTCTGGTCGGAGAAAACAGGTCTTCCCAAATCTACTTAAAGAGCAAAGAAAAAGCCAGTCAGGCCCTGGGGATCAACTCCCAGATCCTGACCCTGCCGGCTGACGTTGAAGCGCGGGTCCTGAAAGCCACGATCGAGGAGCTCAACCGGCGGGACGATGTCGACGGCATTCTTGTCCAGCTGCCCCTGCCCGGCCACCTCAAGGCCCATGACGCGATCTCGGCCATCTCGCCCGAAAAAGATGTCGACGGATTCCATCCCTTTAACCTCGGGAGCCTGCTGGCCAATCAGGAGGGCCTAAAACCCTGTACTCCGATGGGAATAATAGAATTACTAAAGTTTAATGAGATTCCGATCCAGGGTCAGGAGGTGGTCGTCATCGGGCGGAGCCTGATAGTGGGAAAACCTCTGGCGGCGATGCTGACTAATGAAAATGCCACAGTCACGATCTGCCACTCCAAGACAAAGGACCTGGCGGCGGTGGCCGCCAGAGCCGATATTCTTATTGCGGCCATGGGCAAGCCGGCCTTCGTCAAACCCGAGTTCGCCAAGGAAGGAGCGGTGGTCGTCGATGTCGGCATCAACCAGCTCGCAGACGCGGCCAGGGTGAGGGAGCTTTTCGGCGAGGATGAAAAGAGGGCCAAGGACCTGGCTGAAAAGGGCTACACCGTCGTCGGCGATGTCGACCCGAGAGTCATTAACCGGGTTGCAGCGATGACGCCCGTTCCCGGGGGCGTTGGGCTCCTGACGGTGGCCATGCTGATGAGAAACACGGTGGAAGCCTTCAAACGCCGGCGCCTCCTCCACTACCCGTGAGATTCAAGAGCATTTTCCGACTTTGCTGATTGAAACTGTTTTATAAGAAAATTTGGGTCATTTGCGAGGAGGGGGAGTTTATGGTATATATGGAACCTCCAGGAAGAGAGACGACCGATGCCGAAAGTTTGTGCGATCTGTCAAAAAGGCCCCGTCTTTGGACACACCGTCAGCCACTCCCATAAAGCTGCGCCAAAAAAATGGAAACCCAATCTTCAGCAGGTGAAAGCCCAGACTGAGGAGGGGGTAAAAAAAATTTGGGTCTGCACGAGGTGTCTCCGTTCGGGCCGGGTCAAGAAGGCGATCTGACGGACGCCGTCAGGTTCTTTCCACCGACACGATATCCTTGATCTTCGAAATCCTTTTGATTATGGCTTCGAGCTGCTTGATGTCCCTGATGCCAAGACTGAGCTTGATCTGGGCCTTTTTCTCGGCAGAAGTCATGACTTCTGCCTTGGTGATATTCCCCTCGAGCTGGGCGATGGACGAAGCGACCTTGGCCAAGAGGCCGGGCGCATCCACGGCTTTGATTAGGAGGCGGGATTTAAAAGGGCCTGGATGAGCGGCGTCCCAAGAAATTTCAACCATCCGCTCGCTGTCCAGGACTTCTCTCCGGACAAGAGGGCAGCGGGTGGAATGGATGGTGATTCCTTTACCCGATGTCATGTAGCCGATGATGGGTTCTCCCAGGATGGGAGAACAGCATCTGGCCAGACTGACGAATTCCCAGGAGGTATCCTGGTTTCTAAGGTCTGGCCTGGACCTCCGGCTGACCCTATCCATAAACTTGCTTAAGAGGTCGTGTTTTTTTTCCGCGGCTTCGGCCGCGGGAACAAGCCTGGACATAAATTTCTTGTTGATGATAAACTTGCCCAGGCCGATCATGGCGTAGAAGTTGTCCAAGCTTCTGACCTTAATGGGAAGGATTCTTGTCAGGCGATTGAGAAGAGGCCCTTCTTTCAGAAGCTCGGCAGGGAGGCCGTGTTTCCTCGCCTCTCTCTCCCAGATCTTTTTCCCCAAGGCCGCGCTCCTGATTTTTTCCTGCTGGTTAATCCAGCGCTTGATTTGATGGCGGGCGCCCGAAGTAAAGACGATATTCAGCCAGGTCCGCTGCGGCGTCTTGTCAGGCGAGGTCAGAATTTCCACGATGTCGCCCGTCTTGAGGATCGTTCGAAGCGGCGCAGGCTTATTGTTAATAACAGCTCCGGAGGCATGAAGCCCTATTTCTGAATGGACCTTGAACGCAAAGTCCAGGGCAGAACCCCCAAGGGGAAGCGAGATGACTTTGCCTTTTGGGGTGAAAGCGTAGACTTCTTCGGGGATGAGGTCTGTTTTGAGGCTCTTCAAGAATTGGCGAGGGCTTTTCTGCTCTTTGTAGAGATCGACCATTTCCCTCAGCCACTCCAGCCGCTTGTCCTCCTTGACGATGCTGGAGGGGTCCTGATCCTTGTATTTCCAGTGGGCCGCAATGCCATTCTCGGCCAGGTTGTGCATGTCGTGGGTCCGGATTTGAATCTCGAAGGTCTCCTTATTTTCAGTGATGACAGTTGTGTGCAAGGCCTGGTAAAGGTTCGGCTTGGGCATGGCAATAAAGTCCCGGAAACGCTGGGGAAGCGGAGGCCACTTCTGGTGGATAATCCCGAGAGCAGCGTAGCAGTTCTTGACCGTGTCGGTGATGATCCTCAGGGCCATGAAATCATAGACCTGGTCAAAACTGACGTCCTGTTTTTTCATCTTGTCATGGATGCTATACAACCTCTTGATCCGGTAATGAATCTCAGCCGGGATGTTGTTTTCCTTCATCAGGGCTTCCAGCTCTGCCCTGAATTTCTGGAGATGGCGCTCTGCCCTTTGCCTTTGAGGATCGACCAGGGCGGCGATCTGGAAATAAGCCTCAGGGTTGACATACCGGAACGAAAGGTCTTCGAGCTCGGCCTTGATCCGCCCCATTCCCAGACGATTAGCTATGGGCGCGTAAATATCCAGCGTTTCTTTGGCGACTTGCTTCTGTCTGTCCTCATCCAGGAACTTAAGCGTCTTGAGATTGTGAATCCGGTCAGCCAGCTTGATGAAAATGACCCTGAGGTCGTCGATCATCGCCAAGATTATCTTTCGGATCGTCTCAGCC
>CAZKBY010000151.1:0-6637 GCA_964550915.1 uncultured Eubacteriales bacterium | reverse complement strand
AAAAGGGGAAAAGGCATGTTTCGACTCGAGCGCAAAGTCGATACCCAGAGCCAGGAGTATACGGCCAATTTTGAGCAGATGAAGCGGGTTGTCGCCGAGTACAGGGAGCGACTGGCCAAAGTTCAGGAGGGAGGCCCACTGAAGTACCGGGAGCTCCACAAATCCCGGAAAAAGCTCCTGGTCAGGGAAAGGCTCGAGAGGCTTTTCGACCCCAACACGCCTTTCCTTGAGCTGAGCCCGCTGGCCGCTTATGACATGTACGACAACGAGGCTCCGGCTGCATCCATGGTCACGGGCATCGGCGTTGTCCACGGCCGCGAAGTCCTGGTCGTGGCCAACGACGCCACAGTCAAGGGCGGGACCTATTTTCCGATGACCATCAAAAAGCATATCAGGGCCCAGGAAATCGCCATGGAGAACAGGCTGCCCTGCATCTACCTTGTCGATTCGGGCGGAATTTTTCTGCCGCATCAGGCGGGAACGTTTCCCGACAAGGAACATTTCGGCCGCATTTTCTACAACCAGGCGCGGCTTTCGGCCCTGGGCATTCCCCAGATATCGATCGTCATGGGCTCCTGCACGGCCGGCGGCGCCTACGTGCCGGCCATGAGCGACGAGACGGTCATCGTCAGACGGCAGGGCACAATCTTCATCGGAGGGCCGCCGCTCGTCAAGGCGGCAACGGGCGAGGAAGTCTCGGACGAAGACTTAGGCGGGGCCGACGTCCACTGCCGCATATCCGGAGTTTCTGATTACTATGCGTATGACGACGAGCATGCCCTCGAGATAGCCCGCAACATTGTTGAAACGCTCGACCCGCCCAAGAAATTCGAGCTCGACATGGCCAAACCAGAAGACCCGGCTTACGACCCGGAAGAAATTTACGGCATTGTGCCGCGAGACCTTCGCAAGACCTTTGACATCAAGGAAGTCATCGCCCGTCTGGTGGACGGCAGCCGGTTCCAGGAGTTCAAGGAGCTTTACGGCCAGACGCTCGTCTGCGGGTTTGCCCGGATCATGGGCTATCCGGTGGGCATCCTGGCCAATAACGGCGTGCTTTTCTCCCAGAGTTCTCTCAAGGGCGCCCATTTCGTCACGCTCTGCGCCATGCGCAAGATCCCGCTCATCTTCCTCCAGAACATCACCGGGTTCATCGTCGGCAAACAGTACGAGCACGGCGGGATCGCCAAGGACGGCGCCAAGCTTGTCCATGCCGTGGCCAACGCCGACGTCCCCAAGTTCACGGTCATCATCGGCGGGTCTTACGGCGCCGGAAACTACGCCATGTGCGGCCGGGCCTACGGGCCGCGGCTGCTGTGGATGTGGCCGAACGCAAGAATCAGCGTCATGGGCGGAGAGCAGGCCGCCAATGTCCTGCTCACGGTCAAGATAAAAAGGCTCCAGGAGCAGGGGGCCGAGATGTCCGAAGAAGAAAAACAAAAGCTGATGAAGCCCATCCTGGAGAAATACGAGGCTGAGGCCAGTCCCTACTTCAGCACGGCCCGGCTCTGGGACGACGGCATCCTCGAGCCCCTGGAAACGCGCGCTGCTCTGGCCCTGGGCATCTCGATGAGCCTTAACGCGGCCATTCCCGACTACAAGGTGGGCATTTTCAGGATGTGATGGGGCGATAGGCCGATGAAGATGCAAGAAAAAGCATACGAGACAATCCTGCTTGGCAGCGAGAACAAAGTCGGCCGCATCAGCCTCAACCGTCCCGACGTCCATAACGCCTTTAACGTGACGATGATCAGAGAGCTGGCCGATGCCTTCGCCGTGGTCAAAGAAGACAAGTCAGTTCGCGTGGTCGTCCTGACCGGCGTCGGGGAATCCTTCTGCGCCGGCGCCGACCTCAACTGGATGCGGGAGATCATCCGCTATTCCTTCGACCAGAACCTCAAGGAGTCGCTCGAAGTGGCGGAACTCATGCACATGATCTACACGCTCCCCAAGCCGACGATCGCCCGGGTCAATGGGACCGCCATCGGAGGCGGAAACGGCCTTTTTTCGGCCTGCGACATCGTCATCGCTTCGGAGCGAGCGAAGTTCGGACTGAGCGAGGTCAAAATCGGCCTCGTCCCGGCGGCCATTTCTCCCTATGTCATCCGCCGCATCGGCGAGAGCGCGGCCCGCGAATATTTTCTTTCGGGCGAGAGGTTCGACGCCCCGCGGGCGCTTGAGATCGGCCTGGTCAACAGGGTTGTCCCTCATGAGGAGCTCGACCAGAAGGTCGAAGGGGTCATCCAGCTCCTGCTAAGCTCCGGGCCTGAGGCGATAGCCAGTTGCAAGGAGCTCCTCCACCGGGTTCCTGCGATGAGCCTTGAAGAAGCCAAGCCCTACACGGCCGAGATGATCGCCCGCCTGCGGGTGAGCGCCGAAGGCCAGGAGGGGATGGCCGCTTTTTTAGAGAAGAGGAAGCCAGCCTGGGTCAACGAGAAAAAAGAAAAAAATATAAAGAAAAAAAAGAAGAGATAAGGGCAGAAAATCGGTCATGTTCAAGAAAATCCTGATTGCCAACAGGGGCGAGATCGCGGTGCGGGTGATCAAGGCTTGCCGCGAGCTGGGAATCGCCTCGGTGGCCGTCTATTCCGACGTCGACCGGGCGAGCCTTCACGTCCAGATGGCCGACGAGGCAATCTGCATTGGCCCGGCGCCGGCACAAGAAAGCTATCTCAACATGGACAGGATCGTCGAGGCGGCCAGGGCCACCGGCGCTGAGGCCATCCATCCTGGATACGGCTTCCTGGCGGAAAACCCGGATTTTGCTCGACGCCTGGAGAAAGAGAAGCTCGTTTTCATCGGGCCTAATTCCAAAGCGTTGGAGCTCGTTGGTGATAAAATCCGCGCCCGCCAGACCATGGAAAAAGCCGGCATCCCGATTATCCCGGGCATGAAGCGGGTGCCCAGGGATGTGAGCGAGTGCGCGTCCGAAGCGCGCAGACTCGGCTATCCGGTGATGATTAAAGCTTCAGCCGGCGGCGGCGGAAAGGGCATGCGGATTGTTTTCTCCGAAGAAGAGCTCAGGCCCGGGCTCGAAGCAGGGATGAGAGAGGCCAAGGCCGCTTTTGGCGACGAGTCGGTCTATCTTGAAAAATGCATCGAGGACCCGAGGCATGTGGAATTTCAAGCCCTGGCCGATAACTACGGCCATGTCGTCCATCTCTTCGAGCGTGAATGTTCCATCCAGCGCCGCCACCAGAAAATCGTCGAGGAAACGCCTTCAATGGCTCTGACGCCTGAGCTCCGGCAGAAAATGGGGGAGACAGCAAAGAAAGCCTTGCGGGTTGCCGGCTATAACAACGCCGGCACCGTCGAATTCCTGCTCGACAAGGACAGGAACTTCTACTTCCTCGAGGTGAACGCCCGCCTCCAGGTTGAACATCCTGTCACCGAGCTGACGACGGGCGTTGACCTGGTCCACCAGCAGATTCGTATTGCGGCAGGCGAAAAGCTCGGCCTCAAACAGGAGGAACTCAGCCAGCGCGGCCATGCCATCGAATGCCGGATTTACGCCGAGGACCCCGCCAACAATTTCCTTCCTTCTTCGGGTAAAATACTCTATCTTAAGGAACCAAAGGGGCCGGGCGTCCGGCATGATTGCGGCATCTACAGCGGCTGGCAAGTGCCGATTTATTACGACCCCATCCTCGCCAAGCTGATTGTCTGGGCGGAGATGAGGGACCTCGCTTGTGAACGGATGAGAAGCGCGCTTAAGGATTATGTCATTCTGGGCATCCATACGACCATCCGCTTTCTCCGGGACGTCATCTCCCATCCCGGGTTCAGGGATGGATCGACGACCACGAGCTTCATCAAGAATCACTTTGACGGCTGGAAAGACAACAAAGCAGGGGAAGATCTGCTCAGGCTGGCTCTGGCCGCTGCCGCTCTCGAGGATTTCACTTCCGGCCAGGCCGGGGTGCCCGGAGCAGTAGCGGTGGTCAAGGAGACTTATTCACCCTGGCAGAGACTGGGGAGATGGAGAATCGGAGGCAAGCTCTGAGATGGAATTCGAGTTCCTGATCAAAAACGTCCGGCACAAAATAAGCCTGGAGAAAAAAGAAGGCCGTTTCTTCATCCGCCATCAGGATCGATCTTTCGAGGCAGATATCCAAATCATCTCGCCGAATGTATTGTCGCTTGTCGTTGCGGGCCGGTCGTATCTCGTTCATATCGCCGGAAATAAAGAAAAGAAATACATTTCTCTTGACGGTGAGCTGTTCATCGTTCAGAAGCCGGGTGAGGAAGTGAGGCGCGCCGATCGGGGAGATGATCGGCTCCAGAAAGAAAAACCAGTTGTCACAGCGCCCATGCCAGGAAAAGTCATCAAGGTTTGCGTCGCCGAAAACGAAGCCGTCCGGAAGAACCAGACTCTGGCCATCGTTGAGGCCATGAAGATGGAAAACGAGCTCAAGTCGCCCATCGAGGGCGTCGTCAAGAAGATTTTCGTTGCCGCCGGCGACCTCGTTGATTCCGAGAAACCCCTCCTCGAGCTCGCATCTGCCCCCTAAAATTGGGGACAGCATACGTAATTCACTTATTTTCTCTTTCCGAAGAGCTTTAAGATCTTCCCGCCGCGTAAGAACGGATCCTTGTGGCCTCCTGCTCCGAAACGATGTCCACAGGCTGTTTGACAAGCAGGTACATTTCGGATTCATTCGAAAAACACCATGCCCGCCACGAGACCTATAAACTTGCGCCGTCTCTCGCCACCCTGAACAAGATCGCCGCCTACCTAAAAAAGATCTCCGTTCCTTAAGGCTGCTTATTTCCTGAAGCAAGCCTCTGCCCATTTCTTAACCCCCTGTCGGCTGCGCAGACATTTGTTGACATTATCCTAACCTCGCGTTATATAGAATTCGCCTGCGTTTATTTAGCGAAATTCGTTAGAGAGGGATAGAGCCATGCAAGGGGTTGTCGGCGCCAGGCTCTCCGGCGCCTTCATCTTCCTTTACCATCCGCGGGAGAAATTCGCCCAGACGTTCGCGGCCTCGTTCCTGATGCCCGCCTCCAAGGTCCGGGCCATCATCGAGAAGGAATTCGGCGGCCGCAGGTTGACCTTCGACCATGTGCTCTACCTCAAGCGCTATTTCGGCGTGAGCTTTGCCGCGATGCTCCGCAAGGTGAGGGAGCTGGGATTTGTGACGCCGGCGCAGTTTGAGGACTATATCAAGCGCGATCCGGACACCCGCGAGCGGGAGGTGTTCGGGGCGAGGGGAGGGCGGATGGCGATGGGAGAGGGGAAAGCGAGCGCAGCGGGAGGGCGAGCGACGAGCGCTGGCCGTCCGATTTATTCCGACCGCTACAAGCTGCTTAAGCTGGAGGCCGCAGCAAAAAAGCGCCGAATCCAAATATAGGAGGCAACCGACGGGGGAATGCTTTCCGCCCGAAAATTCACCCTAAAAGGTGATTTACAGACGCGCAGGGATTGCCCGATGATAACTAACGGCATGCCCGGGAGCGACACCCCAGTTGGGGAGCCATGAAAATCTACGTCGGCGTCACGGATGCCTACGGATGGGCTTGTGCCATTACAGAAGAGCACACTCTGCCCGCGCTCGAAGCAGCCCATATCAAACCGTACGGAGATTCCGGGCCCCATGCCGTCTATAACGGCCTTTTGCTCCGAAGCGATGTTCATAGATTATTCGACAGTGGCTATATCACTGTTACGCCTGATTACCACATTGAGGTCAGCCGCCGCATCCGGGAGGAATACGAAAACGGCCGATATTACTATCCATTTCATGGTCAGCGACTTCACCACCTGCCTCAAAATCCCTCCGACCATCCATCAAAAGAGCTTCTCACTTGGCATAATGAAAATACATTTAAGAGCTAATAATTGATAAAGAGGAGAAAAATGAGATATTGGTTCATCATTCATAGTCTTCCAGCCTATTCCGAGCATAAAGATTTTATCGGCAAAGAGAAAAAAAGAGCTAGGAAAATCGAGCAAGTCAATAAGGGTGACAAAATAGTTTATTATGCCACGGGCGATTCTGTTATCGTCGGAAGTTTCGACGTAATAGGGCAGAAACAAGAATGGTTAGATGATAAGCAATGGAAAGGGCCGCACGTTTGTATGAAAATAAAGCCTCGAAAACTGGCCAAACCTCCTCTCTATATTAAAATTCATGATTTAATAAAAGACATCGAACCGCCGTTATCAATTTTTCCTGATGGAAAATTTAAAGGCATCAAATTTAAAGACAGGACCGCAGTCGAGATAACTGAAAAGGATTTCAGGTCTATCGAAAAATACATCAAGTCATACAAGCCTTCTGATTCGGTGCTGTTCAAAGGGAGAGCAAATGATGAAAACCTTGGAGAGCCCATGGATTTAGAAGTGATGAACTATGCCCCCACCTCAGAGCAAGGCGTAGTTGCACTCTTTGCTCATTTTATGGGAAAGATAAAGGGCCATCAGTTCGTTAAAATAGAATTCATAAGGCTTGGCTTTCCCGATGCGTGCGCCATCGAAAGGGAAGGAAATACTTACTCCAGAAAATATATAGAATTTGAGTTCAAATCTTCAAAATTCCGTGAGCATATTAAAAAACAACCGCATAACGAAATAAAATGTGATTATGTTGTTTGCTGGGAAAACGACTTCCCCACTTGTCCTGTAGAAGTG
>CAZKBY010000150.1:0-6760 GCA_964550915.1 uncultured Eubacteriales bacterium | reverse complement strand
AAGAAGGACATGGAGGAATTCCATAACACCTATTATGTCCCCAATAACGCGGTCGTCATTTACGTCGGAGACATCGACCCTGCCAACATTATCGCCATGGCTGAGAAATATTTCGGCCGTATTCCCAAGGGACCTGATCTCGAGCCAATTCGGACCTATGAACCGGAACAGTACAGCGAAAAAAGGCTCTATGGGGATGGTCCTGCACCGACGGGTCTTCAGATGATGTTCCACATACCGCCAGATGGCCATCCTGATACCGCGCCGCTCTCTGCCTTGGCCGACGTGCTCGGTTCAGGACGCGGTGGCTTTCGCGGGCGAGGGGGTGGAGGAAGCGGACGGCTTTATAAAATTCTGGTTAAAGAAAAAGAACTGGCCGTCAATGTCTCTGCCTTCAGCCGACCGCAATGGTATGTCGGCGCCTTCCAGTTCAGCGCCATGCCGCGCCTCGACAAAAACGTGAAGCCAGAAGATCTGGAGAAAGAGATCTGGGCTGAGCTCGAAAAGATCAAGAGGGATGGTGTAACGCCTGAAGAGATTCAGAAAGCCAAGAATCGCTCCGAAGCCATGTTCCTCGGCAGCCTGGAAAGCTCGATGGGCCTGGCTTCCCGCGTCGGACGGGCTGAACTCAACCGCGGCTGGAAAGCGCTTCTCCGTGACCTCGATGAGTTAAAAAAAGTGACAAACGATGATATTAAGCGTGTGGCAGCTAAATATTTCGTCAAGGATAACAGTCTCACGGCCATCTACACCAGGAAGTTGGGACGGTAGAAAAGGAGGATGACAATGAAAAAAATCACGTTCATCGCTATAGTCGTCTGTTTTTTGGGACTCGGAGCCGGATTTGGCCAGGTGGAGAAGCCCTCTGACCTTAAATTCCCCGCTCTCAAATTCGATCCACCTGACCCCAAAGCTTTTCGGACACAGCTCGCTGGCGGGCTCAGAGCTTATATCCAGGAAGCCCACAGCCTGCCCCTCGTCAACATCTCGGCCATTATCAACTTTGGAAACCTTTACGTTCCCAAGGATAAGGCTGGCCTTGGCTCTCTGATGAGCGAAACACTGATTAAAGGCGGCACCAAAACTAAGGATGGCAGCGTCATCGAAGAGCGGATTGAATTTCTCGGCGGCTCTCTTTCCTTCTCCGTGAGCCAACGGACATCCACGCTTTCGCTTTTCGTATTGAGCAAAGATCTTGACGAGGGGCTGGGCATCTTTTTTGATGTCCTGATGAACCCGGAGTTTAGAGAAGATGCCTTCAAACTCGGCCAGGCCCACCTTATCGAACAGCTCAGGCAGGCCAACGACCAGCCCAGCGATGTTCTCGCTCGTGAATATTCCCGCCTTCTTTACGGCGATCATCCCCTCACTTGGGAGCCGACTCGCAAAACCTATGAGGGAATTTTGGCCGCTGACCTCAAAGCTGTTCATAGCCAGTACTTTTTCCCTAAGAATATCATTCTTGCGGCCAGCGGTGATTTCAACAAAGCTGAACTTAAGAACAAAATTAACAAACTCATCGCCAACTGGAAAAACAAGAGCCTGGTCCTGCCACCCCTCTCCAAGCAGTTCCCGCCATTTGAGCCGGGAGTTTATTTCATCCAGAAGGCGATCAACCAGGGCTACATCAGCCTCGGTCACCTGGGCATCGAGGACATCAATCCCGATTACTTCGCTGTCCAGGTAATGAACTTTATCTTAGGCGGAGGCAGCTTCACCTCCCGGATCACCTCTAAAGTTCGGTCTGACGAAGGCCTGTCCTACAATCAGGGCAGTCGCTTTACTTACACCTGGGGATTTCCCGGCACATTTTCCGGCTATGTCCAGACTAAGTCCGCTACGGTCGGCTATGCAATCTCGCTGATTCTCAAAGAGCTCGAGCGCATCCGGAAAGAGCCCGTTGCGGATGAAGAGATGGAAACGGCGATCAACTATTACCTGGAGAGCTTTTCTGATAACTTCCAGTCTCCGCAGATGACTATGTCTAATTTTGCCACGCTCGAGATGCAGGGAAAACCGATGGATTACTACAAGACCTATCGGGACAAAATCAAAGCCGTGACCAAAGAGAAAGTCATGGAAGTCGCGACAAAATACATCCATCCCGATAAAATAGCCATCATGGTCGTCGGCGACTGGGAACCGTGTAACAAGGGTTCGGATAAACTGCCGGGCGGCCTCGATCAATTCGGAAAGGTCCACCGGATCAGCCTGCGCGACCCCATGACGGGGGAGAAGATTAAATCACCGTAGAGATTATTCATTGGCCACTTTGTCTCAGGGATAGAGGCGTCTAGGCATTCCTCCTTAGACTGCTTGCATGAAATCGCAAGGGTATTCCACGAGATTGAACTTTCAAGGAAGCGCGCCCGGAGGGATTTGAACCCCCGACCTTTGGATTCGAAGTCCACCGCTCTATCCACTGAGCTACGGGCGCGTGGGCTTATTATCATAGCGCAGCCTTCCTGATGTGTAAACTGAAACTAGCGGTTATTCACCGGGTCTTTCGCGGCATTCTAAGAAGAAAGTCCTTATAGATCCTTCAAGGCTCTATTGTTGGGCTTGAGCTGGACAAAGCTATTTTCTGTGGATATAAAATACGATTGTATTCGCGGATATCCAATTCACATGAGAGGACATAAAACCATGGATTACGCGATCTTCAAAAGAAATTAAGGACTTTGACCACCATTTCTGTATTTGTTTTCTTGAGTGCACTTCGGGCGAGCGCCCCTGATAAATCAGAAATCTACAAGACACCCGTATATCAGTATGCCTTCCCCTCATTCTTACAGGATGGACATCGTCCCCTATGATCCGGCCATGGACACGGATGAAATCAAGGTCATATGGGTGGATCATTCTAAAATCGACAAGGACCAGCTCTTGATCCTTCACGGCCTGATCGATGAGAATGTCCAGTTCCAGGACGCCGCGCGGCTCATCCAGAAGCTCATTGAACTTGAAAAGGAATTCGAAGTGATGGTCTACCCGATGGAGCGGCACGGCTTCAGAACCGAGTCGAGCCGCGCCGACTATTGCCGCCGCACCGTGGCCTTCTTCGAGCGCCACCTTCTCCGGAAATAAACAACGGGACTATTTCACGTCGTGTTGTTTGAACCAGGCAAGCAGGCGGTTTAGGAGATCGATCTGGTGCGCGTACTCTCCTATCCCGTGGGGTTCTCTCGGATAAACGACCATCTCGACTGGGGCGCCGTAATGTTTTAAGGCGGAATAAAACTCATAGGCCTGAGATATGGGGACACGCAGGTCTCTTTCGCCGTGGGCGATGAGGAGCGGCGTTTTGACCTGAGACGCATAGGTTAAAGGAGAGTTCTGTTTGTAGATTTCCGGATCCTCATAAGGGCTCTTCAGGAAATATCCCAGGGAAAATGTCGGCTCATCAGTCAGGGCATACTCTGTCGCCAGATTGGCTATCCCCGCCCTGGCAAAAGCGGCCTTGAACCGTGGTGTCTGGGTAATTATCCAGAAGGTGAGGTAACCGCCGTAGCTTCCGCCTTGGATAAACAGCCGGTCTTTATCCACCCAGCCTTTTTCTATGAGGTGATCGACACCGCTCATCACATCGCTCATGGGGCCTCTGCCCCAGTCGCGGACATTAGCCATCATCCAATCCATACCCGAGCCCGAGCTTCCCCGGAAATTAGGCAACAGGACCATGTATCCGTTCGAGGCGAACAACTGGGCCCAACTGCTGACCTGGTTGCCGATCCCCCAGTTATAAGCAGGACCGCCGTGGAGAGTAACAACCAGGGGATATTTCCTGGAAGGATCAAACTTGGATGGCAACACCAGAATCCCGAAGACTTGAGCTTTGTCCTCAGCATTAACCCACGTCAGGGACTGAACGCTTCCCAGTTCAATGTTTTCAACATAATCATTAAGATGGGTTACTTGGTTTTTCTGCTTTTTATGCACATCATATAACCAGACTTCCCTCGGATATTCTTCAGTCTCGCTTAAAAACGCCACATGTCCGTCTTCACTGCTTACCGACCAGTAGTGTCCCCAATAAGGGATCATGGAGTGGTCCATTTCAACCATGTCTTGAGCGCGGCCTTCCAGGTCCAGGGTGATGAGGTAGTTGTGAGGTCCTCGGGCAACAGCAGCCAATATTTTTTTCTCCCTGGGATGCCAGGTGAGATCCCAGACATTACCAGGATAGTCTCTAAGCAGCTCGAGCGGTTCGCCACCTTGGACAGAGATGACCTTCACGATCCCGCGCTCCTTGAACGTTCCGATGGGGCCGATGTAAGCGATCCACCCACCGTCCGGCGAAAAACAGGGATCAGCCAGCGCATTGGTTTTGCGCGTCAGAACGGTTTCATCTCCGGTTTGCGCATCGATCAGGCCGAGATGGCTCTGATATTCGTGCCCCTCAGCGGTCGGGATGGCAGAGGCAAGCGCCGCGATCCATCTGCTGTCCGGTGACCAGTTGAAATGAAAAACGGTCTGGTCCTGATGAGTGAGCAGACGGGTACTGCCTGTTTCGACGTCGAGTATCCAGAGGCGTGTGTGCCGGGGTTGTTTATCCACGATAAAAGCGTCATCTCCCTTGGCCTGTTTTGCTTTCATTTCAGGTGTCAGGGCATCGGTTCTGGCCAAGGCAATGCTCTTTTTATCAGGCGACCATTTAAAATCTGAGATATTTCCTTCCTCTGAAGTTTTTCTTTCCAATCGTCCAGTCTCGATCGAATAAAAGTAAAGCTGGCTGTACTCATCTTGTTTGGTCCGGGAGATAAACGCCAGGATGCTGCTGTCCGGCGACCAACGGGGAGAAGTGTCACGTTCAGGATTGAGCGTGACCTGTTTTAACGTTTGACCGTCCCGTGAAACGAGCCAGATGTCGGAGCCGGATCGACGGTTTTCCATAAAGCTTGATACGACGAATGCTATCCATTTTCCGGAAGGCGAGATCTGTGGATCAGAAAGATTTTTCTGCCTCAGAAGATCCTCGGGCTCGAAAGGCTTTTTCTGCTGGCTGAATGTTACCGGCACAAGTAGAAGCATCATTGTAATGATAGCAGTTATATTTTTTACGTAGAGGAATTTACACATGCTCGCCTCCTTTTCCTAAGAGTCTAAGTTGACATCAGACCTAAGTCAAGGCTGATTTGATGATAAGAATTCAAAATATTTTCCGCCTATATTAGGCAGGCCGAGCAGAAAACGAGATGCTTAAGTTCAGGCTCCGGCGATGAGGAGAGTGGTGGGGTCGAGGCTGATCTTGATTTCGCCGGCTGCAGGATAGTCCCGGTCTTTGACGACCTCCAGCTTGACCCTGTTATCCTTGAACCTCAATGTTATCAAGACATCGATCTCGTCGAGAAAAGGCTTGAGTTCATTCGGCAGCCCAGCGTTATCGAAAAGCGGCTCCTCCCCTTTGAGCGAAGCGCTGAACCAGACCTCCAATCCCATGCCGGCCGCGAAATGCTTGAATTTCTGGAGGTCCCCGGGTAAGGACCCGAGGAAATTATAGCCGTCAACGATGATCGTCTCGGCAGCAAATTTGCCGTGGGTGATCATGGCTTCCAGGCTGCGCAGGACCTGGTCTGTCCTGGTTCCCTCCTGACTGAAGTTCATGATGACCCGGTTTTTGACAACACTGTCACGGACTTCGGCGGCTGATTCCAGGTTAAGACGCCAGACGATCTCGCGGAACATATCTTCGTACCACTTGAGGATATAATCGACGCGGCTCGAGTAAGAAACATGGATGACGGATTTCTGCTGCAAGAGCTTGTCGGTTGCGATTTGAACCAGGCAAGCCGTCTTCCCGACGCCTTTCCTTGAAGCCAGAACTCCAAGGCTCCCTCTGCCCAGCCCGCCGTGGATGGATTCCTCTAGGATTCGAAGCGGGCTCCTCTTAATGAATTCCTCTCTGATCATTCTTTCTGGCTCCTTTGACTTTCGGTGATTAGCTTCTCAGTGAGGAAAGCGGGGACCCGAGCGTACTTCAAAAACTCCATGGTGAACTCGGCTTTGCCCTGAGTTAGCGATCTCAGGACCGTCGAATAACCGAACATCTCTCTGAGCGGGACCTCGGCGTCGACCCGGGCCATCAGGCCATCCTCAACCGAGCTGATGATTACGCCACGGCGCTGGTTGATACTGGCGAAGATGCTGCCGACGAACTCCGTTGGCCCTTCTACTGAGAGCTTCATGATCGGCTCAAGAATTTGAGGCCCGGCCTTCGCATAAGCTTGCCAGAAGGCTCCCTGGGCGGCAGCCTGAAAAGCCAAGTCTGAGGAGTCGACATCGTGGTACTGGCCGTCCAGAAGCCTGACTCTGACGCCGACGATGGGAAAGCCAATGAGCTTGCCTTTCCTGAGTGTGGCCTGGAAGCCCTTGTCGCAGGCGGGAATGAACTCCCGGGGAATCCGGCCGCCTTTGACTTCGTTCACGAATTCATAATTTTTTTCAGCCAGAGGCTCAATCGAGCCGATGACCCGGCCATACTGGCCAGCGCCGCCCGTTTGCTTCTTATGGGTGTAATCAAAATCGGCGGGGCGGGAGATCGATTCCCGGTAGGCCACTTCGGTCATCCCGGTTTCCAGGCTAACATTGTATTCTCTTCTCATTCGTTCCAGATAGACATCGAGGTGAAGCTCGCCCATGCCCTGGATGATTGTCTGCCGGGATTCAGGGTCGACATAGGACCGAAAAGTCGGGTCCTCCTTAGTAAAACGCTTGAGGGCTTTGGCCAGGTTATCAGCCGATTTGTTGTCGGCTGGCGAGA
>CAZKBY010000149.1:0-6770 GCA_964550915.1 uncultured Eubacteriales bacterium | reverse complement strand
CATCGAACGAAAAACGGGCCTCTGCTGCGATGTCGGCCGAAGGCTCCAGCCGGCTTCCGTCGATGGCCTGGTTAACCGGCCATTCCTGAACCCCGGTCCAATCATCCATGCTTCCGTCGACAACGATCTTTCTATCGGCCTGAAATATCCCTGGCTTTTCCGCCGGCTGGGACGAGAGCGGCAGGCCTGCGGTGACCACGAGGCCGAACAATGCTGCTATAACGATTCTGGACGGCATTTTTATCATGGCTGCAATCCTTTCCGCATTCTGATATTTTTATTTTAGAGCATTTTTCGGTTCTTGAACAGGCTCAGCCGCGATCTGATGCTGATTGATTTTAGCAGCGACCGAAAATATAATCGGTCAGGAATCGCAATGAAAGCTCGATGGAATCTGGCGGGATGTCGTGATTATGGAGTTGTTGCTACAATCTAACCTCAGTGATTGAAAAACCCAACGATAGGCCGTAAAATAAGACGTGCCGGCTGAGTCACAATCGGCCGACACCGGGCGGGCATAACTCAGCGGTAGAGTACGAGCTTCCCAAGCTCGGAGTCGCGGGTTCGAATCCCGTTGCCCGCTTTTTTTATTCCAAGGATCATCCGAGTTAGAATAGGACATGGGATCGTTGCCTTGAAAACCTGGGATCAAATCGTCGATAAAACCCCCTTGGCGGGCCCGCTGAACATGGCCGTCGATGAATACCTCTTCCGCTCTCTTGGTTGCGAGCCTCAAACGCGCGTCCGCTTTTATCAGTGGGAAAGGCCGACGGTCTCACTGGGCTACTCCCAGGTCGCCGAAAAAGTCGTCGACCTGGATGCCTGCCGGAAGCACGGGATTGATGTTGTGCGGAGGATGACAGGCGGCAAGCTCGTCCTTCACCACCGGGATGTGACCTACTCAATTTGTTCCTCGGACATTGAGGTTTTTTCATCCACTCTGGCCCAATCATATCGGCTGATCTCCCACGCTCTGATCAACGGATTAAAAGAAATGGGCCTTTCTGCCAGGCTGGCCGGTCCAGCCCCTTCTTTTTATGGAGAGGGAAATTTCCCTTGTTTTTCCTACCCCGCCCGCGATGAGGTTGAAATCGACGGCAAGAAGATCATCGGCAGCGCCCAGAAAAGGGTCGGACGGAAATTTCTCCAGCATGGCTCCATCCTGCTGGAGAACGAAGAGGAGCTTTTAAGACAGGTCTTGGCTCCTTCAGAAAAAATTGGCCGGCTGCGGATGGTTTCTCTGTCCGAGGCCCTGGGGAAGCCGGTGAGCTTTGACTGGGCCGTGGACAGGTTGAGGCGAGGCATCGCCGATTATTTCGGGATCACCTTCAAGCCGAAGAGTTTTGCGTCTGAAGAGATGAAAATGATCGAGGACATCGAGAGGACGAAATACGGCAGCGAAGAATGGACGTTCGGGAGGCGGAGAGCCTGACGAGGGCTTGAGTATTGATTTTTTCGATTCCCGGTGATAGGATTTCAGGCGAGGGAATGAGGCGGAAACATGAACGAAATTGAGGAACTCTCCAAGCTGGATGTCGAGGGGCTTCCGCCTCTGCGGCCGCTCGTCCTGGATGACCTCCACCAGAAGGTGCTGAAGAACCTCCACCTTGAGCTGGGCGCCGGCCCCGTCCTTTTCCTCCTCTCGCCCTCCTATTCTGTCCTCAACCCGACGCCGAACGACGAGATCGCGGATTTTATTTCCAGGAAAGAGCCGTTGCTCGATTATGTCAGAGAATGCATCGTCCAGAACCTGGCCATCTATTCCGTCCTCCTGGACATAAACAGCTATTTCGTCGAGCAGAACAACTATCTTGTCCTGGCCAGGCTGAGGGAGAAAGATTCGGGCGGCAGGCGGTTTGAGATCAAGTTCTACACAAACTCGCCCATGGAACTGACGACCCACTACGAGGACAAGATCTACATCGGCCGGGATTTCATCGACCTGTTCAATTTCAAGCGGAAGTATTTTGGCGTCAAGGAGATGATCGTTTCCCTGAAAGACCAGAACGAAGTCCTGATTGACAAGGCTCAGGAGAAACTAAAGAATCCCCTGGAATACAAATCGTTCTTCCAGGAGATCAAAGAGCTGGTCAACGAGCTCCGTTCGGAGAGCCTGCTCATCCTCCAATCGCTCCCGCCTTACCTTGATTTCAACAAGCTTGTTGAGAAAGACCTGATCGACATCAACGCCCAGTACCGGACGATCAATCATTATATCATTGAGCTCCATGACGAGGTGGAAGAATTCGAGAACCTTCTCCACTTCAAGAAAGAAAACGATTTTGTCCGGTATGTCACAAAGTACAAGAAAGATGTCACGAACCTCATCTCTTATTTCAACATCAAGATCACCGGCTATCTCACTTACAAGATATACAACCTGAAAAACAAAGAGAAATAAACCCCTTCCTACTTGGGAAAGCCCTCCTCGATACGGATGTCGCTGTAGGTTGTGGAAAGGAAAAGCCGGGGTTTGTCGGCAATCTCGGCAAAAGCGCGGGCCCTGGTCAGGCTGTTTTGTTCCTCGATGGCGATATTCCCGGGCAGCCGCCAGTAGATATCGCCGTTTTTGGTCTGGGCTTCGAGGGGATATTTCTCTCCGGCCGGCCAATACAGCGTGATGGGGGAGTAGTCGCAACGGACCTCAATGGCCGCGGTGATCGGCAGGGGAGTCAGGCTGACCTTCCCGTGAGACAGCAGGACTGTGGTTTTTCCTGAAAAATCGATGAGCTCAACGTCTTCATAAGAGGACGAGACATAGATTTCCTGCGCCCCGATCGCTCGGCCGTGAACAGCCAGGTGCTTGCCTGAAATCCAGAGGTTCCCGTTGAGGCGGCTCAGTTTGATCCGTCCATAGTCATCCCTGATTTCCAGGTTGCCGGTGATGTCGTCGATGTCAACGACGGCATGGCGGCTGTCGATCGTCGTCGGGCCGACGCGGGAGAGGGAAATTTTTTCGTAGGAGTTCCGGATGTCGAGCGCGCCGGGGAGGTCTTCCCCGCTTATTTCAGTATGGGGGGCGTCAATCTCAACCTTCCCGCTGACATCGAGGAGTCTGATCGCGCCGTAGGCCTGATCAATTGTCATCTCTCCTGTCACTCCCCTGGCCAGGAGGGTCGAGTGTTTGCTCGTTATCCAGCAATTTGACTGGATGGCCTCGACATCGACATCCTCATAACTGTTCTCCAGCTTGAGTTCGCCGGCCACTTTGGCCGCGCTGACTTTCCCATGACGATTGAAGATCGCGGCCTTTCCGACAGCCTCTGCCATGACCAGCCCGTAGGAATTCCTGACGTCGATGTCCATGTTCACCGGGACGGTGAGGATGAAGCTCGTCTCGAAGTTCCTTTTCTTGAATTCATCCCTATTTGTGCTCAGGGTAAGGAAGAAATCGTCTTTCTCGACAACAGGATGAAGCTTTTCAGCTACCTGGCGGGCTCTTTCCTCGTTCCGCCGCCAGATTTTCTTTTTAAAAGTAAAAATGATCTTGTCACCTTCTATTCCTCTGATCTCAACATCCCCGTGGGCATTGAGGACCTTGAGGGCGGGGGGCAAGGGGGGCTCGATGACCTGCGATTCTTCGTAGTTGTACTCGTTCCAGTCGAGGGCGATATAGTCTTCCCAGTCGAAGTCGAGCTTTCCCGTCTTGGCGTGATAAAAGAAGACGCCAGCGGCGATGATGAGGACAAGCAGGACGATTTCCCGAGCTTTCATGGTTGATCCTTCGTGTCTCTGGAGACCTCGGCTTCCTCCCGCCTTTCCTTCAGCCCGAAATAGAGCTTCCAGACTCCCCAGACGATCAGGGCCACGGGCCAGAGCCGGGCGACGAGGTCCCAGATGTCAACATCGAGATTATCCAGGAAGAAGATGAGCCCGATGACGATAAGAATGATGCCCCAGGCCAACGCGTCTCGTTGTTTCTTGGCCATTGTGTCCTCCTTCGCCTTTTCTATCTGGCCTTGGAAAAATAGTCAACGATGAGCTTGAGGCCGATGACGATGACCACAGCGGGCCAGAAATCGAAGATCTTATCGTAGCTGACGACCTCAAAATTGCCCAAGAGCAGAATGCTGCCGACGAGGATGAGCAGGGCTCCCCAGAAGACTGAACCAGATTTGACGACCGCGGTCACGTCCTCTTCCTCTTCTTTGGCTCCTTCGCCTTGAAGAGCCCGGCGGTTGATGCGTCTGGCCACGTTGACCGAATCGATGATCTGGAAAAAATAGAACCCGGCCAGGACGAGCCCGGCAAACGGCTGGGCGCTGCCATGCTGCTGCATAGTCACTAGCCCGGCAAAGATGAAAAGATAGATAAACCCCTTGATGACCTCCCCGTTATAGAAAGCGCCGATGCCAAAGGGAAAAAGAGCCGAGAGAATCCCGGCCAGAGTCGGCGACTTGACGGGTTCTTTCACGACGACCTTTTCTTCCATGGTGATTCCTCCTCTTTTAGGGTTTGGTCCTCGTTTCCGCCGAGAAGACTCCACTCCTTGATAGAAACGAGGATGTTGTCTTTGTATGCCTTCAGCCGGTCCGCCCAGAAGCCGGCCTTGGCGTAGAGTTTCTCCACCTGGCTGTAACCGAGATGGAGGTTGCGGTCGATGGACCGGTCGATGGCTTTTTTGTTCGGGTTGAAAACATAAAATGAGACAAGGATCATGAAGACCGTGGCCGCAGCGAACACAGGCTGGAGCGATGGCTGAAGCAGGAAGTCCAGGCTGAGCTTGAGCCTGAACCTCGAAGGCTTTTTCTCTTCCGGGATGGCATAGAGCTTTGACTTGAGGCCCTGGCTGACTTCAAGCTCGGGGAAGGTGCGAAGAGCCGCCTGAGCTTCTTTTAGGCCGGCGAGAAGAGAAGAACATGAGGGACAGGTCTTGAGGTGTTCCTCGACACGATTTCTCGCGGCTGCGTCAAGCTCCTCCTCTAAATAAGAAGAAAGAAGCTCCTCGATCCTGTCACAGGTCATGGATCGTCTCCTTCCCCGGGCTTAGAATTTTCGCCAGCTCCAGCCTTCCCCGGTTGATCCTTGATTTGACCGTTCCGATCGGAACACTCATTATTTCGGCAACCTCCTCATAGGTTTTCCCCTGGATATCCCGGAGAATGACAGCCATCCTGGCCTCAGCCGGCAGGCTGTTCAATCCGTTCCAGACCGCTTTCCGGCTGGCTTCCTTGAGCAGCACGGCTTCGGGATCTCCGGCCGGGTTCGGGCTTGCCAGGTGTTCGTCGAACGCGTCCCGGTGTGCCTTTTCCCACTTCGTCCGGCGGTAGCTGTCGATGAGATGGTTCTTGGCCAGCGTCAGGAGCCAGGCCGTAAAGTCTTTCGCCCGGTCGTACTTGGACAGGGAGTTGTAGAGCTTAAAGAAAATATCCTGAGTCAGGTCTTCGGCCTCCTCGAAGCTTCCGGCGAACTGGTAGGCCATGTTGAAGACCCTTGGGGAGTATGTGTCAACGAGCATTCGCCAGGCTCCTTCCTTGCCTTCCAGGCATTCTTTGATGACCTCGTTCAAATCCACTCACTTCATCCTGGTAGACGAAAATCGCCCGCAGAAAGTTCCTTGATTTTTCTCCTTTTTTAGCTATTGTAGGCCGGCCTTCTGCGGCTGTCAAACCTGATTTTTGGCTTGACTTAAAATATAAGATATGCCAGGATATTTTTCTCTTTTTAGGAGGGATATTCGTTTCTCAAGGAGGAATTCATGGAAGGAATCGTCGGTTACGGCGCCTCGATCCCTCGCTACCGAATTAAAGTCGAAGAGATCGCCAAAGTTTGGGGCGCTGACGCGGCAAGCTACAGGAAAGGGTTGCTCATCGAAGAGAAATCCGTTCCCTCGCCCGACCAGGACACAATCAGCATGTCGGTCGAAGCGTCGAAAAACGCTCTGAAGAGGGCGCGCATCGACTCCCATGAGATTGGCGCGGTCTACATCGGCTCGGAGTCCCACCCTTATGCGGTGAAGCCGAGCGGGACGGTCCTGGCTGAAGCCATCGGCGCCACGCCCGAAGTCCATACGGCTGATTTCGAGTTCGCCTGCAAGGCAGGCACAGAAGGGATGTTTGTCGTCCTGACGCTGGTCAAAGCCGGTGAGATTAAATATGGGCTGGCTGTGGGCGCGGATACATCCCAGGGAGCTCCGGGCGATGCCCTGGAATACACGGCCGCAGCCGGCGCAGCTGCCTTTATCTTTGGACGGGAAAACGTTGTGGCGGAGGCTCTCTATACGTATTCTTACACGACCGATACCCCGGACTTCTGGCGCCGCGAATACCAGTACTATCCGCAGCACGGCGGACGGTTCACTGGCGATCCGGCCTATTTCAAACATATCATGGGCGCCGCGAAGGGAATCATGGAGAAATCAGGGCTTAAGCCCTCTGATTTTACCTATGTCATCTTCCACCAGCCCAACGGCAAGTTTCCTTTCCGCGTCGGCGAAATGTTGGGGTTTGAAAAGAAGCAGATCGAGCCGGGCTGGCTGGTCAACAAGCTCGGCAACACCTACTCCGGCTCTTCGCCGCTCGGCCTGACCGCCACTCTGGACATCTCCAATCCCGGGGACCTCGTCCTGATTGTCTCTTTCGGCTCGGGCGCTGGGAGTGACGCCTTCGTTTTCCGGGTGACGGAAAGGATTGGGGAGGTCAGGAACCTCGCTCCGAAAACAAGGGAACTGCTCGAAAAGAACCGTTGCTACCTGGATTATGGAACCTACGCCAAGTTCCGCCAGAAAATCAAGAAAGCAAGTTAGGAGAGAGAGATGAGAGACGTTGCTG
>CAZKBY010000148.1:0-6811 GCA_964550915.1 uncultured Eubacteriales bacterium | reverse complement strand
GTTCCAGAGAGTGCGCCTCGGGCATCAAGCCGGACAGCAGTTCGGGCGGCTCGGCCCGAAGGCCGGCCATCAACCGCCAGAGTTCAGGGAGCTTTGGCAGAATATCGGCCAGGCCCTCAGGCGGCGTGGCGTTGGTGTTCAGAGCAGGAGGACGATCTTCGAGTTGCTGTCGACACCGCTCGTTGTCAAGGTTCTCATCGTGCTGGTTCTGGTCCAAGCTGTTCTCTTCGTGGTGTCATACCGGACGCGAGTCCTGAGGGATAAGGGCGAAGCTCTCGGGCCATCGAGCATTCAGGAATTCCGCAGCTTCACCCCCCTCCGTATCTCCGAGTTCCCGTTGAACACCAAACCCCAGGTCGTCACAGAAGGCTATGTGAGAGCCGTCTATTTCGACGAGCGGGAAAAGACCCTCCATATCAAGCTCGTGGAGATCCAGCACAGATCCGAGCCCTTTGTGATCTGCGAGGTCTGGAACCCTGGCGCCATGGCTATTCCCCCGGAAGGAAGCTGGGTGCGCGTCTACGGGACCGCCCGGTACGATTCTCAACCGGATCGCGGCTGGAATGAAGTCAACCCGGTCGTCAATATCGATGTCCTCAAGCGCTGAATTATAAAGACTTGGAGCCAACCCGACTTTTAAATTGACGCCCGCTTTGCCCCTATGTTATAAGCACTGCCGGAGTCTTGTTTTTCAGGGAATCTGAGATGGACAAGAAAATCAACACGATCTTCGCCTTTGTCCTCATCTTAGCCGCCCTTCTTTTTCTCTACGTTGAAAAACTCACTCATGAGGAATTCTTCCTCCACCTGGCGGCCATCCCCCTGGAGGTCCTCCTGGCCGTTTTCATCGTGGAGAGGCTCCTGGAGCGGCGGGCAGCCCGGGAAAAGCGTCGCCAACTGATGTTTATCAAGAGTCATCTTTTCCGGGCGGAGATGAGGTCTCTTTTCATCAGAAACTTTGACGCCCTCAAATCCCCGGCTCTTTCCATGCCCTTGATCAAATACGCCTCACTCGCCGAGCTCAAGAGGATGAGAAAAGAGGCGGAAAGAGTCGAGTACCAATCGCTTGCGGCCATGGAACCCGTCATCATGGAGTATGTCATGGCCAAGCCTGTCTGGCAACAATTTTTGACCCAGGCCATTCATTACAATTTTGAGGATATCATTGTGGACATGATTTACATCCTCAACTTCATCCAGGACGTTCTCCTGGTGAAGGAAACGCATCCCGCAAGCGAGTTCATCGAGGCAGCGGCGCACAACGATGCCTTGATGAGAAAGAGCCGGAAGGTCCTGGAGGACGGCATCAAGAAATTCCTGGACTATGCCATCGAGCTCAAGGAAAAACACCCGGATATGTTTGAAGAGCTTCTCGACGATTATGTTCAGTGTGCCAAGTTGTGCTTGCTCGAACGATAGCCGGCACTCTAGGGCTACGAAATTTTTGAACAGTAGAGATCAGAACAACTATCAAAATAAAAAAAAATCTTATCAACTTGGGGCCGAATGCTGTATAATTTAATCACAATTGATCAACGGATACGTGATGGCCTGATAAAGGGATGAGGGCGGCTCGTTTTCCTGGCCATTCCTTTGCGCACACAGATACAAAGAAGAAATAGAATGGCAGAGAGGGAATTTTCTCTCAAACCAGCCAGGCGAATATGGACAGTCGTATTCGTCTTGATTTCTCTTGCCCTGCTTGCTTTCGGCTACCTATATTTCTTTATAGAATCGAAGCAAATACGGGAGGAGAAATTCCAGGATCTTGCCGCCATTGGCGAGCTGAAAGCCGGCGGGATCGCTCAATGGAGGATGGAGCGGCTGGGGGATGCCCGGAATCTTGCCGAGAGCCCCTTTTTCAGGAAGGCAGTGGAAGGATGGCTGGGGAATCGCGGCAACCTCGTTCTCCGCCAGGACATCTTGAAGCGCCTGGAGCTCGCAAAAGAGGTCTTCGGTTACGCCCATGTCCTTCTTCTCGACCTGGACGGCCGAGTTCTTCTTGCTGCCAAAGGAGGTGCCCGACCGCTGGGATCCGAAACGAGGGGAGCCATAGAAGAGGCTGTTGGAAGGGGAAAGGCTGTGCTCACTGATCTCTTCCGCAGCCCTTCCGGTATTTTCTGCTTGGATTGCGTCGTTCCTGTGCTGAATGCAGATGGTCTACCCATTGGAGCCCTGGTTTTAAGGAGTGACGCGCAAGCCTTCCTGTTTCCGTTTGTCCAGTCCTGGCCCACACCCAGCCGGACCGCAGAGACGCTCCTTGTCCGGCGGGAAGGGGAGGAGATTGTCTTTTTAAATGAGCTGCGCCACCGTGCTGGTGCTGCTCTCTCGGTTCGCTTTCCTCTGAGCCGGGCGACGCTTCCCTCAGTCCGGGCGGCGCTCGGAACAGAAGGTCAGTTTGAAGGCAGGGATTACCGCGGCGCAAAGGTCCTTGCAGACCTGCGCCCCGTGCCCGGCTCAACCTGGTTCATGGTGGCCAAGATGGACGCCTCGGAGATTCTGGCCGAGATGCGCTACCGTGCCAGAATCACCATCCTTCTTGTCGCATTTCTCATCCTGCTTGCCGCCGCCGTGACTTCACTCGGCTACAGGCAGCGGCAGGCCGACCTCTATGGCGCGCTGTACGAGTCGGAAAGAGAGCGCAGGGAAACCCAGGAAGAATTGCGCACGACCCTCTACAGCATCGGCGACGCTGTTATCACGACAGACACAAGTGGGCTTGTGAAGATGATGAATCCGGTGGCCGAGCGCCTGACCGGCTGGAGAGAGGCCGAGGCCAGGGGGAAACCTCTAAAAGAGGTGTTTCACATCATCACCGAGGAAACCAGGGCTGAGGCTGAAAATCCTGTCGAGCACGTGCTCCGTGATGGGATCGTTGTGGGCCTGGCCAATCACTCGATTCTTGTCGCGCGCGATGGACGCGAGATTCCCATCGCCGACGCGGGCTCCCCGATCCGTGACGAGAAAGGCGTCATCGCTGGCGTCGTGCTCGTCTTCTGCGACAAGACCGACGAGCGCGCAGCCCAGAGAGCGCTGCAGGAAAGCGAAGAGCGCTATCGAGCTGTCGTGGAATATTCGCACAACGGCGTTCTGATTGTGGGAGAGGATTATAAGTTCAACTATGTGAATGACAAGCTCTGTGAGATGGTAGGATATCGACGCGAAGAAATCATTGGCCATGATTTCAGGGAGTTCTTGGACGAGGAAAGCAAAAGTCTGGTCGCGGAACGGTATGTAAGACGACAGCGGGGCGAAGAGGTACCGCCTCGGTATGAGTTTAATGTCGTCAGAAAAGACGGCGAGAAAAGAAGGGTGGAGATCAGCGCGACGATCGTGAAAGATTCAAAGGGAAGAGTAAGCACAATCGCTCAACTTCTCGATATCACCGAGCGCAAGCGGGCGGAGGAGGCGCTTCGGGCGAGCGAGGAGAAGTACCGGATTCTCCATGAGTTCGCCGGTGAGCCCATTTTTACTTACGGCGTTGACCTCAAGTTGATGGAAATCAACAAAGCGGCTTGCGATTACGTTGGAGCGATCAGAGAAGAATTGCTCGGCAAGGACATTCTCGAGCTCGACATCCTTCATCCCGATGATAGCGCCCGGGCGTTAGGAAATATCCAAAAGATATTATCCGGGGCGAAAACTCTCGTTGTCGACAAGTTTCGCTTCAAGGGAAAGTACGGGCTCTATGCCGCCTTCCAGGTGACGGCTACTCCCGTGATCCGGAATGGGGAGATCGTGGCCATTACCAATGTCTGCCGGGACATCACCATCGAGGAACAGCTTTATTCCGCCCTCGAAGCCTCGGAGAGAAGATACAGGTTCTTGTTTAACGCCGGAAACGACGCCGTCTTCGTTTACGAACTCACAAAGGACACAAAACCGGGAAAATACGTTGAAGCCAACGATCTTGCCTGCCTGATGACAGGTTATTCCAGGGAGGAATTGCTGGAGCTCTCCCCTCTCGATCTCGCCGCGCCGGAAGAGAAAGAGAACGTCTACGATTGCCAGCGAATCCTCAGCGAAAAGAAACACCAGGTTTTCGAACAGACCTTTATGACCAAAGACGGACGCCGGATTCCCTCCGAAGGCTCTTTTCACTTGTTCGAGCTCAACGGGAAGCCCACGGTGCTGGCCATCGTCCGCGATATCTCTGAGCGGAAGAAAGCAGAAGAAGTCCTCAAGGCTGCTCTTAAAGAGAAAGACATCATGCTCCGGGAGATTCATCACCGGGTCAAGAACAACATGCAGATCATGTCGAGCCTCCTCAGGCTTCAGGCCCGCCAGACAAGGGATGAGAAAGCCAGAGAGGCCTTGAGCGAGAGCCACACAAGGATCCGCTCCATGGCCATCATCCACGAGAAACTCTACCAGTCAAAGGACTTCTCCAGCATCGACTTTGCCGATTACCTCGAGAAGATGGTCACCCATCTTTTTGCCGTTTACGAGGTAGATCCCGAGCGGGTCCGTTTCAGGATAGACGTCCAGCATATTGAGATGGATATCAACCGGGCCATTCCCTGCGGCCTGATTGTTAACGAGCTCGTCTCCAACGCTCTTAAGTACGCCTTTCCCGGGGGGAGGGAGGGAGAGCTTGTGATCAAAATGTCCAGGGACGAGGACGGCAAATACCATCTGGTTGTCAGGGATACGGGCCACGGGTTGCCGGAGAGTATCGATATCAAAAAACCGCAAACCCTGGGACTCCAGGTCGTCGCCGATTTAACTAAACAGTTGGACGGGAAGTTTGAGCTTCGCCGCGACGGCGGCACCGAGTTCGAAATCACGTTTTAGCCCGGAGACTGTCAAGAAAACGAAAAATCGCGCTCCGGTGATGCGGCGCTTGAATTGACAGGTCCTTGTGCCTGTGGTAAAGCTAAGGCCAAGATTGTTGTGTTTTCATGAGAAATTCATGGGCAGGCGCGGCTTCCCTTGCGCTCATTCTTTTCAGCGGATTTCGATCCGCCGAATTCCCCTCCGGCTGGGCTCAGGTGGAAGATAAAGAGAAGATCGTTTCTTCATTTTTCCTCCGGCAGGCTTTGCCGCAGGAGCTCAATGGTTGGACAGCTGGTGCCGAGGACCAAATTTTTGGTCGGGACACAATCTTCGACTACATGGACGGAGCCGGGGAAATCTATCTGGCCTTCGACTTTCAATTTTTATTTGTCCGGGAGTACGCCAAACCGGATGCCCCCTCCATCATCGCCGAGATCTATCAGATGGGCTCGTCCGAGGATGCGTTCGGCGTGTTCACCCAGGACATGGATGGCGAGGCAGCCGATGTCGGGCAGGAGGCCATCTATGGCGCCGGCTTGCTCCGCTTCTGGAAAGACACTGTTTTTGTCCGAATCCTGGCCGATAAAGAGACGCCAGAAGCAAAAGCTGTCATCATGAAGATGGGCGACTCAATCGCTCGAGCAATCCCGAAGGAAGGGAAACGCCCCGAGCTCCTCACTGCCCTCCCCACGGAAGGCCTCAAATCACATAGCCTCCGCTATTTCCATACGCTCATTTCGCTGAATGTCCATTATTATCTGGCTAATGTCAACATCCTTAACCTCTCGCCGGAGACGCAGGTCGTGATGGGCCGTTACGAAAAAGACGGCGCCCGGGCGTCCGTGCTGCTTGTATCATATCCTTCGGCCGCCAGAGCCTTCGACGTTTGTGGCCGGTTCGCCCAGATGTTCCTGCTCGAGCGGTTCAATCCCGATGTCCAGGTTCAGCCCAAAAAACTCGAAAATGGAAAATTTGCCGGAATCGTCCAGAAAGGCGAGTATCTCATCATCGTTCTTGACGCCGACACAAAGTCATCCCTCGATTGGCTTGCCAAACAAGTCTCTCGAAATTTATAAAACGGGAGGACAAAGAACATGCGGAAACGGGAAAAGAGCTCGCTGGTCACAAGGCGGGATTTCATAAAAGGCGCCGCCCTGGGCGCGCTGGGAATAGCGCTCACGGGAAAAGAAAGGGAGCTTTTTGCCGCCTCGGGCGGCCGGGTTGAGCCGTTTGCAGCGGAGAATCCCCAGAGCACAGTTGTCTTGGTCCGGAACGAAAAGGCCGTCAGAGCAGGGGATAAGATTGACCCAGCCGTCGTCCAGGAGATGATAGATACGGCGATCAAACAGTTTTCCGGAGAAGCGGAAGTCGCCACCGCTTGGTCGAAATTCGTCCAGGCTGACAATACGGTCGGAGTGAAATTTACCCGCTGCGACTGGATGCGTGTCCATACAGACCAGGCGGTCATCGACGCCGTCGTGAAGAGAGTGGGGGAGGCCGGCGTCGCCAAAGAGCGCATTTTCGCCAAGGACGGAGGCCTGCCGGTGGCCAAGTGCACGGCGCTCATCAATGTCCCCTCGGTCAAAGTGCATACTCTGACAGGCATCGCGGTCTCGCTGAAGAATTACATCAATTTCTCGCCCCAGCCCTCCAAGTATCACGCTCCGAGCACAAACCTCGGTGAGATTTTTCTTTTCCCCGAGGTGAAAGGGAAGACAAGGTTGATCATCGTAGACATACTCCGGCCGTATTTTGGTCCGGGGCCGCAGATCAACCCGCTCCATCGCTGGAATTATTGCGGCATCATGGTCGCCACCGACCCCGTGGCTGTTGATACCGTCTGCCTGAGCATCTGCCAGGCCAAGCGTAATCTATTCAAGGGCGAGGAATGGCCCATTTCCCCACCACCCGATAATATTTATAGCGCCGATAAGAATTATAAACTCGGCACGAGCGACCCGGCCAAAATCAAGCTCATCAAACTTGGCTGGGACAAGGATATTTTAATCTAATTGGGTATCCCTTGTCAGGCTAT
>CAZKBY010000147.1:0-6812 GCA_964550915.1 uncultured Eubacteriales bacterium | reverse complement strand
GCGTCGATATCATTAAGATGGCCAACGTTTATGAGAAAATCGACGACTGGAGGATGCATGATGAGGAAGGAGCGGTTCATCTTCTCCCTTTTGTTCGTTTTCGTTTTTCTTCTTTCAGCCACGATGTCCGTTGCCCAGACTGCCGGGGAAAAAGAAGCGCAGGCTGAGACACTCGTCGCCCAGGCTGATGAGCTTTATTCCAAAGGCGATTACCAGAAGGCGATGCAAAATTATCTTCAGATCACCAAGATTACGGATAATAAAATGCTCCTCTCACGCGCCTGGATGGGGCTTTCGCTCTGCTATTTTTTCAACAATGACATCGAGAATGCCAAAACATCGATAGGGAAAGTCCTGGAAATAAACCCGCAGAAGGAAATATCCGCTCTCTTCTATCCGCAGACGTTTGTCGATCTTTTCTCCGAGGTTAAGAAAGGGCTAAAAATACAAGCGCCTGCCTCGCAGCCGGCCGCACCTCCCATCCCGCAGCCGGTCCGAAAGGAAAAGGTAGAAGCGCCTTCGCCAGAAAAAGCCGTGGCTCCCCAGGCCCCTGTTTATGAAGAAAAAAAGGGCGGATACTGGGAGATCGAGGTCCATTTTTCTGGCTGGAGTATCGATCCAGTCAAGAGCCTTTTTGAATCTTCCTTGACGAAAAAAGTTGCCAACGAAGTCCGGGATAACCTGAGCGATGAGCTGAGCAAAAGCTATGGCCCCCTGGCGCGTTCCTCTTATGAGTCAAGCTTCTCTCTTGATTCTGAAGGCTCGAATTACGGAATGGAAATTCGCTTCTATCCCCTTGGCCGACGCGGGTCGATGAGTTTGGGGTTTTCCCTGGAGAAAACCCACGTCAGAGTTCCGGTTCAGGGTCAGGTCGTTCAAAGATATGCTGACGGCAGCGAAGCCACAGTCGATGCAGAAGCCTATGTAGAAACAAATCCGGTCACGACGAACCTGAGTTTTCGCTGGGACTTTGCTCCCGCTTGGCGGGTAACTCCCTATTTCGTTTTCGGCCTTGGAGTCGGGCCGCTCTCGGGAGAAGCAAAGTATGAGTACACCGGGACATACAAGAGGGGAAGCGTGCAGAGCCAGGTCCAGGGCGGCGAAACCAAAACGTTTGATGAACTGCGGGAAGAAGGAGACATCGAGCTCAATCTGTTTCTCCTCCTTCACGCGGCTCTGGGAGTCAAAGGGGAGATCACAAGCGGTCTGATAGCCAAGGCAGAGCTGGGGTTCTGGAACGGCCTCATTTTTAGAGCCGGCCTGGCCTACCGGTTCTGAGATTAAATTCATTTCTAAAAATTTCCCGGCCGGGATATAATACTTCTGACCGTGCTAGACGGGGAGCTAGCGGTGCCCTGTAACCCACAACCCGCTCCAGTGGGGTCGAAGGCCTGGCTGAGGCCGGTCTTTTTCTGGACTGTGTCTCGGTAAGTGGCGATGACGGTTGGGGCCCTGGGCGAAGAGCCTCCTGCAAACCCCGCCAGGACCGGAAGGGAGCAACGGTAGCGGGCAGGTCTCTTGTGTCCAGTCAGCCTTGCCTGAGCCAACTGCCGAGATAACGCAGGGGAAGGGCGGTCGAAGCAGGTGGCACGGTCATTTCTAAAAAAGGGAATGGCAAAAGAGGCTCATGCGGCCAGGGTTGCATGGGCTTCCCGAAGGCGCTTCCTTACTGCGACGCCGAAACGGCAAACGCTTTCACAAGCTCCACAATTCTGGCAGGCAAGAGCGGTCCGGGAAAGAGGCAGCTTTCGGTAAGCAGCCCTGGCGAGGTCGTTTTTCCCGTAGCTTTCATGATAGCTCAGAAAGCGGAAAATATCGGTTAGGGACAGGCCAGAAGGACAGATTTCCTGGCAGCGGCCGCACATCCGGCAATAGTCCCGGTTATTCCGAGCGACATATTGGTAGAGCACCCACCTCTCATCCGGGCGGAGCAACGACCCGACCATGGCCAGGTCTTCCTCCATTTCTTTCCTATTCATCATCTCAGTGACCACGGCAGTCACGTTCTTGTTTTCCAGAACCCATTTGAGCATGGCCTGGAAAAGAGAAGTTGTTCCTGCACGGTACGCGTCCAGGTTCTGCCGTTTGCCACCCACTTTGAGCGTCTTCATGGCGATGACGCCCATATCCTTTGATGCGGCCAGGCTGATAAGCCGGCGGATGCTGCTTTCTTCCAGATAATTAGGGTAGGTTTTGACTTCTTTTTCCTGGCTGCCAATATCGAAGACATTATACCCCAGCTGGACGACGTCATAATTGCCGCATTCAACGGCCCGGGTGATGACGCGGTGGTGATTGGAATGACAGGAAAGGCCGGTGAATCGGAATTTCCCTTGCTTTTTAAGCCGGTCAAAGGCCGCCAGCACCCGTTCATCTGTAAGTTCGTCTTCCCGGCTGGCGCCGTGGATGGCCAGAACATCGATTGTGTCTGTCCCGAGTCGTCTGAGGCTTCCCTCCACTGACTGGATGATGGAGGCCTCGTTCCAGTTGCCCCGGAGATGGAACTTGGTGCAGACATAAACTCTGTCCCTTCCCACCTCCTTGAACAGCCGACCGATCTGTCGCTCGCTGTTCCCGTTGCTGTAGGTGCAGGAGGTATCGATGTAGTTAACCCCGCGCTCGACGATCTCGAGGAAGAGCGACCAATCAGGCAGGGGGCTTCCTCCCAGAGAGATCTCGGAGATGAAGAGGCCGGTCCGGCCCAGCCTCCGGTAGTACATGTCCCCGCGTCTCTGCGCTTTCTGGAGAGACGGACTGGCTTGAGATCCAGTCAGGGTCGAGACGGCGGACAAGCTCCCCAGTGCAAGAGTCTTTAAAAACGCCCGTCTTGAAGGCCTTGTTTCTTTCGGCATTTTTCTACCCTTCGCAGCTTTTTTTGGCTGAGGAGTCAGCGCGAAAGAAGCCCGAGCCGCTCCAGTTCGTCCTCTACCTCTCCCTTCGCTTTTTCGTTCAAGGGGAGCAGAGGAGGCCGCGGCGGCCCGCCGTAGAATCCCACGAGGTCGAGGGCATGCTTGATAGCGGGTATACCCAGAGTCTGGGTCAGCAGCTTATTGAGAGGGACAACATCGAGCTGGAGTTTTTTGGCCTCCTCTAATTTTCCCTCGCTGAAGAGAGAATAGAACTTTGTGCATAGGTTCGGGATAGCTGCGGCCACGGCCAGGATTCCTCCGCAGGCGCCCATCATCAGCCCGGCTAGCAGGATGCCTCCAGCGCCCATGAGAAAGCTGAATTCTTCAGGCAGCGAGGGAAACGTTTCGGTCAGGTTGGAAAGATTGCCCGAGCTATCCTTAAAGCCGGCGATGTTGGGGTGGCAAGAGAGCTCGATAAGAAGATGCGGACTGATCGGGACACCCGTGTTCTGAGGGATGTTGTAGATCAGGACAGGAATGCTGACGCTATCGGCAATGTTGAGGTAATGACGCTTGAGGACCTCCTGGGTCATCAGGGACTTGTAGTAGTAGGGCGGCTTGATCAGGGCGGCGTCTGCTCCCAGCCCGGCCATCCTGTTGGTGAACTCGATCGTCGCACGAGTGGACTCCCTCGACGTTCCGACGATGATTTTCTTGGAAGGAGCGGCGTTCGCTTTCGCCTCCGCGATGAGCGCTTCCGCTTCTTTATCGTTCAGGAAGACAGCTTCACCTGTTGAGCCTAAGACGACATAGCCAGCCAGGCCGGTCTTGTTGTATTTCGAAAGGTTGTCCCTGAATTTATTCAGGGCGACTTGTTCGTCGGAAAACGGTGTCGTGAGAGCAGCGAAAATTCCACTGAACTTCTTGGTCATGATCATCTCCCTATCCTATCGAAGTCGGTTCTCGATCTGACGCAACTCCTCCTCGCTCAAGCCGAAATAGTGTCCGATTTCATGGAGAACAACTTCCCTCACTCGCTTCTTGATTTCGTCATCGGAGGACGAGATCTGCTCGATCGGCTTTTGGTAGATGAAGATCACGTCGGGAGGAACATTCCCGTAATAAGAGCCCCGGTGGTTGAAAGGGACGCCATGGTAAAGGCCTAACAGGTTGCTTGATGAGGTTCGTCGGGATGACATGTCCCGTGGCGGGTTGTCCTCGACGATGACGGCCAGGTTGTGGAGGAGCTTCCTGAACCGGCGGGGAAGGCTGGCCAGAGCCTCTTCGACGAGTTTCTCAAATTTTTCTCTTTCCATGAGCTTTGCTCAGGGCTTTCCTTTCTTACTTTTCAATGCCCGGCCGTGCCCGGATGCCTCGGGAATAATAATGTTTTCTTTCCTTCATATCTGTCACGAGATCAGCCCGCTTGATGAGGGAGGGGGGCGCGTACCGGCCCGTGAGAATGACCTCCACGTCCGCAGGCTTTTGATCGAGAAAATCATGGACATCTTTTTCTTCAAGGAGCCGGAAATGAAGGGCAACATTGATCTCATCCAGGACGATGACCCTGAACATCCGCGAGACCATGACTTTAAGGCATTTCCGGAGACCATGCCTGGCTCTGTCGATATCCTCGTCTTCCGGGTTTTCCGTGACGTGGATAAAGCCTTTCCGGCCGAACTGCTCGATGGTTATGAATGGAGCGAGCTTGCGGGCCGAACGCAGCTCTCCGTAAGCCTGGCCTTTGAGGAACTGGCCTATATAAACCCTGAACCCATGACCGGCTGCCCTCAGAGCCAGACCGAGAGCGGCTGTAGTCTTTCCCTTGCCGTTTCCAGTATAAACCTGGATATAGCCCTTGAAATTCTTTGCCTTCTGGCTCAATCTTTTTTCCATCTCCAGGTTCTATTTTAATGAACGGCGAGGCTGAGTCAACAAAAAAGGCTATGAGCAACCGCGCCAGAAAGCACCCCGGGAGGCCCGGCTTTTTTCCCGTTTGACGAGCGGCTGTCCTGAATTTATAATCAGTTCCGATGAAAGTTGAAGAAGTTGACTCCCTTATCGAGGCCGCCCTCCGGGAGGATATGCCGGAAGGAGACATAACCTCTGAAAGTGTCGTCCCTGCTGATTCTGTGTCCCGGGCCGTCATCCTGGCCAAGCAGGCTGGCGTTTTGGCCGGAATCGACGTGGCCGGCCGGGTTTTCGAAAAAGTCGACCCTAAGGTCAAGTTCCAGAAGAGCTTTGTGGACGGCCAGGCGTTCAAACGCGGCGACGTCCTGGCCAGCCTGGAAGGGAACTCCATTTCCCTTCTCAAGGGTGAGAGGAGCGCTCTTAATTTTTTGCAACGGCTCTCTGGTATCGCCACCAAAACCAGGCAATTCGTTGACGCGGTTGCCGGCACCCGGACAAAGATACTGGACACAAGAAAGACCACCCCGACCCTTCGCCGCCTCGAAAAATACGCTGTCAGGATGGGCGGCGGCGTTAACCACCGTTTCAGTCTTTCTGACATGGTTTTGATCAAGGACAACCACCTCAAGTTAGCCGGGAGCATCACCGAGGCTGTGCGGAGGGCCAGAGAAAAAGCAAGGCCTGGAATGAAAATCGAGGTTGAGGTCACGAATTTTGCTGAGGCTAAAGAAGCGGTCAAAGCCGGGGCGTCGATGATCATGCTCGATAACATGTCCCTGAGAAGGATGAAGCAGGTCCTCGAATGGGCAAAAGGTAAAGTGCCAGTTGAAGTCTCGGGAAAAGTCAGCCTACAAAAAACCCGCCGGATCGCCCGGCTTGGCGCTGATTTTGTTTCTGTCGGCGGCCTCACTCATTCTTTCTCCTCGGTCGATATCAGCCTCGAATTTGAGGACAAGAAAAATGAACGATGAGGCCGTTTTTCGGTCGGACATCCTGATCATCGGCTGCGGAATCGGAGGCGCCAGCGCGGCACTCGAAGCAGCCAAACGGGGATTTCGAGTCAACATAATTACCAAGGCTCGGGCGGCCGAAGAATCCAATACATTCTACGCCCAGGGAGGAATCGTTTCCCTGGGAAAGGATGACCGTCCGGAGCTCTTGAAAGAAGACATCATCAAGACTGGCGACGGCATCAATAACCCCGAGGCGGTGGAGGTTTTGGCCGGCCAGGGAAGAGAGCTCGTCGAGCGAATCCTCGTCGGCGAGCTCAAAATTCCTTTTTCCCGGAGCAGCCCGGACATGCTGGATTATGCTCAGGAAGCCGGCCATTCGCGGCGACGCATCCTTCACGTCAAGGACACGACAGGAAAGACAATTGCCGAGACGTTCATCGAGACGCTGAGGAAATACACCAATGTCGCTCTTTTCACCGACCACACGGCGGTCGATCTGCTCACTGTTCCCCACCATTCCAAGAATTTCAAGTCTTATTACCGGGAACCCCAGTGCATCGGCGCCTATGTGTTAGATAACAAGACGGGTCTGGTCAGGACGTTTTTTGCGCCTTATACAATCCTGGCTACGGGCGGCTGCGGGGCCGTTTATCTTTATACCTCCAACCCGCGGGAGGCCATCGGAGCCGGCTACGCCATGGCTCACCGGGCGGGCGCTCGGATCGTCAACATGGAGTACATCCAGTTTCATCCGACCTCTCTCTTCCACCGCGACGCCGACGGCTTTCTTATCTCGGAGACCGTGAGGGGTGAAGGGGCGCGTCTCAAGACCAGAGAAGGCCAGACCTTCATGGAGAAATATAGCGAGAAAAAGGATCTGGCCCCGCGCGACGAAGTGACCCGCGCAATTTACGAAGAAATGGTCAACAGCAACTCCAGTTATGTCCTCCTCGACCTGGCCAGCTACGCCAAGGTAGACATCCAGAAGAGATTTCCCAATATTTATAAAACATGCCTCGATTACGGGATTGACATCACACGCGAGCCCATTCCCGTCGTCCCGGCCGCCCACTATTGTTGCGGCGGAGTCCTGGTCGAT
>CAZKBY010000146.1:0-6851 GCA_964550915.1 uncultured Eubacteriales bacterium | reverse complement strand
GATTACGTCCAAGCAGATCGAAGATATCGCCAGACTCAAGATGCCCGATCTAAACGCTTATGACTTGGAGGCCGCAAAACGGATCATCGAAGGCACGGCCAGGAATATGGGATTGGAGATCGTCAGTGAATAAACGAGGGAAAAAGTACACCAAGGCCAAAGATTTCCTCAGCCCGAAGGAGTATAGCCTGGAAGAGGCGGTCAGCCTGTTGAAGAAAGCAAGTTATGCCAAGTTCGATGAATCGGTTGATATCGCCGTGCGCTTGGGAGTCAACCCCAAACACTCAGACCAAATGGTCAGGGGAACCGTTGTCCTGCCGCATGGAACGGGCAGGAGCAAGAAGATCTGCGTCATCACTTCTGGGGAGAAGATTAAAGAAGCCGAAGAGGCAGGAGCTGATTACGCGGGAGGCGATGAGCTGATCGACAAAATTGCCTCAGGATGGATTGACTTTGATGTTGTCATTGCCACGCCCGATGTCATGAGGAGTGTCGGCAAGCTAGGCCGGATTTTGGGAACGAAGGGCCTGATGCCCAACCCAAAGTCGGGCACCGTGACTTTTGAAATCAAAAAAGCGGTCGAAGAGACAAAAGCAGGCAAGGTCGAGTTCCGAGTTGACAAGACCGGAATCCTCCATTCGAGCCTGGGCAAGGTTTCCTTTCCTGAAGACAAGCTCGTTGAGAACATCAGGACATACATCCAGGCAGTCCTCCATGCCAAGCCTCCTGGTGCTAAGGGGAAATATGTCCGCAGCATTTTTCTCTCTTCGACTATGGGCCCATCCTTGAAGATATCAGAGGAAGTTGTCGAGAAATAACAGGAGAGACACGGTGAAAAGGGAAGCTAAGGAAAAATTGGTCAACGAGCTCAAGAGAAATTTCAACCGTCAGGCGACCTTTTATCTTTTTGATTATACGGGCTTGACGGTAGCTCAATCGGTCGAACTTCGCAAACTCCTGCGGAAGAACGACTTCGCCTTTAAAGTGGTCAAGAACAGGTTGGCTCTGAAGGCCCTTGGTGAGGAATTCCCCCCCGAGCTCCGGGGTTACTTCGAGAAACCCACAGCGATCGCTTTCGCTGCCCACGACCCGGTGGGATTAGCCCGCCTGCTGAAGGATTTTGCCCTCCTGAAGAAGGTCTTGACTTTCAAGGGAGGTCTTATTGAAGGACAACTTCTCCCCGCCGGACGATTCGAGGATGTCTGCAGCCTGGCTTCCCGGGAGGAATTACTGGGGAAGATTGGATATCTCTTCGCTTATCCTTTGCTACGACTTTTAAGGACTTGGCAAGCCCCATTGGCGAGTTTTGGCCGGTTGTTGAGTCAATTAAAAGAAAAAAAATAGGTTGGAGGTAAAAATGCCCAAAGCAAAAGAAGAAACGGCAAAATTAACAAAGGAGCAGTTTTTCGCTCACCTGGATAATCTGACTATCCTGGAACTGGCTGACTACATTAAAGAATTCGAAGAACGGTATGGAGTCAGTGCTGCCGCTGCCATTCCTGTTTCTGTTCCCGGAGCTGCCGCTGCCCCAGGACAAGAGCCCAAGGCTGAGGAGGTGAAGACGGAGTTCACTGTTATCCTCAAGAACCCCGGTGACAAGAAAATTAATGTCATCAAAATCGTCAGGGAAATTACGAACCTGGGGCTAAAGGAAGCCAAAGACCTTGTGGATTCTGCCCCCAAACCGGTCAAAGAAAAGATTTCAAAGGAAGAAGCGGAAGCCATCAAGGCAAAATTCGAGGAAGTCGGAGCTGCCGTAGAAATTCAGTAGTCAACGCCCGAAAACAGCTTAACTTAAGTTAGCTTTTTTGGGCGATAAGTAAAAAAGTCTTTATCGAGAGTGGCCATGCAAAATGAACTTGAAAATCTGAATCACCGAATCCTGCGGGTTGATTTCTCAAAGATCGGCACGCAGTTCCCTATGCCCGACCTTCTGGCCATCCAGAGGCAGTCTTACGCTGAGTTCTTGCAGATGGACCTGCTGCCCGAGGAAAGAAAGGATGAAGGACTGCAATCGGCCCTGAATGATGTTTTTCCTATTTCCGATTTCAAAGAGACAACTCAGCTCGATTTTATCAGTTATTCGGTCGGTAACTGGGAATGCAAGTGCGGACGGTTGAAGGGGGTAGAGAATTCACGTGCCCGGTGCAAGAGCTGTGGCACGCTTCTCCCGGCAAGTGTCGAGCTCACGGAAAAAGAGATCTGTCCCTACTGCAGTGCCATGAGAAAAATAGAGATCCCCGTCTGTGAGCACTGCGGGGATAGAGTCCGGCTGAAATTGAAGTACAGCCCCAACGAGTGCTTGCAGAAAGGGTATACCTATTCTGTGCCGCTAAGGCTCAAAGTTCGGCTGATTTCTTGGGAGAAGGATGCTTCTGCCAAAACAAAAAGACTCAAGCATATCAAAGAGCAGGAAGTCTATTTTGGAGACATTCCTTTAATGACCGACAAGGGGACGTTCATTTTCAACGGCATCGAGCGGGTCGTCGTCAGCCAGTTGCAGCGATCTCCGGGCGTCTTTTTCCGTCCTGGAGACGCTAAGGGATTTTTCATCGGCAAGATTATTCCTTACCGAGGGGCCTGGGTCGAATTTGAATACGACGTTAAGAACACGCTTTTTGTTCGACTGGACCGGAAGAAGAAATTTCTGGCCACCGTGTTTCTCAGAGCCCTCGGGTTTGGCTCGGATGAAGAAATCCTTCGCCTTTTCTACAAGGTCTACAAAATTGTTCCCCAGGATGGCAAGCTCCACTGGGAACTTTCTGACCATCTCGAAGGCAAAACAGTCGCTGAGGACATCGTCGTTCCACCCGCCAGAAGAGCCCTCATCCAGGCCAAAACCAAGCTCACTCCCGAGCTTATCGCTGACCTTAAAGAAAAAGGCATCAGCCGGGTCCCCCTGTGGAACAAAGAACTCCAGGGCGCTTATGCCCTGACGGCTATCAAAGGCAAGGTTCGAGTCATCGAAGAGCTTGGTGATGTCCAGCTTGAGCTTCTCAAGAGCCGAGGTGAGCCCTTCGAGGTCTTTTTCCCGGAGCAGGACAGGATTGGCCCGATCATCAGCAATACCGTTAGAAAGGATTTGCGCAAGGACACGACCCAGGCCTTATCAGAAATATACAGGAAACTAAGGCCGGGAGAACCTCACACGGTCGAAAGCACTCATAACCTCTTCCACAACCTGTTTTTCAATCCTCAAAAATACAATTTCTCCAGGATCGGCCGCTTGAAAATGAACATCAAGCTTGGTTTCAGTACTTCTCTTGAGGAAAAAGTCCTCGCGCCCATGGACTATGTTGAAGTCATCAAGTACCTTCTTCGCCTGCGGCAGGGAGAGGGGATGATTGACGATATAGACCACCTGGGAAACCGCCGCATCCGATCGGTTGGTGAGCTGGTGGAAAACGCTTTTCGCATTGGCCTGACCCGAATGGAGAGAACGATCAAGGAAAAGATGACGGTCAGCTCTGACTTGACTTCAGCCATGCCCCAGGACCTCATCAATTCCAAGCCTGTCATTGCTGCTCTTAAGGAGTTTTTTGGAAGCTCCCAGCTGTCCCAGTTCATGGATCAGATCAATAGTCTTGCTGAAATCACTCATAAGCGGCGTCTCAGCGCCCTGGGGCCAGGCGGTTTGAGTCGGGAGCGGGCTGGATTTGAGGTCAGGGACATTCAGGCTTCTCACTATGGCCGGATCTGCCCCGTGGAAACCCCTGAAGGTCCCAATATCGGACTCATCTCCTCGCTGAGTTGCTATGCCCGCGTTAACGATTACGGATTCATCGAAACTCCCTACCGGAAAGTCCGGAATGGCCGCATTATCGATTATGTCCGGATCATCCATCCTGGTGATAGCTCTTATAAGATAGGTGAGATCATCGAGAAAGATGACCTTCTGAAGACGATAAAACAGCTTGAGAAGGGCAAAGTCAGGCAGCTTCCAGTGTGCGAACCTCACTGTTTTTACCTGACAGCCTGGGAGGAGGAGAACTATATCATTGCTCAGGCCAATGCGCCGGTGAACAAAGACGGCTATTTCACGAGTGAGCTCGTCAGCGCCCGTCAGGCCGGCAACTTCAAGGTTGTGCCGCGTGAACAGGTCGAATACATCGACGTCTCGCCCAAGCAGCTTGTCTCGCTCTCGGCGGCCTTGATCCCCTTTCTCGAGCACGACGACGCCAACCGGGCCCTCATGGGCTCGAACATGCAAAGACAGGCTGTCCCGCTGCTTCGACCTGAAGCGCCCCTCGTTGGAACGGGCATCGAGCACCTTGTGGCCAAGGGCTCGGGCGACGTCATCATCTGTCAGAGGCCCGGCATCGTTGAATTTGTCGATGCCGAGAGAATCCTTATCCGAGTCGACGAGAAAGAAAAGGCCAAGGAACATGACGTTGGGACAGACCTTTATCTCTTGACGAAGTTTTTACGGACCAATCAGAACACCTGCATCAACCACAGGCCGATCGTCCGCAAGGGAGACCGCGTTGTCAAAGGCCAGATTTTGGCCGACAGCTCTTGTACCCATAGGGGCGAGCTTGCTCTGGGCCGGAATGTTCTCTGTGCGTTTATGCCCTGGCGGGGATACAATTTTGAAGATGCCATAATTGTCAGCGAACGGCTGATCAAGGGCGACATCTTCAGCTCTATCCATATTGTCGAGGAAACGATCGAGGCCAGGGACACAAAGCTGGGGCCCGAAGAGATCACGAGAGACATCCCCAACGTGCCAGAAAACCTCCTCAGGAACCTTGATGAGAACGGCATCGTCAGGATTGGGGCCTATGTTAAGTCAGGCGACATCCTGGTTGGCAAGGTGGCTCCCAAGGGGGAGACGCAGCTGTCACCGGAAGAGAAGCTCCTCAAAGCGATTTTTGGCGAAAAAGCCCTCGACGTCAAGGATGCTTCTCTTTACTGCTCGCCGGGAATTGAAGGGACAGTTATCGATGTTCGCATCTTCTCGCGCCGGGGGAGCGAAAAAGGGCCTCGGGCAAAGACGATCGAGAAAGAAGAGATCGCCAAGATGAAGCGCAACCTCGACGACGAAATAAGCATCCTGGAGAATGAAAAGCAGCGAAGAGTCAGGATGTTCCTCAAGGGCGAGGTGCTTGACAGAGACCAGAGGGTCACCGGTCAGTCTCTCAGCAAGGGCACAAAACTTACCGATAAGATCCTGGATGCGATCGACCCGGACGACTATGCCAAGTTCAAGCTGGAAGAGAACGAAGAGCGGGACTGGAAGATCAGGGATATAGACAAGAAAGTCCGGCGGCAGATAGACGCCCTCAAAGCAGAGTTTAAAGAAAAAGCTGACACTCTAAAAAAAGGTGACGAACTGGCGCCCGGCGTCATCCAGACGATCAAGGTTTATATCGCCATGAAGCGGAAGCTTTCTGTTGGCGACAAAATCTCCGGCCGTCATGGCAACAAAGGCATCGTGGCCAAAATTGTGCCCGAAGAAGATATGCCGCGTCTGCCGGACGGCACTCCAGTCGAGATCGTCCTTAATCCTCTGGGTGTCCCCTCGAGAATGAACGTGGGGCAGATTCTGGAAACCCATTTGGGCTGGGCCGCCAAAAAATTGAACCTCTGGGCTGACACGCCGGTTTTTGACGGAATCTCGGAGGGAGAGATCAAAGATCTGCTGAAGAAAGCGGGGCTGCCGGCATCTGGGAAAACGCCACTCTATGACGGTATAACCGGAGAGCTCCTCGACCAGGAGGTGACGGTCGGATACATCTATATGATGAAGCTTTATCATCTCGTGGATGACAAGATTCATGCCCGTTCCACAGGACCTTATTCTCTTATCACCCAACAGCCTCTCGGCGGCAAAGCCCAATTTGGCGGTCAGCGCTTTGGAGAGATGGAAGTCTGGGCTTTGGAATCCTACGGCGCAGCCTTTACTCTTCAAGAACTCTTGACAGTTAAGTCCGATGATGTCGAGGGAAGGGCAAAAATCTACGAAGCCATCGTCAAAGGAGACCTGGATTTCCAACCCGGGCTCCCTGAATCAGTCAATGTCCTCATCCGAGAGCTTCAGAGCCTGTGCCTGAACGTCGAACTGGAAAAGGCCGAAAGGGAAGAGATCCTGCCCTGGGGGATTGAAGTCCCTCCTCTGATGAAAGGAGAACGCTGATGGAAGCAAGACAAATGCTCTCCAGCAAGGCTCGCGTCGATTTTGACCGGGTCAGGATCAGCATCGCTTCTCCGGAGAAGATTAAGAGCTGGTCTTGGGGAGAGGTGACCAAGCCTGAGACGATCAACTACAGGACGTTCAAACCGGAAAAAGACGGTCTCTTCTGCGCCAAGATTTTCGGACCCATCAACGACTACGAATGTCTCTGCGGCAAGTATAAGAGGATGAAATACAGGGGGATAATCTGCGAGCGCTGCGGCGTAGAGGTCACTAAGTCCAAGGTCAGGCGGGAACGGATGGGTCATATCCAACTCGCCTCCCCTGTCGCCCATATCTGGTTCTTTAAGAGTCCGCCCAGCCGCATAGGCCTTGTCCTCGATCTTTCCATCAAAGACCTGGAGAAAGTCCTTTATTTCGAGTCCTACATCGTGACTGACCCTGGCGATACTCCTCTTAAGGAAAAGCAGCTTCTGTCCGAGGAGGAATTCAAAGAAGCTCAAGAGAAGTACGGCCAAAAGTTCCTGGCCGGCATAGGAGCTGAAGCTATCGATTCGCTCTTGACCAGGATCGATACCTCCAAAGAGACCGATCGCCTAAGAAAGCTGATGAAAAAGGAGACCTCTCAGCAGCGAAGGCTCCGCTATGCTAAACGCCTGAGGGTTTTTAAGGCCCTAAAAAAATCCGGGAACAGGCCCGACTGGATGATCCTTAAAAT
>CAZKBY010000145.1:0-6920 GCA_964550915.1 uncultured Eubacteriales bacterium | reverse complement strand
CCTGTTCTCATTGCTTACCCATCTCACTTTGGGTTCGATAGAGAAAAGGTGGATATCCTTGGCCAAGACATCCGGGGTAAATTCCTGAAGGGCAGAGATGTCGGTAATAAAAATTCCGCGGCCGTGGGTGGCCACGATAAGGTCGTTCTCGCGCGGATGAATCTGCAGGTCATGGACGGGCTGCGTCGGCATATTGCCTTTCATTTTATTCCAAGAGCGGCCTCCGTCGATCGAGACATAGACGCCGAATTCCGTCCCCGCGAAGAGAAGATTTGGGTTTTTGTGGTCCTCACGGATGACGTTAACCGGCTCTTCGGGAAGGTTTGAAGCGATGGCCGTCCAGCTCTGGCCGTAGTCGCGTGTTTTGTAAAGGAACGGCCTGAAGTCGTCGTGGCGAAAGCCCGTATAGGAGACATAAGCCACGGCCGGATCGTGCCGCGAGGCTGTCACCCGGCTGACCCAGTAGCCTGGGTTACCGGGGATCCGGTCATTAAGCTTGGTCCAATTTTTTCCGCTGTCCCGGCTCACCCAGACATTTCCGTCATCGGTACCCACCCAGAGCACTCCTTTCTCGAGCGGCGACTCGTCGATCGTCGTTATGGTGCAGTACTGAATGTTTCCATCTCCGCCTTTGCCAGTGGCCAGCTTGGCCGGGTCGTTGGTCGTGAGGTCTGAGCTGATCTCTTCCCATGATTCGCCACGATAGGAAGAGCGGACGAGAATGTTGGCGCCATGGTAGATGACATCGCTGTCATGCGGTGAGATGAGAATCGGAGCGCACCAATTCCAGCGCAAGTCAGCCCTCTTGTTCTGGTAAGCGATGCTCTTCCTCTCGCCAGTATCAAGGTCGATCCTGACCAGAGGGCCAAACTGAGATTCATTGTACAGAAAACGGTTTGTTTTCTGGTCGAAGACATTGTACATGCCGTCGCCGCCGCCCACGGACTGCCAGTCCTCAAGGCGGATCGGACCTCCGCCACGCTTGGTGCTGGGTCCCATGACCGAGCCGTTGTCCTGGAGGCCGCCGGCGACGTTATAAGGATAGGACATGTCAAACCCGACCGCGTAGAACTGGGCCAGGGGAAGATGGTCGGGATGATACCAGGTCTTGCCGCCGTCATAGGTGATTCCCATTCCGTGGTCATAGCCCAGAAGCATATGATTGGAGTCGTTGGGATCAATCCAGAGGGCGTGGTCGTCGCCGCCGAAGCCGAGCGGACGACGCTGCCAGGTTTTGCCTCCATCTTTAGTCCCCCAGGAGGCTGCGCTCAAAACATGGACGACCTGGTCGTTTGATGGATCGATGATAATCTGGCCGTAATAATAGCCAGGAGCGCCGCCGATACTCTGTTTTTCGGGGCTGACTTTCCTCCAGGTTTCTCCAGCATCATCAGAACGGTAGACCTCGCCGTCAATCATCCCGGCACTCGACTTTCCCTGGAGCACCTCTTGCCAGCGTTCCTCGACAGACATCCCTGGCTTGTTGGCGTTTTCGATCGAGGCGTAAAGGATATTAGGATTTTTGGCGTAGACAGCGACACCAATCCTGCCCAAAATTCCCGCGGGAAGCCCGCCGGCCAGCTTTTTCCAGGTTTTGCCGGCGTCAATCGTTTTATATATGCCGCTTCCCGGACCGCCAATCATATAAGTCCAGGGCTTTCTCAGCCTGTCGTATGTAGCGGCGTAGAGAATATCCGGGTTGGAAGGGTCCATCACAACATCCACTGCTCCGATATGTCTCCCTTGTTCGGCCACCTCAAGGACTTTGGCCCAGCTCAGCCCGCCGTCGATTGTTTTGAAAAGCCCCCGTTCGGGGTTTTCGGAGTAAAGGTGGCCCAGGGCGGCGACGTAGACGATGTCCGGATTCTGAGGATGGATGATAATCCGGCCGATGTGATGAGACTCTTCGAGTCCCATGTTCTTCCAGGTTTTGCCGGCGTCTGTGGATTTATAGACTCCATCTCCCCAATAGGTGCTGCGGGAATTGTTGGCTTCTCCAGTGCCCACCCAGAGGATGTTCGGGTCGGACGGCGCCAGAGCGATGTCTCCGATGGAGAAAACCTTCTCTTGATCAAAAATCGGCTCAAAGGTTATTCCGTTGTTGGTTGTCTTCCAGAGACCACCGGAACCCGTAGCCGCATAGAAAGTATAGGCTTGCGACTCGGGCACGGCAAAGTCGACAAACCGACCGCTCTGGCGAGTCGGCCCGATGGCTCTGCAGGTGAAAGCTTTGAGTACGTCCTGGCTGAGAGTTTGGGCAAAGACATCGATTGCCGGTTGCGCCAGCAAACAGAAACCGAGCGCCAACCAGAACAAGTGTCTGGAAAAAAGTTGATAGAAGTTCATCTCACTCCTCCTCACAGGCATGGCCTCAGCAGTCACTGAAGATGATAAAATTATCGAATTCACGAGCTGAAGTCAACGGAATAAAAGAGCAAAGAAGGCTTTTTGGCTTTACATATATCATCAAATATTATATCCTCAGCTTTCTTTGTCGCCGCTTGCGGACTCGGTTCATATGCGTGATTGAGCCATGCTCAAGCTGAATCTCATTCACACTGTCGCTTTCTCGGGAGTCGTCCTGTTCATGGGCTACGGGCTTCGCCGCCTTGTGCGCCCCCTGGAGAGGCTGAACATCCCGGCTCCTGTGGTGGGAGGGCTGGTTATCGCCTTCCTGACGCTCGTTACAAGAAGCTATAACCTGACGATTTTTGAGTTTGACATCACGCTCCGGGATCCCCTGATGATTGCCTTCTTCACGACCATCGGTTTTGCGGCGAGCATCTCTTTTCTAAAAAAGGGCGGGCCTCAAGTTCTCGTCTTTTTCCTGGCCGCGACTGTCTTTGCCGTGTTACAAAATGTGTGGGGTATTTTGATCGCTCTTGCTGTCGGGGTGAGGCCGCTGTTCGGCGTGCTGGCTGGCTCGGTGACCCTCACCGGCGGTCCGGCTACCGGACTGGCCTTTGCTCCTCTCTTCGAAAAAGCGGGGGTGAACGGGGCTTCGACAATCGCCGTTGCCGCAGCCATGTTCGGCATCGTCTCGGGCGGTCTTGTCGGCGGCCCCATCGGAACCTTTCTTATCGAGCGCTACAGACTGAAAAAGCCCCGGGCGAGAGAGCTGGCGCTCGAAGTGGCGACCGCGGAAAACCTCGTCGAAGAGAAGTTGGGAGAACCGGCGGTTTCTGCTCCAGCAGATGAGGACCGTGAGGCCTACCTTTTGCTCAAGAATCTGGTCGTCATCCTGATCGCTATGTGGGCGGGCTCCTGGCTCAGCAGCCTCTTCACCCGGCTCGGAGTGACGCTCCCGGCCTATGTCGGTGCCATGTTTGCCGCCGCGTTCTTCCGCAACCTTGATGACCTGACGGGGTGGCTAAAGCTTTCCCAGAGAACGATCGACGATATCGGACACGTCAGCCTGAATCTTTTTCTGGTCATCGCCCTGATGACGCTGCGGCTCTGGGAGCTGGCAGGTCTGGTGTTGCCGCTTGTAATCATCCTGGTCGGGCAACTGGTCCTTGTTTCTATCGTGAGCGCCTGGCCGATTTTCAGGCTCATGGGAAGGGATTACCACTCGGCCGTGATGAGCGTCGGATTCTTCGGTTTTATGATGGGAACGATCGCCAACGCCATGGCCAGCATGAAGACGATCGTCGAGAAATACGGCAGCTCAAAACAGGCTTTTCTCGTGGCTTCCATGGTGGGAGCCTTTTTCATCGATTTCACGAACGCCCTGATTATCACCGTGTTTCTGAATATTTTAAAATAATCTAGCCTGCTGACTCCCTCTTATCGAAATCCTCGATCCTTTTGTATTTGGCCCAGAATTCTTTGCTCGTCCGGGCGACCACACCGCTCAGCATAAAGAGAGCGATGAGATTCGGCAGAGCCATCAGGGCATTGGCGATATCACCGACATAGAAGACGAGCTGGATGGAAATGAGCGCGCCGATAAAACCCAGGCCGATATAGATGACCCGGTACACCTGGGTCACGCTAATCCCGAAAAGAAACTTCATGCACTGTTCGCCGTAATAATACCAGCCGATAAGCGTCGTGTATCCGAACAGGAAGGATGCGAGAGCCACTGTTATGCTTCCGATGACACCGACTTCCGAGGCAAAGGAGGATGCCGTCAGAGCAGTTCCCTGGATAGCGTCAGCAGCCTTTATCGTCTTCCAGAGGCCCGTTGACAAGTTGATGACGGCGGTGAACGAGCAGACGATGATCGTATCCACGCAGACTTCGGCAACACCCATCAGGCCTTGATGGACCGGTGACTTTGCCTGGGCTGCGGCGTGGGCGATGGGAGCGCTCCCCAATCCAGCTTCGTTGGTCAGAAGGCCGCGGCGAAAGCCCATCTGCATGGCGAGCTTGACCGTATAACCGATGGCACCGCCGCCGACCGCATAAGGAGTGAAGGCATGCTTGAGGATAAGGGCGAAAACACCTGGCAAGACGCTGACATTGGACAGGATGACGATCGTGCCGACGAGGATGTAGAGAAATATCATTACGGGAACGATTCTTTCGGCCACGGCGCCAATCCGCTTGATACCTCCGACGATAACGATGGCCACAAGCAAGGTAATGACGATAGCGGAGACGATCTTGGGAATCCCGAACTGGCTGTTGAAGACCATCGCCATCTGGTTGGCTTGCATCATGTTTCCCGTTCCAAATAAGGTGGCGAAGGCGCCGCAGACAGCGAATGCAGGTGCTAGGACAGCGGCAAAGCTCTTATTGCGAAACCCGTTTTTGATGTAGTACATGGGCCCGCCAGCGATGGCTCCATCTGTGTAGTGTTCCCGGAACTTTATGCCCAAAAGTGCTTCGGAATACTTTGTGGCCATGCCGACAAACCCGCAGACCCAGAGCCAGAAGATCGCTCCCGGGCCTCCCGTGGTCAGGGCAAAGGCGACTCCGCCGATATTCCCGTTGCCGACCGTGGCGGCAAGGGCCGTGGAAAGGGCCTGGAAAGCTGAGACGTCGCCATCCCGCTTTTCTCCCTTCCCCTTTCGGAGAAGGCCGGCGAACATGATCCGGAAGGCGTCCCCGAGATGACGGAACTGTACAAAACGCGTCCGGATGGATAGCCAGATGCCCGTGGCCAGGAGGAAAAAAAGCAGCACTGACCAGATATTGTAAGCTGTCTTATCGACCCACTGAGATAGGCCGTCAAGGATACCTTCCATCAGAGACTCCTTTCATTCTGGATTGGCGTTTTGCCCAGGCTCGAAAACCAGTATCCTAAAACGCAGGGCTTTAGAAAGCTGATCATGAGTGCTATGTATAGCACAAATGAACTCGGCCGAGCAAATCGTGGACTTGCTGGGAGATTTGACAGAGGGGATGTTTTTTTCTATATTCAGGTTTCACGCGCCGAACGAAACGTCAAGTCTATGACTATCTTATCCCGTTGTCGCAATCGAAGGGAGGAATCATGAAAAAACTCTGGCAGGCTGGCTTCTATCTGACGATTATTCTTTTTCCGGCAGTTGTTTTCGTTCAAGAGAGATCGCTCGATGTACCTTACGTCCCTTCCAAGCCGGAAGTCGTTGAGGAAATGCTGCGGATGGCTCAGGTCGGAAGAGATGACATCCTCTATGACCTTGGCTGCGGTGACGGCCGGATCGTCATCACCGCGGCCCGGCTTTTTGGCACTCGGGGCGTCGGCGTGGATATCGATCCTGACCGGATCAGGGAAAGCCGGGAGAACGCCGCTCAGGCCGGGGTCAGTGACCTGGTTAAGTTTTTCGAACAGGATCTGTTTGAGACGGATTTCCACGAGGCCACCGTTGTCTCGCTTTATCTTCTGACTTCTGTCAACCTGCGGCTCAGACCCAAACTTCTTGCCCAGCTCAGGCCGGGAACCAGGGTGGTTTCTCATAATTATGCGATGGATACCTGGAAGCCTGATCAATCCTCGATCGTCATGGTCGATGAAATGACTCACAATGTCTATTTATGGATCGTGCCGGCTAATGTCTCGGGGACATGGGTCTGGACGTGGCCTGAGGTCTTTGCAAAAAAGCCCTGCCGGCTCGAAATGGAGCAGCTTTTTCAATTTCCCCACGGCAAAATCATCGTGGGTGAGGAGGAGCTTCCCCTTAGAGATGTCTATCTGGAGGGTGAAAAAATTCGGTTCACTGTTGACAGGAACCAAGATGGCAAGACCGTCATCATGACTTTCGAGGGGCGGGCCCGAGGCCATACAATCGAGGGGTCCATCGATGTCCAGGGAGGCGGGAAAACAAACAAACGACCGTGGAAGGCTACGCGCCAACCGTCGACCATGAAGCCTTTAGATGCAGAAATTAATGCAAATTCATGAGGCCGTCCTGGTTGCAAGGAAGGACGATTAGGGATGGGATTCCGCGAGCCGGAGAGAAGCCTGAGGTTGTCCTTCTTCTTGGTTGTCCTTGGAGCCGTCTGTAGACTTGCCGTATCGCCCGTCCAAGCTGAGACAAAGGATTACTATTTTCCAGAAGTCAGGATTGAAATAGGCGTTGAGCCTGATGGAACCTTCACAGTCGATGAGTACAGGGCCTACGATTTCGAAGGGAGTTTTTCTTGGGCCAGCCTGTGGATTCCCATAAGGATTGAGCGGTCAGGTTACAGTTATTCGGTTTCGATCGAGAACTTCCGCGTCCTTGACGCGGAGGGCCGCTCTCTCCAGACAGAAGTTGCTAGCTCGGCCCAAAAGTTCGAGGCAAAATGGCATTTCCAGGCTCGGAATGAACGGCGAATATTCCACCTCCAGTATCGTGTCCGGGGTGGAATTATCAGTTATCCTGATGTTTCCGAGCTTTACTGGCAGGTCATTGGTGATGACTGGGACCGGCCGACAGAAAAAGTCACCGCGACGATCGTTCTCCCGGGAGCTGTCAAGAGCAGGGATGATATCCTTGTCTACGGTCATG
>CAZKBY010000144.1:0-6982 GCA_964550915.1 uncultured Eubacteriales bacterium | reverse complement strand
CGGTAGCGGTCTTCCGAGTCCTCCGATCGGAAAAGTAGGGTTGGCCGTTGCTCCGAGCAATTCTGCCGTCGTCTACGCCTTGATCGAAACGGGCACTCCCAACCGCGGCGTGCTCTGGCGGTCGAGCGACGGTGGCGAAACCTGGAAGCTCATGAGCTACAACCGCCTGCTCAACGAAAGGCCGCATTACGCCTCGCGGATCATGGTCAACCCGGCGGATGAAAACGAAGTTTATTTCGCGGCAAACAGCATGAGCCGTACCCTCGACGGCGGCGCGACGAGCGAGGTCGTCCCCTGGAGCGGCGACTGCCACGACCTGTGGGCCGACCCCAAGATACCCGAACGGATGATGATCAGCGACGACGGCGGGGTCATCATCACCCTCAACCGAGGCCAGACCTGGAAGAGGGTGAACCTGCCCATCGCCCAGATGTACCACGTGGCCGTGGATAACCAGATTCCCTACTACGTCTACGGAGGACGGCAGGACGGAGACGCCTACAAGGGCCCGAGCACGGGAGAGAGGGAACGCGGCTGGTCGCCGTCCCGCACCCTTTGGGAAGCCACCGCCGGCGGCGAATGCGGGTTTATCATCCCGGACCCAGTCGACCCGAACATCGTCTGGGGAGGAAGCTACAACGCCCAGCTCCAACGAGCCGATTACAGCACCTGCCATATCAACACCGTTCACGTCTGGCCGGAGTCCATCTACGGCTCTCACGCCGCCGCTGCGAAGTACAGGTTCAACTGGACATTCCCCATCCATATCTCGCCGCATGACCACAACAAGGTCTATGTGGGAAGCCAGTTCATCCACATGACAACCGACGGCGGCCGGAGCTGGAGCATCATCAGTCCAGATCTGACCACGAACGACCCGACCAAAATGGGGCCCTCAGGAGGGCTGACTCTGGACAACTTGGCGGTCGAGTACGGCTGCGTCGTCTTCGCCATCGCCGAATCTCCAGTCGAAAAAGGCTGCATCTGGGCCGGCACGAACGACGGCCTGGTTCAGGTGACCAGAAACGGCGGCAACACCTGGACGAACGTTACAGCCAGCATCCCCAACCTTCCTCCTTGGGGCACGGTAAGCAATATCGAGCCATCGCGCTATGCGGCCGGAAAAGCCTACCTCACTGTCGATTTTCACCAGATGAACAACCGCGACCCCTTTGTCTATAAAACCACCGATTACGGTAAAACCTGGACGTTCATCGGCGGAGACATCCCCAAGTCCGTGTTCAGCTACTGTCACTGGATTCACGAAGACCCCGTTAGGGAAGGAATGCTCTACCTGGGAACAGAGAATGCTATCTACGTCTCCTTTAACGACGGCCAAACCTGGCTGCCTCTTCAGAATAACCTCCCCCACGCGCCCGTCCATCACATGGTCGTCCAGGAAAATTTCTGTGACCTCGTCGTCGGGACTTACGGCCGCGGCTTCTGGATCATGGACGACATCACACCCCTCCAGCAGCTCACGACCGATGTTTTGAAAGCGGATATCCATCTTTTCAAACCCCGGCCTACCTACCGGCTGCACAGCATCGCCGGCGGCCCGGAAATTTCTCCTCAAGCGTTCATCAATTATTACTTGAAAGAGGTTCCGAAGGATGCCGTGACAATTACGATTCTCGATGAGGAAGGCCGGGAAGTTACCTCGCTTCCCGGAACAAAGGAACGCGGCATCAACCGCGTCGCCTGGAATCTGCGTTATCCAGGCGCCCGGCAAGCTAAGCTCCGGACAAAGCCATCCGGCAACCCTCACGTGGTCGAAGAAAAGAGGTTTCGCGAGACCTGGGAACGGGAAGGCTGGTATCCCATCCTTAGCTGGGGAACCTACGGCGGTTTTATGGGATTCCTGGCCGCGCCGGGAAGCTATACGGTCAAACTAAAAGCTGGCGACAGGGAACTCAGTCAAAAGCTAGAAGTGAGGAAAGACCCGCGCTCGGCCGGAACAATCGAGGACATCAAAGAACAGGTGAAGATGCAGCTGGCCGTGCGGGAGGATCTGAACTCTGTTTCGGATATGATCAACCGGATTGAGTGGTTGCGCAAGCAGCTTGATGACCTCAAGGATGTTGTCGAAGCGGGCAAGGCCGAGAAGGATATGCTTACAGCTATCGACCAGTTCGATAAAAAGCTCTGTTCGGTCGAGGATGAGCTCTTCCAGCCCGTCTTGGCTGAGGGAGACTCCAAATCCTTCCGCAGTCCTCACAGGCTCTACTCAAAACTCTCTGTGCTCGCCGGAGATCTTTCAGACAGTGTCGACTTTGCGCCTAATAAGCAGCAGCGAGAAGTTCACGCTACCCTGAAAGAGCGCCTGGCAGTAGAGAAAGCACGGTTTGAAAGCTTGCTCCAGACAGACCTGCCGATTTTTAACGAGTTCCTCAAACAAAAAAATATCGTCGGTCTCATTGACCCCAAACTCATTTAAGGAGAAAAAGAATAAATCCACCTATCAAAGGAAGGAACGCCGACCGCCGGGCGCTCCGGACCTGGGTCGAAGTCGATAAAAAAGCCCTGGAGGATAATCTCCTTGTCTTCCGGCGCCGGATTCCTCGCACCTGTCAGATCATGGCGGTCGCCAAATCAAACGCCTATGGCCATGGGCTCTATGACTCTGTCTCGCTCATGGAGACCATGGCCGTGGAGCGGGCATCGGCTACGACCTCACCGAAACTCTGGCCCGGGACTCGACCGTCGGTGTCTGCCCGATCGGCTACTGGCACGGATTTCCCTAGAGCCTTTCGCGCGTGGGCGAAGTCCTGATCAGGGGCAGAAGGGCAAAAATCCTGGGCAGCGTATCGATGGACATGATCGTCGTTGACCTGACCGACATCCGGGGCGTCCGGGTTGGAGATGTGGTGACTGTGATCGGAAAAGACGGAAAAGATGAGATTACAGCCTATGAGACATCGGCCAGGGCAAGGGTTTCCCCTTATGAATTCTTGACGCGTATCAACCCGTTAATCCAGAGGTTCTATACGTAGATGAGATCAACCAAGGAAAGCCCCTTTGGCTACTATCAGGAAAAATTATCGGCCGAACGGCTCAAAAGAGCCTATGAAATCGCTCCGCCTCGCGTAAAACAGTATCTTGAGGCGGATGTCAGTTATGCCCTGAGCCACATCTCTGCCGACGATACCGTCCTTGACCTCGGATGCGGTTACGGCCGGGCGATGCCCAGGCTGGCCGGGAGGGCGGGCCACGTCATCGGAATCGATAACTCCTGGCCGAGCCTGCTCATGGCTCGCCAGAAACTGGCCAGACAGCCCCGGACGTCGCTAGCTGCCATGGACGCCGTCCATCTTGGGTTCAGGTCCAGAGTTTTCGATGTTGTTGCCTGCATCCAGAACGGAATCTCCGCCTTCCACGTCGACCGGCGCGCCCTTATCGCTGAAAGCCTGCGCGTGACCAGGGAAGGAGGAAAAGTGCTTTTCTCGACTTATTCTGAGAAATTCTGGGAGCATCGGCTGGACTGGTTCGAGAGACAGTCCGCAGCCGGCCTGCTGGGCGAGATCGACCGCGAGCAAACCCGGGATGGCCTCATCATCTGCAAAGACGGCTTTCGCGCTACTACGGTCAGCGCGGGCGAGCTCAGGGAGCTGGCTGCCGGCTTGAGCGCAGCTTCATCAATCGAGGAAGTCGATGGCTCAAGCCTCTTTCTTATACTCCAGGCCAAGGAAGATTAATTTTCCCGCCCAGAGGGACACTGATCGCTCCGCGACGCAGGGCTCTCGAAAAAACTCACGATAGACGGAAGTGCGAATGAATTCCAGGACAAACGCCGTGAATTCTGCAAAGGCAGCGAGCTTCTCCATTGACTCAAAAACATGTGGGCTTCTTTGTATTTCTCAACGTTATAAAGGCAAATCCCACCCGGAGGATGCTCGCCGCATCCCTGAATTCAGAAATCCAATCTCTCGTGTACTGCTCTGCGATCTCTAGGCTCGAGGTCAGACCCCAGCCGAATTTGATCAGGATCACGTTTTCCGCGGCAGCCCTTTGCTTTTTTCCAGTCGGGAAGCGTCTCTTTGAAGGCTGCAACCTGGTCCGGCGTTACTTTCGGCAGATTCCGGATGAAGCTCCTGAGAACATCAAAAAAGCGGTCCGGTTCTTCGTGGTAAATGCTGTGCCCCGACTTCTCGAAAACGACCATTCGGGCGTTGGGATGATTCCTCCTGAGGATATTCGCCTTTTGTTCGCCCCAAGTCAGGTCCCATTTCCCCTCCAGGATGAGCGTTGGAATCGGGTTTTTCTCAAACAGGCCGGCAAGGTTGATCCGCTCCATGCTTCGATTCATCAGGCCGTTGAAGTTATCGTCATTGTCCCATTCATAAAGGGCGATTTGGGCTAACCGCTCCGGGGTTGACTTATAAAAATGCTGGCGCTTCCAGTCGCCGTTGAGAAAGTTGTTGTAGAGTAAAATCTGGACATATTCCCGGCGCGAGAGCTTCCTTCCCGCAGCAAATTTCTGGAGATCGCTGCGGATTTCAGCGAGCCGTTTTTTCTCTTCTTCTGACAGAAAATCCATCTGCCTGGAAGGACCCGTATCGACGTGCATTCCAGGGGAAGAGCCTACAAGGACAAGCCCAGCGGCGCGTTCCGGATGGTTAACGGCGTAGAACTGGACCAGAAACCCGCCGTAAGAATACCCGAGCAGAACCCACTTTTCAATGCCGAGAGCCTTGCGGAGTTCCTCCAGGTCGTTGATCGCTTGAAAGACAGAATACCCTTCTTCCCCAGGCTTGAAATCAGAAAGCCCGCAACCTCGCTGGTCGTAGTAGATAACGCGGGCATATTTTTTCGCCCGGGTAAACCAGGGATGGAAGTAGTGGTGGGTCCCTCCGGGGCCGCCGTTGATGAGGATAAGCGGCGTTTGCCTTCCTTCCTCCTCCACGTAGAGCTCGGCATCACCGACATTCACACGGCTTTTTTTGAGTTTCAGGCGGTCGCACCAGCGGGGAACGGCCGGGATTTCAGTGATGAGCGCAGGCTCAATATGAACCTTCCTATCCAGGATAGATTCTCTTCCCTCCGCTGCCGGGTTTTTTCCGTATTCCTCGCGCGCACAGGAACAGAAGAGGGCCATCGCAAGGAAGACAAAACCGGTTAGTCTCCTGGGAAGTAATTTGTTCATCCTTGTCTCTCCCACGATGCAGTATAACGTATTGGACGATCGATTCATCTATCATAGACAGAGGAAAAAATAAAAAGGTTGCCTCCTCGCTATTTCATGTGGGTAGATTTCATCATTAATCAGAATCGAGGCCTTGCCAGTTGACGAAGGCGGCCGACCAGCGCTAAATTAGGGCCAATCCGCATGAATGATATCAGCCCTGGATTAGACTCGGTTAGAAAGACACTCGAATTTCTCCGGGTCAGGCTCCGGGGGCCGAAACCGGGCCTGAAAGCTCAGCTAAAAATGGTCACGAGCCCGCGGCCGGGCGATAAAACCTACCTGGACGTCGGGGGTTCGTGCCTCAAGGCAGGAGTTCTCGTCCTCCTCTACCCCTGGCGGGAGAAACTTTCTCTTGTTCTGACGCGGCGGACATCGACCGTCGCTCATCATCAGGCCCAGATTTCTTTTCCCGGCGGCCGCATGGACAAAGGCGAGAGTGCCGTCGCGGCGGCCATTCGGGAAGCGCACGAAGAGCTTCAGATTATGCCGGATTCGATCCGAATCTTAGGAGAGCTGACGCCGCTCTACGTTCCGCCGAGCAACTACTGCATCTATCCCGTTGTTGCCGGGGTGGTGGAGAGGCCGGATTTCCGACCCTCTCCGATCGAGGTTGCGGAAATAATCGAGGTTCCCGTCGAGCACCTTCTCGATCCGACAAACGTCCGCCAAGAAACCTGGCCTTTAAGAGGGATGGACGTGCGAGTTCCTTTTTATCTCTTCAAGGACCACAAAATCTGGGGCGCCACAGCCATGATCCTGGCTGAGCTGGTCGATCTAATCTCATCGATTACAGAACCATAGATTCATGCGAGCTTATCCACGGCGGCTTCATCCCAGCCTGGCGGCCTGATGCCCGCGCAAAAAAGAATTCTGAGTTCTGGCGGTTTGGATTCCAGCAAGCCCCCTCAGCTGTCCCGTTATTTCTTTTTTTAAAGCTTATAGCGAGACCTGACCAACTATCCGGATGGATGGAAGTCTCAAACCCGGGCTGATTGGCCATGAACTCATAATAATCCCCTCCGCCCATTCTCCAGCGACGGCCCGTAGACAGGGGCGCACGCACATTGTGCGCCGCGATGCAACCGCCTGCCTCGAGCTTGGGGATAATCGCTCTGGCATAATTGACATACCAGTCCTTGTCGGCGTCGATAAAGACAAAATCAAAGGGGCCTTCGAGCTCCTCGACCAGCTCGTGGGCATCGGCCAGGCGGGCGTCAATGAATTCACTAAGTCCCGCTTCTTTAAAATTGACGAGCGCCTCCCGGTGACGTCCCTCATCAATCTCGATCGTGGTCAGCCTGCCGCCTGTTTTGCTCAGAGCCCAGGCGATCCAGATCGCTGAATGTCCTGTCGAGGTGCCGATCTCGAGCGCCCGCGTGAAATTATTTTTCGTGACCAGATCGTACAGAATCCTTCCATCGGTTTCAGGAACGTTCATGTCCCGCCACGAATACCTGTGCCTGTCCAGGAAATTTCGTACTTTTTCATCCAGGCTCTGAACCGAGCCGGTATCATTCGCAGACAGCAAGATGCTGAGAGCTGAACAGAGGAACAGGAAGATAAAGGAAAAAAAGAGCGGATTTTTAACTGGACGGTTCATTCAAAACTCCATGATTGGCTTCGTTCTTTTGACGATATTCATGCCTTGTTTCTTCCCTGACCGTTATCAACGCAACAGATTTGCGTATCAAGAATAATTGCGTTTATAAAAATCATGGGATTACCTGATCCTGAAGCGGCTGAGGGAGAGAAGAAGGGTGAGTGAGTGAGTGAGTGAGTGAGTGAGTGAGTGAAAGA
>CAZKBY010000143.1:0-7002 GCA_964550915.1 uncultured Eubacteriales bacterium | reverse complement strand
GGCCAGTTTGGTGACTCCGTAAGGAGACAGAGGGCGGACGAGCGCATCCTCGCTCATCGGGAGCTTTGGTGTGAGTCCGTAGACAGACGAGGAGGAGGCGTAGATGAATTTTTTCAGGGATATGGCTTTGGCCTCTTCGAGGAGCCTTTGGGTAGCCTGGATGTTATTCTGGATGTAAACAGAAAAATTATCTCCCCAGCTTGTCCGCACCCCAGCCTGAGCGGCCAGATGGAAGATGATGTCAGTTCCGCGCAGGGCTTCTGCCGGGTCAAGGTTGAGGATGTCGCGCTCCCGGAAGGTGAAATCCTTGCTGGCGGCAAGGGGCACGATGTTTTGTTCCTTGATCCAGCGGGGGTAGAAATCGGTGAAGCAGTCTAGACCGATAACAGAATGGCCGAGAGAGAGCAGCCGGCGGCAGAGGCGGGAACCGATAAAGCCGGCGGCGCCGGTGACAAGGCAGTTCATGGCCGGTTGAACCTCTTGATGATCTCCCTCATCCGGGCGATGACGGCGAGAGGGTCGGGCTGGCCGTAAATGGCGGCGCCGGCGACAAGGATTTCCACCCCATCTCTAATGAGGCTTTCCATGTTGTCGAGGTTGACTCCTCCATCAACCTCTATGGCAATGTTGAGTTTTTGACCGTTTATCCAGTTCTTGAGATTTCTGATTTTCTGGTGAGTGGCCTCGACAAACTTTTGGCCGCCAAACCCAGGGTTTACCGACATGACCAATATGTATTCAACTTCCCTGATGATGTCATTCATCAAGTGGATGGGCGTGGCCGGGTTCAAGGCCAGGCCTGCCTTTTTGTTGAGCTCTTTGATCAGGCTCACATCCCTGTGAAGATGGTTGGAAGCCTCGACGTGGATGGAAATCCAGTCTGCTCCAGCCTCGGCGAAGAGGGGGACAAAGAAGCCAGGTTTTTCTACCATCAGGTGGACATCAAGAGGGAGCGAAGTCATTTTCTTGAGGGAAGAGACGACCTGCGGTCCCAGGGTCAGGTTGGGAACGAAATGGCCATCCATAATGTCGACGTGGACGAGGTCGGCTCCCGCCGCCTCGGCCAGCTGGACGGCTTCTCCGAGCCTGGCAAAATCGGCCGATAAGATGGAAGGAGCGAGTTGAATCATCGGCTGACCTCCAGCGTGATGAGGTTCCTCTTGGCAATTCCATAGCCTTGAGGCGGAAATTGCTTGACGATGATTCCGGGGTCGAGGCCCGGATAAAAAACGTAACGGACATCAGCCACCTTGAAACCAATCCCCTCGAGTCTGCCAATTGTGGCTTTGGCCTTTTTCCCGATCAAGTCGGGCATCAGATACTTTTGCTCACTTTCTCCCTGGCTGACCAAGAAGTGAATCGGAGTAAGCCGCTTTATTTTTTGCGCCGACGGCGCCGGGTGCTGGGCGATAATCCGGCCTGCCGCATACTGGTCGGTATGGATCTGCGAGACTTTTCCCTTCTCGAGTCCCAGCTCGGCCAGGATTTGGGTGGCAGCTTCAAGGCTTCTTCCCGTCAGCCGCGGAATTTCGACCAGTTGACTGCCTCCACTGAGGATGACTCTGACGGCCTTATTTGACCGGATCCGGGAGCCGGCGGACGGTTCTTGAAAGATGATCTTGCCCCTTTCCCAGCGATCGCCGAATTCAAATCCCTTTTCCTGAAGAGAAAGGCTTTTTCGAGCCAATTCGCCTCTGGCCTCAGCCATCGTCTTTCCCGTCAAGTCCGGCACAGCGACCATTTCTCCTTTCGTGATCACCCGAGAGGTAAGAATGGCGCTGAGGAAAAAGATGTTTAGAAAGAAAATCAGTATCTGTCCGTATTTATAAAAGAATTTCACCGGCATGCTTCCCGCGCAATGTTATCAAAATGCTCTCGGTCAGGTTTTTTAAAATACCACATAATCAGAACTAAGTAAACTCGCAATCCGTTACCGTAAGCATCTCCGTTTGTGTGATTTTGATGGGCACTGGATGCCTCCGTCGGCCCCCGGACCCCGGGGAGCCGGTCCCGTCGGTTCCCCCCGTCGGAAAATCAGACGGGACCCCGCTCCGCTACGGGGGACTTCAGGGCGGCATCTGGTGCCCATTGTGATGATCACCTATCTGGAGATGCTTCAACGGTTCCCTGAGTTTAGTTTTGAAATGCGCCAGACGTGATTTTAGGTTGTGCAGGGACGGCCATTTCTCTATAATGACAACTGCCTGAGGTTGTTTATAAGGAGACCTCGAAGATGAGTGATATCTCAGATTTTCGCAGCGATACTGTGACCAGACCGACGGAGAAAATGCGACGGGCCATGGCCGAGGCTGTGGTCGGAGACGATGTTCTCGGTGACGACCCCACTTGCCAGGAACTCGAGCGGCTGGCCGCTGACACCATGGGCAAAGAGGCTGCCCTTTTCGTCCCCTCGGGGACGATGGGGAATTCGATTGCCGTTAAGGTCTGGACAAGAGAGCTGGATGAAGTCATCGTCGAAGCCAGGTCGCATATCTATAACATGGAATCCACGCATTTGACGTTTATCTCCCGCGTCAGCCCCCGACCGATTTCCTCCCGGCGCGGAGCCATGGACCCCGAGGAGGTCGAACGGAATATCCGCAAGCCTTCTGTCCACATCCCCCGGACTTCGCTCGTCTGTTTGGAAAACACTCACAACAACTGGAGCGGAGCGGTCGTGCCGCTAACGAATATAAAGGAGATAAGGGAAATCACTTTAAAGCACGGGATCAAGCTCCATCTTGACGGGGCCCGAATTTTTAACGCCAGCACAGCGAGTGGCATCCCAGTCAAGGAGTATGCTGGCTTGGCCGATTCCGTGATGTTCTGTCTTTCCAAAGGGCTTTCTGCTCCGGCCGGCTCTCTGCTTGTCGGATCGCGCGATTTCATCGACTACGGCCGAAGGGTCAGGAAAGCTCTGGGTGGGGGTCTCAGGCAGGTTGGCGTTTTAGCTGCTCCTGGCATCGTGGCTTTGACAGAGATGGCTGGCCGTCTCCAGGAAGACCATGTGAGAGCCAAAACCCTGGCCGCAGGTATCGCTGGGCTGCCGGGGATCAAACTGAATCCTGGAGAGATCGAAACCAATATTGTCATTTTCGGGTTCGCTCATCCGAAGCTCACGATCCCCGAGTTCTTGAGCCGGCTCCGGGAGAAGAAAGTGCTTGCCCTGGCCACAACTGGCGGAATCCGCTTTGTCACTCATAAAGACATCGATGATGAAGATGTCGAAAGAGCTCTGGCTGCCTTCAGGGAAATCCTCGCATAACTTCCCAACTTTTCCGGGTCACGATTCTAACGCTTCAGCGACAAGCTGGGCGATGTCTTTGACCTGGACATCGGTTCTGTCTTTGTCCTTGAGACCGTCCTTGAGCATCTTCAGGCAAAAAGGACAAGAGGTAGCGGCGGCAGTCGCGCCCGAAGCGATGATTTCCTCTGTCCTCAGGTGATTGATTCTCCGGCCGATGTTTTCCTCAGTCCACATCAGGCCGCCCCCTGCGCCGCAGCAAAAGCTGTGCTCCTGGCTGTTCTTGAGCTCGGTCACTTTTTCTCCGGCCAGCCGATTGAGAATGGATCTTGGTTCCCTGATGATCCCGTTATGCCGGCCGAAATAGCAGGAATCATGGTAGGTCAATCCCGCGATCTTGTTGCGTTTGACCTGGAGCCGGCCGTCTCCGATCAGCCGATCTAAAAGAAGAACATGGGACAGGATTTCGATGTTGGCCAGCTTCTTTTTATCCTCTTGCGCGAAAGAAGGCAGGAAGTCTAAGAGCTTGCGGTACTCATGCTTAAAGGTGTTGTATCCATGCGGGCAGAAGACGATGATTTTCTTGATGTTGTACTTGAGAAAAAGGGCCAGGTTTTCTGCAGCCAGGGTCTGGAAAAGATATTCGTTCCCCAGCCTCCTAGCTGAATCGCCGCAGCATTTCTCTTCTGTTCCCAAGATCGCGAAATCCACTCCCGCCTTCCTTAGGATTGTCAGCAAGGCCGTTGATATTTTGATGCCTTCTTCATCGTAAGACCCGGCGCAACCCACCCAGAGGAGATAGTCTGCCTCCTTCTTTTCGGCCAGCACCGGGACGTCGAACGAGGCGGCCCAGTCTGCTCGTTTGGCAAACCCGATTCCCCAGGGATTGGAATTGGCCTCAAGATTGCGGAAGAAAGGATTGAGCTCGGGAGGAAACTTGCTCTGCATGAGGACTTCGCTCTGCCGGATACCAATGATCTTACGGATATGTTCGATCCGGACAGGACAAACATGCTGGCAGGCGCCGCAGGTCGTGCACGTCCAGATCTCCCCCTCACTATACACGCCAGGAAGGAGGGAATCTAAATCCTCCCTCTTCTGTTTATTGAGCCTATCTCCTTGAGCAAGAAGATGCTTTTCCAGGTTAAAGATGATCATCTTGGGAGAGAGGGGCTTCCCGCTCGCATAGGCCGGGCAGGCGTCCTGGCAGCGGCCACATTCCATACAAGCAAACGCATCCAGGAAATCCTTCCAGGTCATGTCGGTGACCTTCTCAAGGCCGAAGATTTCCGATTTATCGATATCAATCGGCCGGAGTTCGCCGCTCGGCCAGGAGGAGCGGAGAAAGACATTGACCGGCCCGGTGAACATGTGGAGGTACTTGGAGTGGGGGACGTAGGCGATGAAACCAAAGACAAGGAGGATGTGCAACCACCAGGACAGATGAAGATGGGTGGATAAGACCTCTGAGGACAGGCCGAGAACCTGAATTCTCTGAGCTAGCAGGCTTCCCAGAAAGGCCAGCCGGGAGGTATCGGGATGGCTGGCGATTGCGAATCCTTCAAAATAGAGATAACTCAGGGTGACGGCGATCAGCATGAAATAAATAACGGCTGAATCAAAGACTGTTGTCCGGTAGGCTTTGGGCCTGAGGACAAAACGGCGGACGATGAAAAAGACGACGCCTATGAGGACGAGGACAGCGAAGACATCGACGAGAAGCGAAAAGAACAGGCCGAAGGCTGTGTCCCCGAAAAGATAGAATTCGCTGATAAAACCTTCGAGGGTGTGATTCAGGGTCATCGTGTCAAAAGTCAGGGCGCCATAAAAAATGAAGACGTGCATCAGGCCGGTAAAAAGCCGCTCGTTTTTCAGGGTGCATTTTTGGAGCAAGACTTGGGCCAATGTCTCTTTGACTCTCCGACCCATATCGTCCAGGCGGAGCTCGGGTTGGCCCCGACGGATTATCGTGAAACGCCGGTAGAGGGGCCAGAAGAAGGCGACGAATGTCGCAAGGAGGATGATGATAAAGATGATCTTTTCCCAGGCTGGAAGCATTTTCCCTCCTCTCAGAACAGGATCGCCGCTCCCCAAGACAATTTATGGAATGATTGCTTGCGGCCGGCAGGGCTCACTTCCCGGTCTTTCCACCAGGTTGAGCCGGCTGAAAGTTCGAGCCATTCGGCCAGGCGAAATCGGAAAATCAGATCGGCCAGAAGCATTTGCCCAAGAGTAAACACAGAATCAGATTGGATGAGGAGCTGGAAGCTCAGGCTCACTTGCTTCCCAAAGAGAGCCCCGAGTCGCAATCCGTATTCTTGTTTGAGCTTGCTGCCTGAAAGGTCGAGGTGGGCTCTCTGGTTAGTATGGTGGAAGAACAGGGTGAAGGGTTCGACCAGGAACGAAGCCCCGCTGATGGGCAGGCTGAAGCCGATATAATTTCGGTTGAGATAGAAAGGCCGGCCGTTGTAAGTGCTCAGGTGGTCAGAGTCATGGTCAGAGTCGTGCCCGATGATCAGGGCGACATGTCGGCTCAGGTTTTGACGGAGCGAAAAATGCCAGTCGAACTTTGTTCTCTGGCGGCCGTCGTCGTGGGTAACGAGCTGGGCGTGGAAAACCGTGCTCTCGGTCAGGAAAATGAGATTGTGAAACCCGAAGGCCCAGCGGTCGTCCTCGCCGCTGAGGTCGTTGTAGCTGGGGAAGCTGGAAGGAATTTGGGCCTGGCCGAAGAGTTCGCCCTGAAGGTGAATCCTGTGGTCGGCGGCCAGGGAGGTCTTCTTCTCGTAAAGCCTGAAGAGAAAGATCTCGTAGCCTGACAGGAGCTCGCATCCGGAAAGAAGCACAACCAAGCCGATTAGCATCTTTCCTATAGAATCTATAAATTTACTAAAAATCATATGATAATCCCAACCGAAGAACGCGGGGCGACTGGACTTCGGTGGCGAAGCGGAGGGGAAAGTCCGGGCCAGTCCATTCGTTCTCCTCTGTGGCCAGAGCCCAGTTGAAGACGTTGTAGCAGTCGATGAGGAATCGTCCCCTGGCTTTTCCGATAGCGAACGTTTTTTCCAGGCGCACATCCACGGTCATGTTGAACTCGTAGCGGGCCTGGCCGCGGTAAAAGGCCTGGACGTAGAAAGGCCCCTGGTTGAGCCCCTCGACGATGATTTTCCTCGAAAAGGGCTGGCCGTCGTAATATTTGGCCAGGGCGGCGAACCTGAATCCGGAAAAGAAAGGGATGCTGAAGCCGGCCCTTGCCGTATAAGCCCGGTCGAAACGAAGCCGGCCGCGGCTGAAAATAGAGGTATTCGGGTTGTCAAAAAGGCTGCCGATGATGCCGTCGTCGTTTTCCCATTCCGTGTTTCCGGGGCTTGTCATGCCGATGGCCTCTGTGGCCGTGGCCGTGAAAAAAAAGATTGAACCGCGGGATGATTTTTTGACCAGGGTCAAATCCAAGCCTCGGTAGCGGGAGACTCTCTCCGCCTCCGGGCCGTTGGTCAGCAAGAAGAAGTCCTGGCCAAGAGTTTCCTTTTTCTGCTCGTACACCGTGAGGAAAAGATCGTCGTGCGTTCCGGGAACAGAATCATCTCCAGCATCGGTGAGGAGGAAGGGATCATAGGCCGCAAGTGGCACACCGATGTTGACCGTTTCGGCGAGGCGGCGTGTTTCTCGGTAGAAGCCGGCCAGCGAGAGAATGATGTTTTTCTTGAAGACCTTGGTTATGGCCACAGAATATTCGTCGGAGAAAGGCCTTTTAAGGT
>CAZKBY010000142.1:0-7008 GCA_964550915.1 uncultured Eubacteriales bacterium | reverse complement strand
AAGTTCTATACAACTATCACAAATATAGACACCCTTTGGCCCGGCGATTAGCTTTTTTGCTTGAGACTGAGTCCGGCTGCAAAAATTGCACTTGATGACGTTCGTCGTCTTTTCTCTAACGTTATCGTCCATTGGCCTTAAAAGATATCTCGGCCTGAAACCTGAGGCCAAGAAAAAGTCTACTTCTTCTGGTCTCGAGAGGCGATGATATGGTCAACGAGACCATAGTCCTTCGCTTCGGCAGCCGTCATGATGAAGTCTCTCTCGATATCGGCCTGGATTTTCTCCCTTGCCTGATGCGTGTGTTTAGCCAGAATCTCATTCAGGTTTTCCCTGATGCGCAAAACCTCCTTCGCCTGGATGGCGATATCTGAAGCCTGGCCTTGGTAACCGCCCCAAGGTTGGTGAAGGACGATGCGCGAATTCGGCAGCGAAAAGCGTTTGCCCGCCGTCCCGGCAGCGAGCAACACAGCTGCCATGCTGGCTGCTTGCCCAACGCAGATCGTGGCCACGTCTGATTTGATGAATTGCATCGTGTCATAGATGGCTATGCCGGCCGTAATGCTGCCGCCTGGATAATTGATGTACAGGGAGACATCCTTCTCCGGGTTTTCGGCTTCCAGATAGAGTAGCTGGGCAATGACGGCGTTGGCGACATCATCAGTGATCTCCGAGCCGATAAATATGATATTATCCTTGAGCAACCGGGAATAAATATCATAGGCACGTTCGCTCCGGCCGTCTTGCTCAACAACAAAGGGGATTAATGTCATTGGGAGTATTAATATAATACCGCCCTTTCCAATAAAAAGTCAATGGCTTTCCTGAGGAGCAGGCTCTCCTTCAAGTCTTCCCTTTTTCCCTCCCGGTTGAGGTTGTCCACAAGCTGAGCCAAGGAGACATTATTCCGACGGGCCATGATTTTGATTTCTTCCTCGATTTCCTCTTCGCTGACGGCCAGCCCCTCTTGGGTCGCGATTTTTCTGAGGACAAGACTCTTTGTGATATTCTTTTCTGCCTGAACCCTGGCTTTTTGTTTCAAATCCTCCAATTTTTCCAGTGTTACCGTGTCCGACGCCGCTTGAGCCCAGCCTTTGAGGATTTCATCCGCCTCCCGCTCCACCAGGCTTTCTGGAAGCTCCAAAGTCAACTCCTGAACAATCATTCCAACGATTTCGTTTCCCATTTCTCGGCGAGCGGCGGTTTCCCTGGCCTTTTCGATGTCCTTCCGGACCCTTTCCCTAAGGCCGGCAAGGTTTTCAAACTCTCCGAGATCTTTGGCCCACTCATCTGTCATCTCCGGCAGCCTCTTTTCCTTGATGGAGATCAACTTGATTTCGTACTCAAGAGTGCGTCCGGCGAGCTTCTTCTGGAAATAATCCCGCGGGTAGGAGACTTCGAAACGTCTAATTTCCTGTGGCTTGAGACCAAGAAGATTCTCGTTTAGACCTTTCTCGTTTTCCGGATGGCCGGCCAGGACAAGGACCTTTTCTGTCGGCAGAACCCTCTTCGTCTGGACGTCTTTTCCTTTCCATTCTAAGAGGACATAATCGCCCTCAGCGACTCCCCTGCCCTCGATGGGCAAGTACTCTGCCGATTTCTGGCGCAGTTCCTCGAGGCCGCGCTCGATGTCGGCGGACCCGACGTTGACCTCCCTTTTTTTTACTCTGATATTCCTGTATTCGGGGAGCTTGAACTCGGGGAGGACCTCAACCTTCACTTTGAAACGAAACGGCTGCCCCTCAGTGAAAGCCACGTCGCTGACGACCGGCGCGACAACAGGGCTGATATTTTCTGCAGCCAACGCCTGGTCCAGGGCCCTGGGCATAAGGGATTCGATGACATCGCTCCTGATATCCTTATAAAACAAGCGGCCGACCAGGTCCCGGGGGGCTTTTCCCCTCCGGAATCCGTCTAACCTAGCCTGCGCCACATAGCGTTGCAGGACCTTTTCCCATTCCCTGGCCACTTCGTCCACCGCAATTTCGATCTCTATTTCCCTCCTGCTCGGGCTAGGAGAAGTGACCTTGGCTTTTGTTTTTTCATCTTTATCCTGCATTTCGGTTCATCCTTGAGAATTACGAACCAGCACCCCTCCTGTTTCGAGTTCCAAGAACCCAACCTGAATTGAGAGCTGTCTCGTATTTCGAGTGGGCAAAGCGGGAGTCGAACCCGCACTCCTTCATCAGGAACTAGGTCCTAAGCCTAGCGCGTCTGCCTATTCCGCCACCTGCCCTTGGTTTTGCAAGCCTGCCTGTTGAATGAAGGAAGGAATATTTCAGGTGCTGGAATAGGTTTTATTCTGCCACACTCCCCGGCTCATGTCAAACGAACTCGGCCGTTTTAACGGAGGAATTTCTTGAGGCGCTCGGCGAGGTCAGGATCGACCGTGACAAGAGTCTTGTAGACGTCGCGCGCGCTGTAATTGTCCTTGAGGTTCAGGTAGGTGATGGCCAGGTTGAACAAGGCCACTCCGTAATCTGGACGGAGCTCGACGCACTTCTTGAGCGGCTCGAGAGCGTCCTCAAAATCCTTTAGCTGCATGTAACCAACCCCGATGTTGAGCCAGGCATCAGCGCTGTCCGGCACAAGGGCCACATAATTTTTGAAGGCCTCGATGGACTCCTTGTGCTTTTTCAGCTTTGAATAGCAGAGGCCTATGTTATAGTAAGCCGCGTCGTAATCCGGCTTGATTTCCAGGGCCTGCCCGAAGGTCTGGATGGCCTCATCATACCTCTCCAGCTTAAGATACATGATCCCCAGATTATAAACGGCTATCTCGCTCTTGGGGTTGAGTTCGATGACCTTCTTGGCGGCGCCGATGGCGTTCTCGAATCGGTTTGCTTCGTCGTACATCCTGACGACCGCACTGTAATAGGTCATGGCGTCCTGCGGATTGAGCGCAGCCAGGTTGGCGTAGGTGGCTTCAGCCTTTTCGAGCTGGCCGGCCCTGTGATAGGCTTCAGCCAGGCTGTAATTGGCCTTGACATCCTGGGGCTGCTCCTTCACGGCCGCCTCCAAAGCGGCGACAGCCAGGTCGAACTGGCCGAGCTCCTTACGGCAGAGTCCGAGTCGCAAGTAGCCGACCCAGGTCGTTTCAGGCTTCTCGTTCAGGTATTTTTCATAGGCCTCAGCCGCTCGGCCAAAATCGCGCAGCTCTTCATAAGCGTTTCCGATGGTGAAATAGGCCTCCTTGTTGGGGATTTTGAGCGATATGGCTTTCTCTAAGGCGGCAATGGCTTCGTTCCAGCGCTGCATCCGGAAATAGACATTCCCCTGTCCAAAATGAGCTTCAGCCCTGCCGGGGTCGAGCTCAATGACTTTGTTGAAAGCAGCGAGGGCCGCCGAATAATTCCTCTGGTTTCCATAAATCGCGGCCAGGAGGGCGTGAGCTTCTGTCGTAGAAGGGTTGATTTTAACGACTCTTTCTAGGTATCGCTGGCCGTTCCCAAGGTCATCGATCAAGGCAAATATCCGGCCGGCGAGATAGGCACCCTCAAACGCGTTGAAATAATCATCCGGGGCCCAGTCCTTAAAGGCCGTTACTCTGGCCGTCTTGGGAAGGTTCTTCCAGGAATTCACCGGAATGACGACCCGGCCTGTTTTTTCCAGAATCAAAATGAGCCCGACAGCCCTACCCTCAAGATCCAGGACAGGCCCGCCGTTGAACCCTTCAGGGATGGAGAGGGAGGGCTCGATCACCGGCTGGGTTGCATCAAGTTGGTAAAGGTTTCTGATCGTTCCCTCTGAGATGACGATGTCCCCCGTTTCATTCGCACCAAGGGCAAAGATTCTCGCCCCTGACTTAAGGCCTGAGGAATCGCCGAGCGCAATGTTCTGGATTTTTCCCTTGATTTTTAGGAGGGCGACGTCCAAGTTCCGATCGACCGAAATGATTCCCTCAACCTTCGTTTTTTTCCCTTTGACGCTGACCCCCTCCACTTCCTTGCCCTGGCTCACCAAGTGATAGCTCGTGACGATGATCCCCTCGCTCACCCCGAAGCCCATGCCTTTGGCCGTAAGCTGCTTGTCGGCTCCATAGACGTAGAGAGCCAGCACGCCTTCTTTCTTCTGTTCAAACAGGCTGGTTGCCTCCGGCGTCTGGGAAAAAAGATATGCCCCTGATATAAAGAGGATAAGCAAACAATAAGCCTTGCATCTTTCGCTCATTTTCGTTCCTCCTTTTGGGCCATTCTGAGACAAATTTACACGTTGGCAATCTTCCTGTCAAATCTTCTTTTGTATTCAGTGGCTAAGCCTTCTTGTTTCTGGCCAGCCGAGTTGACAAAACACCGATAGCTCGGATAGTCTGAAAGGGCCATGTTCAGCCGTAAGCTGGTCGCCTTCCTGCTCTTGCTTCTCTTTGGCCTTATCATCTTTGCTTTTCTTTTTCGGGTCAAGGGTGAGATGGTCGATTTTGAGGTGAACTATAAAGCCGCCAAAAGGCTCCGCGGGGGAGAAACTCTCTATCGCAGCGCTGACGGCCATTACCAGTTCAAGTACATGCCCTTCTCGGCTTTTCTCTACGTGCCGTTTTCCTTCCTCCCTCCTCTTCTGGCCAAGGCAGCCTGGTATGGAGTTGTCGTCTGTTGCTCTTTCCTGATCTTCTTGTTTTCTTTCAAGCTCATCAACCCGGAGAGAGACAAATTCCTCTGGGTAGCTGTCGCCTCTCCCCTCATCCTGGCGAAATACTTTTTGCGGGAGATCCAGCTTGGCCAGATCAACGCTCTCATCACTCTGTTTCTTCTGGCCCTGACCTCAAACCTGCTGGCTCAGCCAACCTCTTCCTCAAAAGATGGTAAAAGCAGAAATGCCCGCCAGGTCAAGGCGGGTTTGCTCGGTGGATTGGCCGGGGCCCTCAAACCGTATGCCCTTATTTTTTTCCCTTATTTTGTCCTCCGGAAAAAATGGCTCTGCCTCACGGCCTCTCTGGCGGTCTTTGGCCTGGCGATTCTTGCCCCCTCTTTTTTTTACGGCATCAAGGGGAATTTCGCCGTGCTTCGGGAATGGCAGGCTTCCCTCTCGGCCTCGACACCGGCTCTTTTTTCCACCCAGGACAATGTCTCGCTTCTCGGTCTGCTCATGAAATGGACAGGCCGCCAGTCGCTCTCCCTTTTTTTCTATCTCTTTTTCCTGGCTGGCCTTGGCCTCCTTTCCCTTTTTGTTATGGCCAAGGGAAAGTCTGTGCCCCGAGCCGCCCTTCTCGATTGTTTCCTCCTCCTCACTCTAATCCCCCTCATTTCTCCCCTCGGCTGGGATTACACCTTCCTTTCTTCAGCGCCTGCTGTCATGCTCGTTCTTTATCATTTTGATAAATACCGTCCTTTCTGGAGAGTTCTTCTGGGTGTGAATTTCGCGATCATTGCCCTTTCTCTCTACGACCTCCTGGGAAGAGAGATATACGCCTCTTTCATGAAATTGTCTATTATTACTATAAATTTTATAGTTTTAGTAGAATATATATTTTATCTCAGGTTCAGAAATCATGCCTAGGCGCCCGAGGCGAACATCTTCCCCCAAGCAGGGGGACGCCTCCTGCCCGAACACGAAAATCATCCTGGGCGTCTATCTTTCAACAGCCGGAGCCGCCATTCTATGGTTTGGAGGCATCATCTTGGCCCCTTATCTCCGCAGTCATTCCTGGCCCTGGCAGAGTTTTGTCTACGCCGTTTTTTCACCCGTCTGCCATCAGATCGAGTCAAGGTCATTTTTTCTCTTCGGCCAGCCCCTTGCCGTTTGCAGCCGCTGCCTGGGCATTTATGTCGGCTGCTTGGTCGGAATCGGATTCTACCCTATTTTTAGAGGATTCGATAGAGTCAGACTTCCTCAAACAACGCTTTTTCTCTCCCTCTCTTTGCCTATCGTCATCGACACGTCGGGGAATTTCATAGGACTCTGGAACACGCCCGACGGGGTCCGATTCGTGACCGGGTTTCTCTGGGGTCCCGTGCTTCCGTTTTATTTCATCAGCGGCATCGCCGACCTTTTCCTGTCACGATCGGCCAGAAAATAACGCTTGAAAAGCGAGCTCCGTTCCACCTAAAATAAGATAAGCCAAAAGCAAGACAAAGGAGGTCGCATGAGCAACCAGCGTCCCGGAATGCTAATGCCGGCTCTCGTCGGAGGAATAACAGCCGGGGTGCTTACCTCCGTTCCCTTCTTGGGCTGTCTCTGCTGCCTCTGGATCATCGGCGGCGCCATGTTAGCTGCTTATCTCCTTGGCCGTAACTCCCCGGTCTCGCTTTCAGCCGGAGACGGCGCTATCGTCGGCATCTTCACCGGCATCGTCGCTGCCGTCGTCGATTCCGTTGTCAGCCTTCCATTCCAGGCCGCCAACGAGGAAATCTTCCGAAAATTCATGGAACAGATTTCCCAGTTCACCGAAGAGCTGCCCTCGGGCTGGGAAACCTGGCTGGAGAAGACCACTGGCGGAATCTCTCCGGGCATCTTCATGCTCGGCCTAGTCATCGCGGCGGCCGTTTTTTCGGCTTTCGGCGCTCTGGGCGGAGTGATCGGCGTTTCTCTCTTTGGGAAGAAAAAAACTCCCCCGCCCCCGGGAGCGAGTCATGAGATTCCTCAAAACACAGGTGATCGTCAACCCTGAATCTAACCGGGGCAGGACGGGCGGACGCTGGAAAGAAATCAAGGAGGCAATCAAGAGTTTTATCCATGAATTCAAGGTCGAATTTACGGAAAAGCCTTGCCAAGCCATAGAAATAGCCCGCTCTGCGGTCAAGAGCGGGGCGGAACTCGTCATCGGAGTCGGAGGGGATGGGACAATCAACGAAATCGCCAACGGTTTCTTTGAGGACAGGAAAGCCATCAATCCCGAGTCCGCCCTCGGTATCCTCCCGTCTGGAACAGGGTGCGACCTGAGCAAAAGCCTTAGGATTCCACGTAGTTTTAAAGCTGCCCTCAAGGTCATCACCCGGGCGCCTTCATCTCTTATAGATGTCGGCCTGGTCATTTTCAGAAACGAGGACGGCAGGCGACAAGAGAGGCTCTTCC
>CAZKBY010000141.1:0-7063 GCA_964550915.1 uncultured Eubacteriales bacterium | reverse complement strand
GTGCTTGAGGGCGAACTCCCGCTGGGCCATGTAGCGGGGGTCTGTCTTGCGGAGCACGGCATGGCCGTAGCCGGGCACAACCTTGCCGGAGTTGAGCGTGTCCCAGATGTACTTCTCTAACTGTTCCCTGGTCGGAACGCCGCCCAGGTCTTTCATCAGGTCCATGATCCAGCGGAGGACTTCCTGGTTGGCCAGGCCGTGCAGAGGTCCGGCCAGTCCGTTCATGGCCGCCGACAGCGAATAGAATGCGTCCGAGAGGGCAGACCCGACGAGATGGCAGGTGTGAGCGGAGACGTTGCCGCCCTCGTGATCGCTGTGGATGACGAGATACAGCCGCATGAGTTCTTTGAAGGCCGGGTGTTCGACGCCTATCATGTGCGCCAGGTTGCCACCCCAGTCCAAATTCGGGTCGGCGGGGATATGTTTGTTTCCCTTATAAGAGCGGCGGTAGATGTAGGCCGCGATGAGCGGAAGCTTGGCCAGCAGGTTCATGACATCTTCGTACATCGGATCCCAGTAATCGAGCTTGTGCATGCCGGCGGTGTACTTTTGGGCGAAGATGGAATCTTTCTGGAGAGCCAGAATGCCGTGGGAGAACTGGGTCATCGGGTGCATATCGACGGGAAGCGTGTTGAGGATGTCGATGAGGTATTCTGGGAGCGTGCTTCGTTTCTGCCATTCCTTGGTGATTTCCCGGACATCGGCTTCTGAAGGCAGCTCGCCGGTAAGGAGAAGATAGAAAATGCCCTCTGGGAGCGGCTCTTCTCCGCCCGGAGCCTTGGGGAGTTTCTCCCGGAGCTCGGGGATGGTGAAACCACGGAAGCGGATGCCTTCCATCGGGTCGAGCGCCGAGGTTTCCCAGACCATGCACTTGACGCTGCGCATTCCGCCGTAAGCCTGGGCGATGGAGACGTCGCCAACTTTCATTTCTCCATGCTGCTTGAGGATCCCCTGCACTTTTTCACGCATGGGGCCGATTTGGGCAGCAAGTTTTTCTTTTAATGAAGGCATAAAATAACCTCCTTTAAAAAATAAATTTCCCTCCAGAATAAGGGACAAAACTATACCATTCTGAGAGGTTCGTGTCAACGAAAAAAAATCGTTTTCTAGTTGATTTTTTTACCTTTAATCCCTATGCTAATTCTCTATACCGGAAAATCCGGGGAAAGTGGACCGAATTTATGAATTCGGGATCGCGTCCCTTGATTTTTCTTGGAAGGAGAGAAAGACATGGGAGCTTTGCTTGTTCTTTTAATCATCATCGGTGTCGTCATCGTCGCGGCCATCGGGATTTATAACGGACTCATCGTCCTGAGGAACCGCTGCCAGAATGCCTGGTCGCAGGTGGACGTGCAGCTCAGGCGGCGGTATGACCTCATTCCGAATCTGGTAGAAACGGTCAAAGGCTACGCCAAGCACGAGCGTGAGGTTTTTGAAAGAGTGACACAGGCGCGGGCCCAGGCCATAAACGCCAGCACGGTTAAGGAGCAGGGACAGGCGGAAAACATGCTGACCGGCGCCCTGAAGACGCTTTTCGCCGTGGCCGAGAATTACCCCGATTTGAAAGCCAATCAAAACTTTCTTTTGCTTCAGGAAGAGCTGAGCGGCACCGAGAGCAAGATCGCCTACGCCCGGCAGTTTTACAACGACACGGTGATGAAGTTCAACCAGAAGCAGCAGGTCTTCCCTTCCAACATCATCGCCAACATGTTCAACTTCAAGGAGCGCGATTACTTCGAGATCGAGGAGCCGGAAGCTCGCGGCCCCGTCAAAGTCAGCTTTTAGAAGAAGAAATGGGGCCTGTCACGTCGCGTCCTTTTCCGTCCTCGCTCCACGCATCCCCCCGTGGCAAACCCCTTCCGCTGCGGGCGTGAGAGGCCTGACGCCGTGCCACCTATTTCCTCAATTTGTGATGGGGTAGGAATCAAAGGTGTATGAACAGATTGCCCGCAACAAGTGGAGGTCATTCTTCCTCATCCTCTTTTTCCTCTGCCTGATCTTCCTGCTCGCCTGGCTTTTTGAGCAGTTGGCAGGGATGGGAACGGAGGGGTTGATTGCGGCAATCATCATCGCCGTCGGGATGACCATCGGAAGCTATTACGCGAGCGATAAGATTGTTCTGGCCATGAGCAAGGCCAGGTCTGTAGAGAAGAAGGACTACCCTTATCTTTATAATGTCGTCGAGGGACTGACCATCGCCGCCGGGCTGCCGAAGCCGCGCTGCTACGTCATCGACGACTCGGCGCCGAACGCCTTTGCTACGGGCCGGAACCCAAAGAATTCGGTGATCGTCGTGACGACCGGCCTCCTGGACAAGCTCAACCGGGTCGAGCTCGAGGGAGTCATTGCTCACGAGATGTCCCACATCAAAAATTATGATGTCCTCGTCCAGACCCTGACTGTGGTCATGGTGGGTATCGTCGCCCTGCTCAGCGACTGGATGCTCCGGACCTTCTGGTGGGGTGGGGGAAGGGGCCGGAAGGTCGGGAGGGGCAAAGGCGGAGGCGGTGCGGGGGCTATCATCGTGGTCGTTGGGCTTATTCTGGCCATCCTGTCGCCGCTTATCGCCCAGCTCATCCACTTCGCCGTGTCGAGAAAGCGGGAGTTTCTGGCCGACGCCAGCGGCGCCATGCTGACCCGCTACCCGCCGGGGCTAGCCTCGGCGCTGCGGAAGATCGCCGCAGACAGAGAACCGCTGGAGGTCGCCAATAAGGCCACGGCCCATCTGTATATTGTTAATCCCCTTAAGGACATCGGCGGCGCTGTCAACAAGCTTTTCAGCACCCACCCGCCGATCGAGGAGCGCATCGCCGCCCTCGAAAAAATGTAAAGTTAGGGAAATTAGGGGGGAAATTATAGGGACGTCATCCGTAATGCACACAATTCAAAATGCATCTTCCCTTTCCAGCCACGATGCGCACAATATCATCGGCCTCGTCAACGCTGCCTACCGCATCAAGATCAACCTCAAGCCGCCGGGAAAATCTGCTTTTCGCCTGGCCGACCTGGAATGGCACAATCTTAAGGTCACATACGATGCCTCCTCGAGCCGGGTCGAGGCTTTTCTTGACGACACGGCCGCGCCGATTTTGACCGCGGTCGACAGGACGCTGGGTCATGGCATCGTCGGCATCGGCTCCTTCGATGATAGCGGTTATTTCGATGACTTCAAGCTGCGGGGGATTGAAAAAAGGACTGAATTCTGACTATAATCTGGTTGCCCTCAGGCGGGGTCGTAGTTCAGTTTGGTTAGAACGCTGGCCTGTCACGCCAGAGGTCGCGAGTTCAAGTCTCGTCGGCCCCGCCAACAATCCCCCGAAACGTAACACTGCTTTTGTGCCCCCCTTAATTGGCTAAGGGGGGTAGGGAGGATTAATGTTCTAAGATCAAGATCTTGAGAGCGTTTCGGATAGTCTTTTTTATGCCGCCTGACCTTCATTTCCCCCTTGATTGCACAAGGGAGACGAGGGTGGATGCTAACCGAGAACTACGCCAAGAAATTAGTGAATTACGTATGCTGTCCCCCACAATTTTCGTCCCCCACAATTGGTTACATATTACATGATTAAATTCGACAATTTGCAATGGCTTTTTTCTATGATATATAATTATATTTGTAAGCAGAACAGGTTTTAGATTTCAGCCAAAACCTCGATCGACCGCAATGGATGGAGGAGAGGCAAACAAACGGCCAGAAGAAAAAAGCAACCAAAAATCTGCGCTTTTATCACTTTGAAGAATGACTAAGGAAGAAGCTCTCCAGGATTTCCTCAAGAGCTTCAGGCTGGCGCTCAAGAGTGCCTCCCTCTACCCTAAAGAACATCCTGCCTTCAGGCAATCCATTCAAGACCTTAAAGAAAAGAGGGATATCCTCCTGAAATTCTGTCCAGGCTTAAAAATCGCTTTTACTCCCCACTCGGTCGTCGCAGAAGGGAAGACCTGGGAAAAGGACAAACTCTGGGAGGAGATGGCCCACTTTTTCCACATTCGCCGGATCATGAGTCTTGAGGCGAGGGAAGAGGCCACCATTGACGACTGGCAGGCTTTTATCGGCCTTCTCTCGTTCACGCCTCAGGAAATAGCCAAGGCAGGCGGAATCCATCACCTTCTTGAGAGAGAAAAGATTGCTCCTTTTGCCGTGGAAGAGCTCGATTACTCAGAACTCCTTGCCAGCGAAGGCTATGAGATCAAAGATATCTGGACTTACCTTCTCTCCGAATCCGTGAGGGCGGGGAATCCTCAAAAAATCCGCCAGGTGGCTGCCTCCTTTCCCCGCGTCATCAGTGAGATCAACTTGGCCAGAATCCTAGAGGACAGGGAGAAGCTTGAAGATTTTGGCCAGTTTTTTGCCTGCTTGGAGAGCGAGGCTGAAGAAGAGTTTCAGAGATGTGCTCTCGAAACGGTAAAGAAAATCCTCAGGGAAAAATCTATCACCGAGGAGGCCCAGCTCCGCGAGCTGCGGGATATCGCTGCTGGGGCAAGAGATCAGGATCTAGCTCAAGTGCTTCTCAGAGAAATGGCTGCCGGCGGGCAAACTGATGCGTTGAGCCTGGATATTTTGTTGCGACTGTTGGGTCCAGAAAGATGCTGGAGGGTGGCTAGCCACCTGGAAGAGGAGGCCCGCCGAAACCCTGGTTTGTTTGAGCAATCGCCACACTTAAAGGAAAAAATCGAGCGATTCTTGGCCGGCGGACTTCCGCCTTCTCTTTCCCCTTATTACCGGGAGGCTTTCTCCAGTCTTCTCGGCGAAATTTCCACTCACAAGAAGCCGGCCCTGGACCGTGATCTTCTCCGGCGGAGCTATCGTTCCATGCTTCTGAATCTTCTGGCTGCTGACCCAAGAAAAGAAGCCGCTTCAGGCCTGCTCGCCGCGATCCTCGGGGAATGGGAGAGCCTCATCCAGGACAAAGACTTTGAATTCCCGACCTCTCTTTTTGAGATCCTCGAGAAGAAAGCCGAGGCCCTGTCCGCCGAGCCCCTTTTTAGCAAAATCAGGGCCAAGCTGACCGATTTCATCGAAAAAAGCATCCTCAAAGGAGAGGACCAGCCGGAGCTCACTGAGTTCATCCGGCGTTTGCCCAGGAGCGCCTTGGGAGTGAACTATTACCTCGAGACGATCTTTACGGAGCATAAGATCACACCCACGATCCTGCGGACATTCTTCCGGCTTTTTTCTGATGGCATTTTCTACTTCAACCTGAACCTCGATCAGAAGAAGTCCGACCGCAATTTTCTCGAGAGAATGACTGAAAGCCTGGCCGAGGTCGATTCGCCGCATTCCCTGGCCACCCTGAAGAGCATCTTCGGCCTGGGCGACCGCCTGATCAAGCTCAAATCGCTGAGAGCCATGAGACAGTTGTCAACCTACGATGAGCATTTCCTCCTGCCGCTTCTCCGGAAGGGCGATTACTCCTTGAGAAAAGAAGCCCTGATCATCCTGAGAAAGGAGGAAGAAAGCAGGAAAAAAGCCCTGAAGATGTTTTTCCGTATCCGCTCGCCGTTCGGAGTGAGGAACAGGGTTCTCCTCGAGCACCTGAGAATCGCGGCCGGCATCGAGCTGCGTGAGTCGGCCGAACAGGTCGCCAGGTTGAGTCAGAGGAAATTTATCTGGAACAAAACGCTGCGCCGGGAGGCGGCCAGCCTGCTGGAGAAATGGAGCGTTGGACAAGCTTAGACAATTCTTGACCGATTTTACTTCGGCCATCCAGGCCGGCAAGATCTATTCGACCGAACACCCCCGATTCAAGGAGTTCGTGACCAAGTCCTTCCAAGATCTCCGGGCGATCTTCGAGGGGCAGGATGAGTTGACCGTCGGCGTCGTCGAGGGTGAGATAGCCTGCGGGAAAGAGATCTTTTTCGACCTGAGCCAAAAACTGAGGCCGCTTCTCGCCTATCTCGAGGACCGCGGCATAGAGAGGTTCTGGGTTCATCAGGCCTTAGGAGAGGAGGAGTGGGCGAAATTCATCGGCTATCTTGCTCTTCCCCGGGGCAGCGCTGTCGGCGACGCCTACGAGTTCCTGGTGCTTGAGGGCATCGAGAACATCAGGGCCGGAAAGATTGAGGCGCCCCGGGCGGCGGGAGAGAAAGGCCCGGGTTCCCGCGCCAGGCAGTATGAATTTTCAGTGGCCGCCCTCTCCCAGTCGGTCGGGAAGATCCTGGAGGGAGAAAAGCTCGATCCCGTGGAGGCGAGGTTTCTTGTCTTCAGCCTGATGGAAAATTTTTGGGGGTCCCATCAGGAGCTGCTGAGCATCTTTGCCGTCCGGAAGAAAGATCGCCTGATTTTTCTCCACCTCCTTAACACGGCCATCCTGGCCATGTTCTTTTCCTCACATCTCGGCTTCCCCCGGGACGAAGTCCTGGACATCGGCCTGGCCGCGCTCTTTCACGATATCGGCAAGCTGGCCCAGCCCGGGGATGACAAGGCCCGAGAACTCGACCACACTCTCCTCGGAGCCGAGATGCTGCTTTCTCAAGTAGAATCGCTCGGACAGCTTCCGGCGGTCGTTGCGTTCGAGCATCATTTAGGGTGCGGCCCAAGAAGCCGGCCGCGGCTGTCTTTTGGGCGGCGGCCCCTTCCGGCCACCCTCCTCATCTCTGTCTGTGACATCTACGACGAGATGTACCAGAAGAGAGCCTCGCGAGAGTTTTTTACCCCGCTCCGGATCTACGAGGTGATGAATGCTCAGAAGGGCAGCCTCTTTGATCCCGAGTATTTAGATAGTTTCTATCGCAACATGGGAGTTTGGCCGGTCGGGCTGATCGTCTCGCTCAACGACGGCCGGGTGGCCGTAGTCAGGAAAGAAAACCCGCAGGATATCTTCTGCCCGCAGGTCGAGGTTGTCGACCCTCCCGAAAAAAGAGAGTGGCTCGACCTGGCGGAGAGAAAGGACGCGCTGGCCATCCGCGCCGCCCTGAATCCCTTCGGCGAGGGAAGAAAATACCTGCCGTTCGTTTAGCCCTCCCCCAAGGCGCGGGACTCTGTTGCGAAAAGGAGGGTAACTATCACGGTCTCAGATCACCTTCCTGGCTTTCTTTGCTTACCCCACTTTTCGTTATAGGACCG
>CAZKBY010000140.1:0-7150 GCA_964550915.1 uncultured Eubacteriales bacterium | reverse complement strand
GCGGATGGTGAAATTCTGGCCCTCGACCTGCTTCTGAGCTCGCTCGATGGCCCGGCTGACCATGCGGTGTTCAATCGGAACGCCTTCTCCCATGCCGATCCGGGCCATCAACCCGGATATCCTGTCGCTTCCGAAGATTCTCATCAGGTCGTCTTCGAGTGACAGGTAGAATCGCGAAGAGCCCGGGTCTCCTTGTCGGCCGGACCGGCCGCGGAGCTGGTTGTCGATCCGGCGGGCTTCGTGTCTTTCTGTCCCGCAAATGTGCAAGCCGCCTAAGCCGACGACGCGTTCGTGTTCCTCCTGGGTGATGCGCATCGTTTCAGCCAGAGCCTTTTCCCACTGCTCCTGAGTTGCTTTAACCGGATCGATCCCTGACTTGCGCAGGTTTTCGCTGGCCAGGAATTCCGGGTTGCCGCCAAGCAGGATGTCCACTCCTCGGCCGGCCATGTTGGTGGCAATAGTCACGGCGCCGATCCGTCCTGCCTGGGCGATGATCTTGGCCTCCATCTCATGGTACTTGGCGTTGAGGACGACGTGCTTGATGCCTTTTTTGCGAAGGATTGAGCTGAGATGCTCGGACTTTTCGATCGAGGTTGTGCCGACCAGAATAGGCCGACCCTGCTTGTTAAATTCAACGATCTCGCTCGCCACGGCCTCCCATTTTTCTTCAGCCGTGCGGTAAATCACGTCAGGTGACTCATGGCGGATAAGCGGCTTGTTGGTCGGGATTTCGATGACATCCAGGTTGTAGATGGCATGGAATTCGGTTGCCTCGGTGGCGGCGGTGCCGGTCATCCCGGCCAGCTTCTTGTACATCCGGAAGTAATTCTGGAAGGTGATCGAAGCCAGTGTCTGGTACTCTTCTTCGATGCGCACTCTTTCTTTCGCTTCCAGCGCTTGATGGAGACCGTCGCTGTAGCGGCGGCCGGGCATCAGCCGGCCGGTGAATTCATCGACGATGATGACCTTGCCCTCTTTAACCATGTAGTCGACGTCCCGCTTGAAAAGGTGGTGAGCCTTGAGAGCCTGGTTGATGTGGTGGACGAGATCCATGTGGGCAAGGTCATAGAGGTTCGAGACATTGAGGAACTTTTCCGCTTCAGCCACTCCGTCCTCGAGGATGGAGACAGTCCTTGTCTTTTCGTCAACCTGGAAATGCTTGCTCTTTTGGAAGCGGCGAACGAGGTTGTCTATCTTATAGTACAGAGATGTCGATTCTTCGGTCGGGCCGGAAATGATGAGCGGAGTCCTGGCTTCGTCGATCAGGATACTGTCCACCTCATCGACGATGGCGTAGTGATGCCCCCTCTGGACAAGGTCGGAGATCCGGAATTTCATGTTGTCCCGCAAGTAATCAAACCCGAATTCGTTGTTTGTTCCGTAAGTGATGTCCGACTGGTAAGCGGCTTTCCTGTCAGCATCATTCATCTCATGCTGAATTGTCCCGACCGAGAGGCCGAGGAAACGGTAGATGGGACCCATCCATTCTGTATCCCTTTTGGCGAGATAATCGTTGACGGTCACAATATGGACGCCCTTTCCTTCAAGGGCGTTTAGATAAGCCGGGAGAGTGGCGACCAGCGTTTTCCCCTCCCCCGTCTTCATTTCGGCGATTTTGCCTTGATGGAGGACGACTCCGCCGATAAGCTGGACGTCAAAATGACGCATCCGGACAGTCCGGCGCGCCACTTCACGGACGACGGCGAAGCTCTCGATAATGAGGTCGTCCAGAGGCGCCCCTTGTCGAAGCTTTTCCTTGAACTCAGCCGTTTTGGCCTGGAGTTCAGCATCGGAGAGCTTTTGGATGCTGGGTTCGAGCTCGTTGATGGCGGCGACAAAGGGCTGGAGCTTTTTCAGGTCACGTTCGTTCTGGGTGCCGAAGATTTTGGTTATCAGCCACTTAACCATTTATTATTTATTATCAGAAAGAGCCTGGGTTGTCAACGAGAAGGCTCGGGGTATGGGCTCGAAGGCTCTAGGTCGTCGAGAATGGGTCCTGTTACAGCGCGTCCCCGTCCGGCCTTGCTCCACCCACCCCCTTGGGGAACTCCTTCCGCTGCGTGAGTTGCGGGACTCGGCGCTGTGCCACCGGCCTCTCCAGAGACACCGACCGTTTTCCGCTTTGATTGCTCAAGGGGGCCATAGGGAATTAATATTCATTAGATCAAATACTTTGGTGTCTCTGGCACGATCCCGCCCGATTCTTCGCCCATACCCCTCGCCTTCATTTAGCAGAGGATAATTGGGAGAACCCTGCCCGCTCACTTTTCGACGTGCTTCCTCACCTCAAACACTCGCCTTGGTGAAACAGGAGGGCACGAAGGCCCCGGGCGTAAACCGAAAATTGACAAAAGAGAGAGAATAACTATGATAGCTGGAATGCAGAAGATTTCCTGGAGCCGCCATTTAATCAGATGAGACCCTTAGATAAGAGGATTAGTGTACTTTTAGCGGTTTTAGCTGCTTCTGCGCTCCTGGCCATCTATTTCCTCGGCGTCAGGAAAGATATGTCCGACTTCAGAGTCTGTTATCAGGGCGGAGAAAGGATCCGCCAGGCTGAAACGCTCTATCGCATCTCTGACGGTCACATGCAGTACAAGTACTCTCCCGCTTCGGCCGTTTTTTTCGCTGCTTTCACATTTCTACCTTACGAGTGGGCCAAGCTCCTCTGGTTTTTTCTTGAGATCATCTTTTTGATGATCAGTTTTCTTGTTTTTCAGAAAGTCCTCCCAGCCAGGACAAAGACAAGCACGTTCCTCGGCGTTTTCAGTTTCCTGATCCTTGCAAAGTTTCTCGGCCGTGAAATCCAACTCGGGCAGGTCAACCTTCTGATCATTAGCCTTCTGGCCGGGGTTCTTTTTTTCATGTTGTCAGGAAAAGATTTGGTGGCCGGCTTCTTCTGGGCCGCCTCGTTATTTTTTAAGCCATATGCGCTTGTTTTCTTGCCCTATTTTCTGCTTAAGAAAAAGATAGCGGTCATCCTGGGCGGCTTGACTATCTTAGGGCTGGGTTTTCTGCTGCCGGCCTTTTTCTACGGAATCACGGGTGACATTCTTGTTCACAAGGAATGGGGGAAGACGCTTTCGCTCTCTACGCCCGGGCTGATCGAGACTTACGACAATGCTTCACTCCATGCTTTTTTTCAGAAGCTTTTCGCCGGCCGGGAGAGCTTTTGGCCGGAGGCGCTTGTCAGCCTAGCCGTGCTGGCTATTGGATCAATCTTTCTCTGGCTGATGCGGGCAGGACAGAGAAAGCCTTTTTTTTGCCCGGAAACCCTTGAGGTCAGCATCCTCCTTCTCCTTATTCCTCTTTTTTCTCCTTTGGGCTGGTACTACAACTATCTCTATAGTTTTTTGGCCGTGATGCTGATCCTCGATAAAATCGATCGGTTTCCTGGGTGGCTCAAGTATGCCGCGATAGCGAACTTGATCATCATCGGTGGGACCCTGAGGGAATTGCTCGGCCAGACGCTCTTTTCTTTTTACACCGGCCATTCTCTGATCATTCTCAATTTTATCTTCATCCTTTTCTGCCTATCCTTCCTCAGGCTCAGGCAGCGAGCGTGATGTCTTGATTTTGCGGGCAAGCTTCCCCCGGCGAAAAACGTTGATTTTTTTCGCGATTTCGTCTATCATGGGGTTATTGAATTGAGAATTATTCTCATTTGAGATGAGAGAAAAAGGACAATAACGTGATCAGCCTGGCTCAAGCTCCCCGCGGGAAGCCCCTCAGAATTGTAACCGTTTTGGGCGGAGAAGGGGTGCGTCGACGGCTTTTTGCCCTTGGTTTTCATAAAGATGACCTGATCGAGGTCAACTCGCAGGGAATCCTGCGGGGCCCGATCCTTGTCAAGAACCTGACGTCCGACACGAGCGTTGCCTTAGGCCGCGGAGTGGCCCACAAGATCATGGTAGAAATCGTGGCCGATGGCGAGTAGCTTTCCTATCGTTATTTTTATCGGGCAGCCCAACAGCGGCAAGAGCACCCTGTTTAACGCCATCGCCGGCCCCAAAGCTGAGACTTCCAATTTCCCGGGAACGACCGTCAAGCACACGCACAGCAGGGTCAACGTGGAAGGCCGGCTCCTCAACATCATAGACCTTCCCGGGACCTATTCCCTGAATCCTTCCGATCCTGCCGAAAAAGTCGTCCTGACCCACCTCTATCGGGAGAAACCTGACCTTATTATCAACGTCGTGGACGCTTCCATCCTGGGAAGAAGCCTTGAGCTGACACTCGAACTTCTCGAGCTTGAATACCCGATGGTCGTCGCTCTGAATATGGTCGACTTAGCCGAGAAAAAGGGCGTTTTGGTTGATCCCCGCAAGCTGGAAAAACTCCTGGGCCTCAGCGTCATCCCAACTATCGGCTCTCATGGCCGAGGGATTAAAGAACTCCTGGAAGCGAGTTTTGCCTGCCTGGATGCGGGATGCCGGGCGGCAGCCCCCAGGTTATCAAGCGACGTGGAAGAGGAAATCAAACGGTTTTCTGAAAAAATTCCTGACAATTTTCCGGTTGAGGCGAACAAAAGGTTCACCGCCATCAAGATGCTCGAGAGCAACCAGCTTTTTTTTGCTCATATTCTGGCTGATGTTGAACCGATTCTTAGCAACGAACTTGAGTTGGCCAAGAAGAGGATAGAGGACAAGCGAGGCGTTCCCGCCTACGAGGTGATGGCTGCTGAGCGCCACCATCTTGCCCTTAAAATTTTCGAGCAGTCCAGCCGCGTCAGCCGCGGCCAGCAGTTGAGCTGGGACAAGCGCGTGGACTCCGTCATCATGCATCGGCTGCTGGGCTATCCCATCCTGGTGGGGGTCTTCTTGCTTTTTTTCTTCCTCATTTTCAAGATTGGCAGCCCGCTCGAGGGATTGCTTTTCGGCCCCCTGGGGCGCCTGAGGGAATTGCTCTCTGGATTTCTTGGCTCAGGGCTCATTTATCATCTCGTCGATGGCCTCATTCAAGGAATCGGAGGGGGAGTGGCCATCGTTCTCCCTTATTTCTTGCCCCTTCTCTTTTTCATGGCCTTCCTCGAGGACCTTGGTTATCTTGCCCGGGCCGGGTTTCTGCTGGACACCTTTATGCATCGCATCGGCCTCCACGGAAAATCGGTCTCTCCTTTCATCTTAGGGTTTGGCTGCAACGTTCCGGCCATTCTTTCCACCCGGATCCTCGAATCCCAGAGAGACCGGATTCTCACCTCTCTCCTCATTCCTTTCATTCCCTGCTCTGCCAGGACGACGATCATTCTGGCTCTGGTCGCCTTTTATCTTGGCCCCGTCTGGGCGTTCGCGTTCTACTTCTTCAACATCTTGATCGTGGCTTTGATCGGGCGTATCCTTACCCTCTTTTTCAAATCGGCATCTCCGGGCCTGATCCTGGAAATTCCCTCGCTCAAGCTGCCCTCACTCAAAAAGATGCTGAACAAGACTTACATCGAGGTAAGAGCCTTCAGCAAGTTTGCCTGGCCGATTCTCGTCGGCGGCAGCATCGTCCTGAGCCTTCTTCAATTCCTAACGCTGGACAAGGTTCTCAATGTCCTCTTTTCGCCTCTTGTCGTGCACGGCCTCGGTCTGCCGCAGGAGCTGGGTATCACACTTGTCTTCGGATTCTTGAGGAAAGAACTCTCCTTGATCATGATGCTTCAGGCTTTGGGCGTGGATTATTCACGCCTGCTGTCAGCCGTTTCGCGGGAGCAAATTCTGGTCTTCACGGTCTTTGTCAGTTTTTTCATCCCCTGTCTGTCCACATTTGCCGTCCTCTGGAAGGAGATAGGGAAAAAAATCGCCTTTCTTTCTGCGGGATTGAGCATTATCGTGGCCATCCTGGCCAGCCTCCTCGTCCGCCTCATTATTTAGGGGGACGTCATACGTAATACACTAAATTCCCATTCATTTCTTAATCTTGTGTTCGATAAGAATAGGCCTTTACTTTTGTGCTGTTGGATTTAGTGTATTACGTATGCTGTCACCCTAACTCGAGGATGACGACGGCCAGGGCGTATTCAGCCAAGTGAGAGACGGAGACATGCGTTCGCTTGAACGGCCAGCGCCGCTTCCCCTTGAGCTTCAGGACGGGCTTTCCGGATGTCAGGTTCACGAGCTCGACATCTTTCCAGGAGATCCTCTCACCGAGCGCCTTGAAGAAGGCTTCTTTGGCCGCAAAACGGGCCGCTAAGTGCTGGTATTTATTCCTTTTTTTCAAACAGTAAGTTATTTCCCCGGCAGTGAAGACTCTTTCGAGAAATCGAGGACTTTTTGAGCTGAGCTTTGCGACTCTGGCCACTTCGATGATGTCAATCCCGATTCCGCTGATCATTGGCGGCCTCCTTGATTTTCCTGGCTGCTCTTGTTCCCACAAGGGAAGCAAGATCCTCGAGCTGCGCTCGCCGGATCTCATCGACACTCCGGTACCTGGCGAGCAGCGCTCTTTTACGTTTTTCCCCCAGGCCGGCCACCCCGTTGAACTTGGAAGAGATACTTTTCTTTTCACGTCGCTGCCTGTGAAAAGAGACGGCAAAGCGATGCGCTTCGTCCCGGACAAATTGAAAGAGTTTCAGAGCAGGAGAGGTGCGGTCCAGCCTGAGGCCCTGCTTTTTCCCTGTCGTGAAAATGATCTCCTCTCTCTTGGCCAAGGAGGCTACAGGCAAATCCCTGATCCCGAGGGCCCGGAGGGCTGATTCCGCGGCCTTGAGCTGGCCTTTCCCTCCATCGACCAGGACGAGGTGAGGGAGTTTGCCTTTCTCCTCGAGAATTCTGGTGAAACGTCTACGGATGACTTCTCTCAGGCTGGCCACGTCATTAGGGCCCACGACGCTCTTGATTTTATATTTCCGGTATTCGTTTTTTATGGGCCGGCCGTCCTCAAAAACAACCAGAGAGCCCACTGATTCATCTCCTCCTGTGCTGGAAATGTCATACCCCTCAATCCTTTGAGGCGGGGCGTCGAGGCCGAGCGTTTCCACCAACTGTTCCAAGGCAAGTGCTTCCTGACTCTTTTTCTTCAACAAGGCTTCAGCGTTCCTGTTGGCCAACTCGACAAGTTTCTTATCCCGACCCTTATGAGGCACCCCAATCTTCACCCTTGACCCTTTCTTTGCGGAAAGCTGCCTTTCGAGGTCCGAAACCGATTCCGGCTCAAAAGGCAGGAGCAG
>CAZKBY010000139.1:0-7172 GCA_964550915.1 uncultured Eubacteriales bacterium | reverse complement strand
GAACGGGATTCCGTAGCGCACGGCCGTCTCCATTTCCATGGCGCCATAGCCGAAGGAGCTATCCCCGGTATGCAGAATCACTTGGCCGCCGGGGTAAGCCCGTTGGAGCGCCAGGGCGGGGGAGACGCCGGCGCCGATGGCTTGAAGCTCTCCCATGGTTGACAGGAGAATTCCCCCCTGCGGCCGAACGTGGATAGCCATCAAAGCCCACAGGATAGAGTTGGCTCCGTCCAGGACAAGGTAAGAGTTGTCCGCGCGGAATGATTCGAGGTCCCGGACCAGGCGTAGGGGATGCACAGAATGGCTGGCCGATGAGGCGATGCGATGGAGCTCTGCATCGTATTTTTCAACCAACTTGCGCAGGTGCGTCCGTTAGCTGTCCGTTGCAGGGGGATGAAGTGGAAGGGAGTTGAGAGCGCGCAGGCCAGTTCTTAAGTCTGCTGCGATACGCAGGTCGACGCGCCCGCTGCCATCCATCTCTTCAGGCTCGATGTCGATCTGGATGATTTTCTGTCGGTCGGAAATGAACAGAGGTTGGCCAAAGCCAGGGGCATAATTTAGGCGCGCGCCAAGGAGCAAGATCACGTCGGCGGCGGTGATCGCCTCCAACCAGGGCCGACTCACGCCCAAGCCACCCACGCCCATGACGGCTTCTGCAGAGAACGGCATGGCCATGGCGGCATCGCTGAGGAGTAGAGGCACTGCCGTCCTCTCGACAAATTTTTGCAATTCCTCCCGTGCGCCAGACCGAAAAGCGCCGCTGTCGACAACGGCCACCGGCCTCTCCGCCTGCCTTAAGAGGGCGGCTAATGCCTGGACTGCCTTCAGGTCGGCGCCTGGACGGAGAACGACAGGCTTCGCCGGAATCACAACTTCTTCACTATTGATTGCTGTCTCCATTACATCATAGGGGACCTCGAGGTAAACCGGGCCCGGGCACCCGCACACGGCATGACGGAAGGCCATGGCCACGTATTCCGGGATCCTATGCACATCATGATAGCTCCGCGCCCACTTGGTAAAAGGCCTCATGACCTGGAGCTGGTCCATATCCTGAGGGAAGCCCTTGTCGCGCTTGGAATAAGTGTTGGAACCAGAGATCACCACGAGGGGCGTTTTTGCGTAGTAAGCCTGGGCAATACCCGTAACGGCGTTCGTCAGCTCAGGGCCGCCGGCCAGGAGCACAACGCCCGGCCCGGGCCCAACAAATGACAGGGCCTGGGCCATAAAAACTGCCGACGCTTCATGGCGGGTCGAGATTAAGTCCAGGCCTTCTCCGGGGCAGGCATCGAAGAGCGAAAGGATTTGATGTCAGGGAAGGGCGAAAAGATGCTTTAGGCCAAAGGATTTGAGCGTTCGCGCTATCAAGCCTCCTCCATAAATCTTCATGTCTTTCTCCTTGCGCAAGCTCTAAGCTGGAGAAGCTTGCAGATTTCTTGGAAAGATGCTGAAAACAAAGGGCACTTCGTCCGCCTCTATTCTTAGGTTAGGATGGAGCAGCGGGGTATGTCAACCAGAAAGGTCGTTCAGATTAGGCTATTGATGATAAGACCTCATCTCGCTTATACTGTGGAGGCTATCAGCAATTTCAGGGCATTAAGGTGCCGGATAATCGATGAGGATAACGATGATAAGGAAGGAAACCCCGATGAAAATATCAAGAGATTTGTCCAGCTCTTCTCTATTTCGATGTCTTGTTGCGACCGCGGTGTTTTTTTTCATGGTCCTCGGGCTCCTCGCCTCGGCGGCAGCCGCGCAGGGCCAGGCCCCAAAAACGGCCAGGATCAAGATCGACCGCGACAGGACGATTGGCGAGATCGACCGGAAGATTTACGGCAATTTTATCGAGCACCTCGGCCGCTGCATTTACGGCGGAATTTACGATCCCGCTTCCCCCCAGGCCGACGAAGAAGGCTTCCGCAGGGACGTCGTTGACGCCACCCGCCGCCTCAACGTGACCATCCTGCGCTGGCCCGGGGGGAATTTCGTGAGTGGCTATCACTGGGAAGACGGCATTGGGCCGAAGGAATCGCGGCCGCGAAGGATCGATCTCGCCTGGGGGGCCATCGAGCCGAACCTTGTGGGCACGGACGAGTACATCCGCTTCTGCCGCAAAGTCGGCGCCGAGCCCTACATCTGCATCAACCTGGGAACCGGAACATGGGATGAAGCCAGGTGCTGGGTGGAATACTGCAACCGGGAATCCGGCACCTATTACGCCGACCTGAGGCGAAAAAACGGCGCTGACAAACCATACCAGGTGACGTACTGGGCCCTGGGCAACGAAATGGACGGAAGCTGGCAGATGGGCCATCGCAGCGCCGAGGACTACGGAAAATTTGCCCTCGAGGCGGCCAAGCTGATGAAATGGGTTGACCCGAAAATCAGGCTCGTCGCCTGCGGCTCGAGCCATTTCGGCGCCGACTGGATTGGCTGGAACAGGACCGTCCTTTCTTATCTCAAGGATTATGCCGATTACATTGCCCTTCACACCTATCTCGGCAACAGGGGCGATGACTATTATAGCTTCCTGGCCAGGACCATCGATGTCGAAGCCCGGATCAAGTTAACTGAAGGCCTTATCCGCGAAACGATGCTCAACTCGAGACGCAAAGAGCCCATCTCCATCGCCTTCGACGAATGGAATGTCTGGTACCGGGCCGGTGTTAAGGAAGCGTTAGAGGAAACCTACAACGTGGAAGATGCGCTCGTTGTTGCCCTCTTTCTCAACGCCTTCGTCCGCAACGCCCACATCGTCAAGATCGCCAACATGGCCCAGCTCGTCAACGTCATCGCGCCCATTCGGGCGGACGGGAAAGGGATGTGGCTGCAGACGATTTACTACCCGCTTTATCTTTTTGCTAATAACTGCGCTGGGACATCCCTTGATGTTTTTGTCGAGTGCGATTCCTACGATGCCGGCGAGTATAAGAGCGTTCCTTACCTCGATGTTTCGGCAGCGTACAACGCGGAGAAGAAGGAGTTTGCGCTCAACGTTGTCAACCGGCACAAAGACAAGGATATAGAGACGGAGGTCATCAGCCAGGAGGGACAATTCTCCGGGACGGCGTTAATCCACGAAGTCAACGGGCCTGACATCAAAGCCGAAAACAGCCTGGCCGAGCAGAAGGTCAAAATCTCGACCAGGGAAATGCCTCTTTCCAGCAGCCGCTTCCGCTACCGCTTCCCCGCCCACTCCTTCACGATGTTCATAATCAAAATCCAGGGATAAAAAATAGAGCTTTTTGTGTTGGGAGGCGAAACGGCGTCGGAGGGCTGAGGAGCTCCTTGTTTTTTCTCTCCGCCGACCGGCCTCAACCTCGGTTTGGTGGCCGTTTTTCCGAGCTTGATGATCCGGCTCGGCGCCGCTTATTTAAAAAAAGCGAGAGCGTGTGAAGGAGGGAGAGCGAAGCTCTGGGTTTCGACCTCCATGACATGAAGAGGCCGGGGCGTCTTCCACAGGCCGCGGGTGAAATCGGGAAAATCAACCGGGCGGCTGCGCCTGGCCACGGATTTCTCGCTCAGCGCCGAGACAACACTCCAGGAGGCAGCGTCGTAGACATCCATGTCGAGCGGCCGGCCCTGGCGCAGGGCTTCAATGAGGCGGTAATCCTCGATGAAGTCCATCCCGCCGTGGCCGGCACCCTTCGAGCGCTCCTCAAGTTCCCGCCAGATGGCGTGATCAAACTCCCTGTAATATTCTGTGAGTTCTTCCCATTCATGGGCTGGACTCCGGCCCTCGATGTAGACCCGGTCGGGGTATTTTTCGAAGATCCCTTGAGTGCCCTGGACGATATGGATGCGGCTGTAAGGGCGAGGGGAGGAGGTGTCGTGGTAAAGAGTGATGATTTTCCCGTTCGCCGTGTGAATTAGGGAGACGTTGACGTCGCCGAGAGCGTACCGCTGGCGCGCCTGGGGCGAATCGGGACCAAATTTCTTGGCGCAATAGAGGTTGAGCCCCATCGACTTGCTGCTCATTGAGACGAGGTAGTCGAAGCGGTCGCCGCGGTTTATTTCCAGGCACAGGCTGACCGGACCCAGACCGTGGGTAGGGTAGAGGTTACCGTTTCGATGAACCGAATGCTGCGGCCGCCATAGCGACTCGCCGTGGCCGCTGAACTTGACCTCACGAAGATCGTGGAGGTAGCCTGCCTCAGCGTGAAAAATTTCGCCCAGCAGCCCCTTTTTGACAAGGTTCAGGCAGAGCATCTCGGGCCGGTCATAGCAGCAGTTCTCCATCATGATGCAGTGACGCCGCGTTTTTTCAGCCGTCTCGACGAGCTTCCAGCATTCGTCGAGTGTGACGGCTGCCGGGACCTCTGTGGCGGCGTGCTTGCCGGCCTTCATGGCCGCGACACAGACCGGCACATGCCATTCCCAGGGCGTGGCCGTGAAGACAAGGTCAAGGTCGTCGCGCTCGCAGAGGCGAAGAAAATCCCACTCCCCCCGGGAATAACCGGCGGGTTCTGGCTGGCCAGCCTCGACCACCCACTGCTGGGTCAGCCGGACTTTTTCCTCGACAATGTCGCAGACAGCCTTGATTTCAACCCCCTCAATTTTGAGGAAATTCTGGACGTGGGCCGAGCCCATGCCGCCAACTCCGACAAACCCGATGCGGACAGGGTCGATCGGCGGCACCTTGAACTCGACGAGCGTTTTGTCAGTGGTATCAAAACTAGGGGAGGGCCCGGGAGCAGAGAACTCAGGCTTCTTGATCAAAGCGCTAAGCCCGGCCGTGGCTCCGGCTTTTATGAATTCTCGTCGGCTCCAGGGTTTGTCCATTTTCTCATTGTCAATTGGCTTGTTCATCGTTTCTCCTTTAAAGGTTGGTGTTTATATAGCATAACACCGGGGGTATGCAAAGGGACCCCCGAACAGAGTTCATAGGCAAAAGATGGTGATAATTTATTGTATGCTCGATATTATCAATACTTAAAGTTCAAAATGATCGGATTAAAATATAACTATGATCAAAAGATACCTTATGAGAGAGTAAAGACAATCATTTCGGTGGCGGGGCTTGGGCAAGGATTTTCCTGACGAGAGCTTCATCTTTGGGGAGCTGTCCAACCTGGGGAAGCCGCGGCACCAGGATGGCCCAGTTCGTGTCCATCGCGAAGACCCTCTTGAAGAGCGGCAAGCTTTCCTCCACTCGACCTATCGAGGCGAGGGTGACCGCTGGCCAGAAAATCATCTCGGCGTTATCCGGGTACATTTCCATGGCTTTAGTGTAGGATTTCATCGCCTCCTCGACTTTGTTTTCAGTCAGGAATTCATCGCCCTTGTTCATGAAATTGTAGGCTTTGTTGAGAAGGATGAGGCGTTTGAGCTCCTCGAGGGGCGCCGGGTGGTCCTCAACCCGGAGGTCGTAAAGCCTGTCTTTCCACCAGACGCCAGAGCTCTTGTGGCGGACGACAATGATGGCGGCCGATTGTTTGCCTCGGATGTCGCCGCCCTCGGCTTCCGCCGCTTCGAGCGCAGCCATGAGCCTGTCGACGAGCTCGCCTTTAGTTGATTCAAAGGCCCGCGCCATCGCCGGCCAGACTGTGTTTTTTAGCATGAGGTTGGCCTGGCAGGAGAAGCCGTCGCCGACAACATGCCCGGCTTCGGGGATGCAATTTTTTCCTGTGTGGACGGCGACTCGGCCTTTAGCGTCGACCATGGCGACCTGGCGGACATCTTCATGCTGGTCGGCCGTGAGGAGGCCAGCCAGAGCTTCTTCTGCGCTCTTGCCTGCCCGCATGAGCTCGAGGCCGAGCGGGCCGTAGGAGGCCTCGACGAAGGACTGGGTGCAGATGGCGCCAACTTCGGCTTCGACCCAGGGAACTATCGAGCCGACCGAAAACCAGTGGGACTGAACCGCAGCCCCCAGTTCGCCCGTTGCTCTATCGATGGCGACAATCGAATAGGTATGCGCGGGACGCTCAGTTTTTTTTCTTGAAAATTGTGTAGATGCCTTTGCAAAGGGGAAAGAAAAAGATAAAAAACATAAAGATAAGGCTAAAATACATAAAATCGATAGGAATAGTGTAAATCTTTTTATTCTTTCCCTCCTCGTCTAAATTTACCCGGATAGGCAGGGTTTTTCAAGTGCGGCGTAAATTAGTCGAAATTGCATAAATTGAAATTGCATAAATTGGGGTTGGACAGCAATAACTCTATTATTTTCAATAAAATACTTAAAAAAACGCACCTATTTTAGAGCTTAATGCTCCATTTTTAGGTGTGAAAACAACTTCCTAAGCTATGCCCTTCAGGTTTTATATTCGAAAAAATTTTCTTCTCAGTAATTCAGCTTGCCTTCAGCGTGGCGCTTACTCAGCACGCTGAGCATGTCGGCAGTCATCTTGGGGAGGTCGTAATCCGGCGTCCAGCCCCACTCCTCGCGGGCAACGGAGTCATCGATGGAATCCGGCCAGGAGTCGGCAATGGCTTGCCGGAAATCGGGCTCGTAGGTGACCGTAAACTCGGGGATGTGTTTTTTGATCTCGGCAGCTAACTCGCCGGCCGAAAAACTCATCGCCGTAACGTTGAAGTCGGTGTGGTGCTTGAGCTTCGAGAAATCGGCTTCCATCAGGTCGAAGGTGGCCTTAAGGCAGTCGGGCATGTACATCATCGGCAGCCGCGTGTCCTCTCTGAGGAAGCATTTGTACGTTTTATTCTTGACGGCTTCAAAAAAGATGGCCACGGCATAGTCGGTCGTGCCGCCGCCAGGCAGGGTCTCGTAGCTGATGATTCCCGGATAGCGGCAGCCTCGAACATCGACGTTGAAGCGGCGGACGTAATACTCACAGAGAAGCTCGCCGGCCACCTTGGTCACACCGTACATCGTCTTGGGCTTGAGGATGGTGTCATTAGGCGTATTGACGCGTGGTGTTTCTGGTCCAAACGCGGCGATCGAGCTGGGCACAAAAACTCTGACCAGGTTGTGCTCCCGGGCCGCCTCGAGGATGTTGCATGTCCCGTTCATGTTGACGTCCCAGCAGAGCTGCGGATTTTTCTCGCCGACAGCCGAGAGGATGGCCGACATGTGGTAGATAGTGTCGATTTCATACTTCTTGATCATGGCGTCAATCGTCTCGCGCTTGGACACGTTGATGAACTCGAAGGGGCCGGAGTCGCCGAGGGGTGGGGCGGGCTGGGTTTTGTGGCCCGGGGCCAGAACGTTTACA
>CAZKBY010000138.1:0-7333 GCA_964550915.1 uncultured Eubacteriales bacterium | reverse complement strand
GCCTGACCCACATCCGGTCCTATTCGACATTCCTTCACAAGATCAAGAAATACGCCCTCGGACGGAAGGCCATCTCGCTCGGCCATGCCATCCGCTCCCAGACCTCCCTGCCGGCTTCGATAATGAACTGGAACGACCGGGGCTGGATTAAAGAAGGCTATAAGGCTGATCTCGTTGTCCTCGACCTCAACAACATCAAGACCCCAACCTCAATCTCCAACCCTCATCAATACAGCCGAGGCGTGGAGTATCTTCTCGTCAATGGACAGACGGTTGTCGAGAAAGGAAAGTGGAACGGCCAGCTGCCGGGACGCGTCCTCAAGCTCAAGCAGTCCTGAGCCCAGAGATCAGTATTCGCGCTTTCTTGAAGCCACAAATTATCCCGGCCTAAAGGAGGTGGATTGGTTATGAGAAAGCCCAAGAAGATTGTTTTTGTCCTTATCCTTGTCTCTTCGCTCGCTTTTTCGTACCCTGATGAACGAACGGATAAGGTCGATAAGCTCTTCGCGGCCTGGGATAAACCGGATTCCCCCGGCTGTTCTCTGGCCGTCGTCAGGGACGGAAAAATTATTTACAAGCGCGGCTATGGCATGGCCAACCTGGAGTTCAGCATTCCCATCACTCCTCAATCCGTTTTCTATATCGGATCTGTCTCCAAGCAGTTCACTGCCTTTTGCATTGCCGTTCTCGCTAAGGAGAGAAAACTCTCCCTCGACGACGATATCCGGAAGCATATTCCCGAGATGCCCGATTACGGGAATCCGATAACCATCCGCCACCTCATCCACCACACGAGCGGAATCCGGGATTATTTAGAGCTCGAAGATATTGCTGGCATCGACCCAGGCTCCTACCATGAACAGGATGTCCTCGAGCTCCTTTGCCGTCAGAAAAAGCTGAATTTCGCTCCGGGCGAAGAATACCTTTACAGCAACGGAGGCTATTTTTTGCTCGGAATCATCGTCAAACGGGCAAGCGGACGCTCACTCAGGGAATTCGCCGAGGAAAGAATTTTCAGGCCGCTGCGAATGAAAAGCTCTCAATTCCACGATGACTATCGGAGGCTCATCAAAAACAGAGCTTCAGGCTACTTCCCCGCCGGAAAGGACGCTTTTCAAAATTTCCTGACGACTTTCGATTGCATCGGCTCGGGAGGCCTGTTCAGTTCAGTGGAAGACCTTTTCCTCTGGGATCAAAATTTCTATGACGGGCGGGTCGGTGGAAAAAACGTGATTGACCTCATGCACACACAAGGAAGGCTTAATAACGGCCGAGAACTCAATTATGCTTTTGCGCTAACCATCGGGACGTATAAAGGGCTAAAAACTGTATCCCACGGGGGAGCCCTGGGAGGCTACAGGTCGATGCTCCTCCGTTTTCCCGAGCAGAAATTCTCAGTCATCATCCTCTCGAACCTCAGCAGCTTTAACACAACAAGATTGGCCGAGCAGGTCGCCGCCATCTATTTGGCCGAATTCGCGAAAGAGAAAGGCGAAGCCGAACCCCCGGCTCGGGTAAAACCTGTCCCCCTTCCAAAGGACAAGCTCGAAGAAAAGGTGGGATCCTACGTCAACAGGAAAACGGGAGACGTGGCAAGAATCTCGCTCGACGATGGCCGGTTGACCATGCTGGCCTTTGGTTCCAAATTCGCTCTCTTTGCCACAAGCGAGACCGAATTCCGGCCCCTTGAGGCACCGGAAGAAGTCCTGATCCGGTTCGAAAAACAGGCCGAAGGCCAACCCCTCTTGATGCATATTACCACCGAAGGGAGAAACCCCGAAACCTATGAAGCTTTTCAGGCGGTCGAATTGAGTCCGGAAAAATTAAAAGAATACGAGGGCAATTACTCAAGCGAGGAGCTTGGAGTAACCTTCAGGCTTGCCCTCAGGGAAGAGAGACTTTCTTTCGTTCACAGGAACGCCCCAACAGGAGCCCTGCAACCCACGCTCGAAGATCGATTCATCTTGGGCAATTGGAATCTCAGTTTCAAGCGGGACGAAGAGCGAAAGATAGCCTGTTTTATCCTCGATACCGGACGCGTCCGAAATCTCGAGTTCGCTAAGAAAGAAAAAATTTCAAGCTCATAAAAGCCGTCACTCTTTGGCCGCGTTCTCTTCCCATTCCCTCATGATCTCGCCGAAGCACTCCAGGCCGCTGGGAATGACGGCGCCGTAGCCGTGGCCCGGCTGGGTCCAGGCTCCGGCAAGATAGAGATTCTTGACCGGGGTCTTGTGAGGCAGCCGTCTGGGCATGGAATTCTCCAGGGTCTGGTCCCAGCCATAGACTGCTCCCCGGTAATTGCTCGTGTAGCGCACGTTGGTCAAAGGCGTCCCAATCTCTGTCACTTCAATGGCCGTGGTCAGCCCGGGCAGGAGCGTCTCTTCAACTTTCTTGATCAAAACACTTGCCAGTCTTTCTTTCTCCCGCCGGTAGGCGTCTTTTTTGCCGGCGAAATAGTCAGCCTCATATTTTTTCCAGGGCTCATATCCCTGGAGGACGATGATATTGATCGTGTTCTTTCCTTCCGGAGAATACCCGGGATAGAGGTTATCATAAAGAGTCAGGCCGAAGCCCTGGTTTTCCACGTCTGCCTTGAGGGCGGCCTTGTAGCCCGCCTCGTGATCATAGCTCGGTTCATAGAATATCTCGGTGTCTTCGATTCCGACCTCCTTGATCAGGTCCTTTTTCAATCCCAGGAAGACCTGAAAAGAGGAAAGACTGACGCTAAAGCTATCCAGCCTGACCAGATAATCTTTGAGGAATTCTTTCTCGTCTATCATCTTATGGAACGTGTCGTGGGCGTTGGCGTTGGAAATGATTGCCCGCCCAAAGTATTCTTTGTCGTCAGCGGTCCTGACACCGTAGGCGATGCGATCTTTGACGAAAATCTTTTCCACGCGAGCCTTGAGAACGACTTTTCCGCCTCGTTCCTCGATGAATTTGGCCAGTGCGTTACTAATTTTCTGAGATTTACCGATCGGGTAATACCCGCCTTCGGTGAGGTATCCTACCAGGGGAAGGGCATAATAAATGCTGGCCAGCTTGGAAGGCGGAAGGCCAAAGTATCCCCAGAGAGAAGAGATAATCGCTTTGAGCCTGGAATCCTTGATATAGCCACTCTGGAATTGTCCCCAGGTGCTGGTTACGCTTTTAAAAAGATGAGGAAAATCGCGGGGAAAAGTGGACATTTCCACCTTGCCGGTCAGGCCCGAATACTTGTTCAGGTCGACCGCCAGGCCTTCCATGGCCCGAAAGAGGTTATTAATACCGTCCTTTTCTTCAGGAAAGTATCCGGCGAGGATATTGATGTATGCGGCAACGTCTTTTTGTGGCACCCGGAAATCGTAATCCGGGAAAATAGCTCGATACAGGCTTTTGTGCGGTACGAATTCGATATCTTTGATCTCCGGGAAGCCGGGAATAAGGTTAGGAATGCCGTTACGTTCGCTCACCGTGGTCGAGTGCAAGGAGACATCGAACTCAAACCCGCCAGGGCGTTTGAACGTAGTCGCATATCCGCCGGGGACAGAATGCTGCTCCAGGACGAGCGGCCTGAATCCCTGACGGGCAAAAGCGGCGGCGCAACTTAGTCCTCCCAGGCCGGCGCCGATGACGATGGCATCCCATTGATCCTTGACTGCTGGGGATTGTTGGCCCTTGGGAAACGAATCCCAGTCAAGAGATAGGGCGGGAATCCCGGCCAGCATCGCCTTCAAGAAATCCCTTCTCAGTATCTTGTCTTTAAGCATTGCGATCCCCTTTCTTCTTCAATTTCGGCATTATCAAGCCATTGTTTTCTAAGCATTGGAGTTAGGTGCGGACAAGCGGGGCAGGCCGTAAAAGAGCGTCGCCGCCGCACCCAGACAGCCCATGAAAAGGAAGGGGGAGCTGATCCCGAACCGATCTGACAAAAAACCGGCCACAAGGGAAGCCAGTGCGCCCGAGATCATCTGTATGTTGGAAACGACGCTGAAAGCCTGAGCGTGATTCCTGAAGGGGACGGCATTTCCGACATAGGATTGCAGGGCCGGATAAATAAGAAAGAGAAACGTCCCGAACAAAAAAAGCCCGACCACGGCCAGAGCTTGCTTTGGCGCAGCGCCGAGAATAAGGAGAGAAAAAGATGCTCCTCCAAACCCGAGCTTATACACTCTGGACCTGCCGAGCTTGTGGCTCAATGCCCCAAAAAGATAAGTCATGAATGTCCCCAAGCCAATCCATAAAGCCATATAGATTCCGGTCTTGCCCAGAGGGATGTGAAACCTGTGGTGAAGAAGCGAGGGCGCAAAATAGACGGTGGTGCTCCAGCATGCCCCTCCAAAAGCAAAGCCGGCCACATAACCGCGAATTCGGCAAACGGTCTCACGCCAGGAGGTCCAGTCAAAAGAGGGCAGGTCCTTGGTGACAAAGGAGATCCTTCGAACGAGAAAAAAGCTGATCAGGCCGAGCGCCAGGCAAACTCCAGACCAGGTTTGAAGCGGAATCCGCCAGCCAAATCTCTGGGCCAGATAGCCGACAGAAATAAAAGCCAGAAAAACACCAAAATTCCCCGACCCACTCTGAACCCCCATGGCCAAGTCGATGCCACGACTGGGGTGTGACCGCGCGACCCAGGCCAGGCCGAGAGTGTGATAGAAGCTATCGAAAACGCGGAAAAGAAGGTAAAGAAAGAGCAGCGTCGCGAACCTTGCGGCCCCGGATATCAGCAAAAGAGTGACGGAAATTCCGAGGAAGCTCAGGCAGAGCAGACGCTTGTAGTCAACCCTTTTCGATGCCTGGACAATAAGAATCTGAAAAATAAAGGTCACGAGCAAGCCAAGGTTCGAGAGTATCCCGATTTGGGAATAACTGCGGATGATGAGCTTCTGGCTGTAAAGGAGCGGAAAGATCATCGGCACGGCAACAGTGGCCGCATCATTGAGAGCATGGAAAAGCGAGGAAGATATGAGGATACGTTTTTCTTTAGTCACAGGAGACCCTTTTAGCTTAAAGGCTCTGGCTTGTCAAACTCCCCCTTGATATTGCATCTTGAGGTAAAGTTGAGTAATGTAATGGCGATTAAATTATCCGTGGAGGCGAATTGATGCGGAGAGTATCAAGGAGAGATTTCTTAAAAACAACAGGTGTGAGTTTGAGTGCGGCAACTTTCCTGGCGGGCACAAAAGATATCCTCTCCATCACCCAGAGTGGTGGATCTCCTAGGACAGGGCCCTGTGTTGTATCCAGCAGCAACGGCCTCGAAGCCGTTGGAAAAGCGATGGACATGATTCGCAGCGGCTATGATCCTCTCGACGCGGTCATCGCCGGCGTCAACCTCGTCGAGGAAGACCCGGAGGACATGTCGGTCGGTTACGGAGGCCTGCCCAACGAGGAAGGAACGGTTGAGCTCGACGCTTCAGTGATGCACGGCCCGACGCATAACGCGGGGGCAGTGGCCAGCCTAAGGAACATCAAGACTCCTTCAAAGGTAGCCAAACTGGTCATGGAGAGGACTGATCACGCCCTCTTGGTGGGTGATGGGGCGCTTAATTTTGCCCTGGCCCATGGCTTTAAAGAAGAAAATCTTCTCACCGACAAGGCCCGACAAATCTGGCTTCGCTGGAAAGAAACGCTTTCCGAAAGAGATAACTGGTTCCCCCCGAAAATGGACAAGCTGGCCGAAGAGCTCCAGCCTTACATATCGTCATACGGCACGATCAACTGCATCGCCATCGACAGCGCCGCCGACCTGGCTGGCGTAACGACGACCTCAGGTCTGGCTTTCAAGATTCCGGGTCGCGTCGGGGACTCGCCCATTATCGGCGCTGGCCTGTATGTGGATAACGACGTCGGAGCAGCCGGTTCGACGGGGAGGGGAGAGGCCAACATCCTCACCTGCGGAAGCCATATGGTGGTCAACTTCATGGGACTGGGATTTTCTCCCGAAGAAGCCTGCCTCAAGGCCCTTCAAAAAATTGCCGAAAAAACGAAACTCCAGCCTCATCTTGTCGATAACGAAGGCCGGCCCATCTTCGGATTAAGCTTTTACGCCATTAATAAAAAAGGGGAGTACGGCTCAGCCAGTATGTGGAGCGGCTCACGCTACGCTGTCCATGACGGGACAGAGAAAAAGCTCAAAGACGCAGCTTATCTTTTTAAGAGAGAAAAAAATAGCCGGCCTACTCGTCTTCGAAGATGATGGCCGTGTGGCCTTGGGCAGCCAGCTCCAAAGCCAATTTCTGGGCGGCCTCCCTTGTCTTAGCCCTGAGGCGCACCCTGTAATAGACCTGCTGAGGCGTCGTGTACGTAGCGATATATACTCCCGCATAGATTTTCCCGAGTTCTTGACGAAGGGCTTGGGCATTCTCCTTGATGATAAAAGATCCTACCTGGACGGAAAATTTCAGGGCCGAGGCCGGAGGAGAAATATCCGGCAAGACCTCGATCCTCACCTTTGCTGTACCAGGACCAACCATACCCAGGGCTTTCGCCGCGGCGTAGGAGAGGTCGATGACCCTGCCCTTCACGAACGGACCGCGGTCGTTTATCTTGACGACAATCGACTTGCCGTTGCTTAAGTTCGTTACCATCACAAAGGTCCCGAGGGGCAGGGTGTTATGAGCAGCGGTGAGGTCGTTCATGTCATAGATCTCGCGGCTTGAAGTCGGCCGGCCATGGAACTCAACCCCGTACCAAGAGGCTTCTCCCGTCTGGATATACCCTTCAGGAAAATAACGCTGGTGGACCCGGCAGCCAGGAATGAAAACGAGGACGAGGCCGATAAAAACAAGCCACGATTTTACCCCGGCCGCAATCCTGCGCCTTCCTGTTTCCATATCGGTGCTCTTATTATGACAGCCTTTTTCTTTCCTGGCAACCTTCCTGGGCTCCGTCTAAGCGTCCCGGATGGGCAATGGATGCAAGAACGATTCTGGACTCCGAGGAGGGTTTCAGATACAATACGGCTTTCAACACGGAACCGATGAGAAGGTACGCCTATTTTCTGCCCGCAGGAATCTACTATTTGTTGATCTTCCTAATCTCCTCAAGGAACTATGATATTCCCATCAACATCCGTTTATTCGATAAGAGCGGCCACTTCGTCGAATATGCCATCCTGGCCTTCCTCCTTTCACTGGGCTTTTTCCACGCCTCGGCCTTGTCGGCAAGGATAAAAGTCATTCTCTCTTTCTTAGTCGCGCTCGGCCTTGGCGCATTGGATGAATTCCACCAGTATTTTGTGCCTGGACGAGAGGTTGAAGTCCTTGATGTTATGGCTGCTGGGCTGGGAGGGGCCTGCGGAGCTCTCGTCTACTGGCTTCTTTTTCGGAGGAAAAAAAGAATGGCCAAGTCC
>CAZKBY010000137.1:0-7337 GCA_964550915.1 uncultured Eubacteriales bacterium | reverse complement strand
GATAAAGGGACTTTCCTTGACCGGGCGATTGGTCTATCCCGTCGTCCATGATTTTTTTGTTCAGTGGCCGGAACTTGCTCTCAAGTACAGGCGCGCTGTCTTCCGAGGACAAGTCGTATGAATATTTTCGTCACGGTCGGGTTCGAGAGTTTTCCGTTTAACCGGCTCCTCCAGGCAATCGATAAAGGAGTCAGGGAAAAGCTGATCTCCGCTCCTCTCCTCGTCCAGACGGGCCACTCCAGCTACAAGCCACGTTGCTGTCCTGCCAAGAGGTTCCTCTCCTTCGACGAGATCATTGATTATCTAAAGAAAGCAGAAATCATCGTCACCCATGCCGGCGTCGGGACGACACTTCTGGCGATCAGCCTGGGGAAAATCCCGATCCTTTTTCCGCGCCAAGCCAGATACCATGAACACGTGGATGACCACCAGATGGAGTATGCGAGGAAGATGGTCGAGCAGAAGAAAGCCCTGGTGGCCGTTGACGGGCCCGACCTCATCCGCCAGATTGGGGACTTCCGCGCCATCGTTGAGCGGATTTGCTATGGTTCCTCCCGGGAGAAACTTCCCTCATTGAGGGCTCACTTGGAAGATCTCCTGCGCAGCGATATGAAAGGAAGGGACGATCGGACGTGACGGCTCGTTTTCTCGTTGGCAACTTTTTCTCCCTGCTTTTAAAAAGAGAATTTCGTTTCACCTTCGACAGGATTCCCCTCCGTGCCCGCGATATCTCCGGGCGAAAATTGGCAAACTTGTTTCGCATCGGTGTCAACAGGCTCTTGCCCTTTTCCCGGGCGCTCGGCTTTCCTTACATGGCGCATGTTTCGCCGGCCGGCCTGTGCAACCTGCGATGTGCGATTTGCCCGGCTCATGACCCGGCGACGCGTGGAAAATCGCTGCTCCCGTTTCAGACATTCAAGAGGCTCCTCGACGAAATCGGGGACTATCTTATCTATGTCATTCTCTGGAGCTGGGGAGAGCCGTTTTTGAACCCGGACGTTTACCAGATGATCAGCTATGCCGGTGAAAAGAACGTCCTGACGGTGACGAGCTCAAACCTGAACCGATTCGGTCAGGAGGAGGCAAAAAAAGTCGTCGGCTCGGGGCTCGATGCCCTGATCGTGGCCCTCGACGGGGTCACCGAGGAAAGTTACGTCAAATACCGGAGAGGGGGAAGCGCCAAGCGCGTCATCGAGAACACCCGGGTTCTGGTCGCGGAAAGGGAAAAGAGCGGGAGAAGGAAACCGTTCATCAACCTGAGGATGGTCGTCTCGAAAGAGAACGAGCATGAGGTGGAAGAGTTCCGCTCCCTGGCTCGGGATCTCGGCGTGGACATGGTCAGCTTCAAGGCCTTCTCGACCAGGCAGCCAGGCTTCACCGACCCCAATATCGACAGGAAATACGCGCCGCAGACAAAACTCTTCCGCTGGTATGATTATCAGCCGGATTTCACGGTTGCCAAGAAGGCGAAAAAATACAACTGCAAATTTCCTTGGACCAAGCCGACGCTTTTTGCGGATGGCGAGATTCTTTCCTGTGAATTCGATTTCCATTACAGCCATTCTTTCGGGAACCTGAACAAGCAGAGCTTCCGGGAGATCTGGTTTGGCGAAAAAGCCCGGGAGTTCAGGCGCCAGTTTAGGAAAAATAGGGATGATATTGCCTTTTGCCGCGATTGCGTCTTTGATTATAAGCTTATCCCCGGCTGCGTCGTTGAATGGGAGATGCTCGGGAAGTGACTCTGGTTTCGATATCAGTCGTCGTCATCACGTATAATGAGAAGAAAAACATCCGTGATTGCCTCGATTCCCTGGTGACCCTCGATTATCCTGGAGATAGACATGAGATTCTGGTTGTGGACGCATCAGAGGATGAAACGCCGCAAATTGTCCAGGGATACAAAAAGGTCAGGCTGATAAGGTCCGCCAAAGGGTATAGCCGGCAAAAGAACGCGGCCTTGCAGGAAGCGGCGTTCGATATCCTGGCCTTCACCGACGCCGATTGCATCGTTCCTCCTGACTGGCTCAGGGTTATCGAGCGGGTTTTCCAGGATGAACGAGTGGCCGCTGTGGGAGGGAATGCTTTCCCCCCGGCCCGGACAAACCGGTTCGGCCGATGGACGGCCTGCGTGGGGCATCCGGCAGGCGGCGCGGTCGGGTTTGACGCCAACGTCAAAAGGACAAACGGAGGAGTTTCCTTTGTCGCCGGCTGCAATTCCGCCTTCCGCAAGAGGGCGTTGCTCGAAGTCAACGGGTTTGACCCTCGCTTTCAAGATGGCGGTGAGGACGTCGATGTTTCCCGCCGGCTGAGAGAACGCGGCTATTTCCTGGACTACGTCCCGGACCTGACGGTGTATCACAAGTCGCGCCGCACTCTCGTGAGCTACCTCAGGTGGAATGTCGGAGTTGGATTGACGAAATTCAACCTCAGGCAACCCTCCCTTTTCAACCTGATTTTCCAGCCCTTTTTCCCGCTCTGGCCCGGATTGGCGATAGTGGCAGGCCTCATCCTGCTGTGGAAAAATCCGCTTCCGGCCGTGTTTTTCTTCCTCGGCCTCTGGCTCCTCTTTCTGGCGGGCCTTTTATTAAACATGAGGCCCTATCCTTTGCTTCTTAAGAGACGGAAAAAAATCGGCATTCATATCCTGAGCTGTTTGACTGTTGTGCCTATTTTGATTCTGCTGCGCCAGGTTTGTATCAACGTGGGGCAGATTAAAAAATGGGTTCAGCTGAGGCGCCTTGCCAATAGATAAGCCCGACAGGGCCTGTCCCGGTTCTCCCTCGGCCGACATTAGAGGAGGCAGTTACCTGCTTCCCCACTTAATTCTCAAAGGGGGGAAGATGGGACTAATGTTTATACAAGTAAATTCTCTCAAAGTGCCTCCGCGTCTCGCGGTGGTAATTATCATGAATATTGGCGGCTCGGCCTAAAATTCCGAAACGCTCTACGGGCTATGATTTTTAAAGATTAACCACCCCTACCCCTCCTGGGAATCATGAGGGGATAATCGTAAGCGTTTCAGGCAAGGTCGGCCCCCAATCCGACTCACCCGTCGGGCTTTAGCCTCTTTGCTCTAATTTTGTTGGATGGCGGCAAGGCCTTTACTTGACTCCCTGGGCAGGCTCGTCGTAACATCCCCCTGTTGTGCGGGCAAGCTGATGAATGCTGAGAGAATCGCCTTGGTCACAGGAAGCAGCCGGGGAATAGGAAAACAAATCGCTCTGCGCTTGGCCGAGGAGGTCGATGGCATCGCGGTTCATTATAAGAGCCGCCGACAGGCCGCGGTCAAGGTTGTGGAGAAAATCAGGGCCCGGGGGAAGAAGAGCCACGCTTTCGCTGCGGACTTGACCGGAGCGGGTCAGGCCGGTCGCTTGATCAAGCGGGTCGAGATGAAATTCGGCCGGCTGGATATCCTGGTTAACAATTTCGGGCCGATTCTGGTCAAGCCCTGGGAAGAATTCACGACAGCCGAATGGGAATTTCTTTTCCGGAGCAATGTTTTGAGTGCACTCGGCTGCATCAAAGCCGCTCTTCCCGGAATGAGGGAGCGAGGCTGGGGGAGGATCATCAACATTGGTTATCATCGAGTTGAGCAGCTCGTCGCTTTTTCCACCATCACTCCCTATGCCGTGGCCAAGACCGGGCTCTTGATTCTAACGCGGTCGGTGGCCGCTTCCGAGTTTAAATCGGGAATCACCGTGAATATGGTTTCGCCCGGGCTCATTAATGGCGGGATGTTGCCAGCAGGAGGCAAGATTCCAGGGGAAATGCTTGGCACCAGAATGGACGTGGCCGAGGCTGTCGCCTTCCTTACTTCAGCGAAGGCCAGCCACATCACCGGCTCCAATCTTGTGGTCGCCGGCACCTGGAAGCTATGAAAGGAGGCCGCCGCGCGCCGTTTTGAGGCGCTGCAAGAACGGCTTGTAAAGAAAGCTTCTCTCGGCAAGAGCACAGAGCTCGTTGAACATCGGTCTGGTGACGGTGAAAGTGAGGATATCAGGCGGCAGATAGTGGCGCATGGCGATGTCGGTAGCGCCGATGGAAGCCTGGGGGATTTCCAGATCTTTGAAGGGCTGAAGCTGAGAGCAGCCAGAGCCGAAAGGCGCGATAACAGGTGGCGGGTCATCGGGTGCCCTGTGATACTGAGCGCCAATGGCAAGCGCGCTGAGCTGGTCGGGATTAACGAGGAAGGTGACTGTTTTAGCGTAGGGCCAGGCCTCTTTTTTGAGCGGCCCGAGAAACAGATGGGGATAATCCGCTCTATAGGGCTGCCTGGAGTCAATCCATTTGGCCATGAGTCTGCGTGAAGCTTTCAGGCCTTCCTCATCCACCAGGAACTTGAGGAATTCTTTTTTGGAACGAAGCTCGATGCCCCACATCCAGTGGCCGGCTCCGCCGCAGCCGTAGCGCTCCCTGGTGATATGGAGCGTTTTTCCTTCGAGCCAGCTTTTGAAGAATGAATACACGCAGTCTCGCCCCTCCGGCGAGACTAACGGCTCGAAAAGCGCCGGCCCCGGCGCATCGTAGAAGCCGATGACCCGCAGCCTGATGCTGAGCCTTCTCTTAAGACGATCCGGGTCGGGCTGTGTTTCTTTTTTCATAAAAGAAATATCGCACTTCTGTGCGCATTTGACAAGTCATCAGCAAGCCCGAAACCGCCGGACTTCCTCAATAAGAAGTTTTGGCAAAAATTTCACTTGACAAAGGCCCAGCGGCGGCGTATTTTATATATGGTGAACAAAATGGTAAACAGAATAAGGAAGGAGCTGACCAAGAGACAGGCCAGAGCCCTGCGGGCCATCGAGAGCTTTGTCCTCGAGCGCGGGTTTCCGCCGACCATCCGCGAGCTCGGGAGGCGGCTGGGCATCGCCAGCCCCTCGGCTGTCTTCAAGCACGTCCGGAGCCTGGAGAAGAAGGGCTACCTCCGCCGCGAGGCCGGGGAGCTACGTCTGGCCGGGTTCCCGGCGCCGCTCGACAACCAGGTCAGGGTGCCACTGGTCGGTGTGGCGCCCGCCGGCCGGCCGGAGGAAGTCTTCGACTCCCTCGGCGAGAGCGTCGAGGTCCCGGAGTGGATGGTCGGCCGCCGCCGCGGCAACATCTTCTGCATCCGGGTCGTCGGCAAGAGCATGGTCGACGCCTACATCGATGACGGCGACCGGGTGCTGCTCGAGCGAACGACGACGGCCAGCTCGGGCGAGATGGTCGTCGCCCGCCTCGACGACGGGTCGGTGACCTTGAAGAGGCTCCGCCGGGAGAACGGCCGGATTCTCCTCGTCCCCGAAAACCCCGAATTTCAGCCGATCGAGGTCAAGGAGCTCCGGGTCGTCGGCCGGGTCATCGGTCTGCTGCGCAAGTACTGAGAAACACTGAGGACGGTTCTCATGAGAAGACGTGTCCCCCTCTCTTCATCCCTTCCCACGGGGGGCGGGGATTTTTTACTCTCTCGCTGGAGCGAGGGAAGAAGATTGTTTCTCTCTGGGCTGGAGGAGCGGGGTTTGCTTTCTTCCTCTTCCTTGAGGGGAGGGGATAGAGGTGAGGGTGATATGTGGGTGGGGTTTTCAAGATGACGAAAAAGAGATGCGGTTGAGGAAGAAGGAAGGATAAAAACGAGACCGTGATGAAACGACGGTGCATCGTTCACATCGATATCGACGCCTTTTTTGCGGCTGTCGAGGAGCTTCTCAACCCCGCTCTCAAGGGCAAGCCGGTCATCGTCGGCGGCTTGTCCCACGAGCGGGGAGTGGCCGCGACCTGCAACTACGAAGCGCGGCGCTACGGCATCCACGCCGGGATGCCCCTGCGCCAGGCCTACAAGCTCTGCCCGAACGGTCTCTTCATCCGGGGCAACCACCAGGTCTACCAGGCGTTCTCCGAGAAATTTTTCCGCCTCCTCTACGAGTACACGCCCGATGTCGAGGAGGCTTCGCTCGACGAAGCCTACCTCGAGCTGACTCGCTGCCGGCCGCTCTACGCCTCCTTCTCCGGGGCTGCCCGCCGGATCAAGACGCGGGTCGAGAAAGAGCTCGGTCTTAAGGTCTCGGTCGGTGTGGGGCCGAACAAGATTCTGGCCAAGCTGGCCGCGAAAAAAGCCAAGCCCGCCGGCTTCTTCGAGGTCGAGCCTGGCCGCGAGGAAGAATTCCTCCGTGACCTGGGCATCGAATGCCTCCCCGGCGTCGGCCCCAAGGCCCAGGTCATCCTCCGGATGCTCAACATCCACAAGATAGGCGACCTCTGGGGGATGCCGCGCTCGGTGCTGCGCTCGCTCTTCGGCCTCGGAGGCGAGGAAGTCTATCTCCAGTCGCGGGGGATCGACAGCCGATCCGTCTTCACCCGCATTGTCCCCAAATCCGTCTCCCGCGAGACGACCTTTCTCGAGGACATCTGGGACAGGCGCCTGCTTCTTGCGCATCTCGCCTATCTCTGCGACCGGCTGACCCTCGGCCTGCGCGAAGAGCATCTCTTTGCCCACGTCATCGAAGTCAAGGCCCGCTACTCCGATTTCAAGACAGAAGTCCGGCGCCGCCTTCTCCTCACTCCTCTCCAGGAGATGGCCGCGATTTATCGCGTCGCTGAGGACCTCTTCCTCAAGCTCTTCTCGACGTCGCGGCTTTCGTTGCGGCTGGTCGGCGTCAAGGCCTCAGACCTGGTGCGGGCGCGACCTCTGTCACTCTTCGAGCCCTACTCGGATCGTGAGGAGCGGCTGGGTGTAGCCATCGACCGGGTGCGGGAGAAATACGGGTTCGGGTCGCTCCTGACCGTCCGGGAGAGGATGCTCGACGCCATCTACGACTTCGAGCAGAGACGCGGCTTCGTCCTCAAGACGGCATCGCTGACGAGGTGAGTGACGATGTTCGTTCCTTTGCGTATTCATTCTGTTTACAGCCGGGGGAAGGGGAGCGCCACGCTCGGGGAAGCCGCTTCGTGGGTTTCGCGGAAGAAGCTTCCCGCCGCGGCCCTCGCCGACATCGAGAACCTCTACGGCTGGGCAAAATGGAAAAGGGCGGCTGAGACGTGGGGCATTCGGCCCCTTTTCGGCTGCGAGCTGGAGATCGCGGGGCACCGGTTCGTCTGCCTCGTCCAGAGCCGGGAAGGCTACCGGAACCTGATGGAGATTTTCAATCAGAAGGGAAGACGCTCACAAGAGGAGGCGAGGACAGAAGAAGGAGAGATCGACCCGGAATGCGGGAAAAGCACAGCTTTGATAAACCAGGAAGAAGAGCGGGGGAGAAGGCCGGGAAGCGGAAAAGGCGCAACGGCGAAAACATCCCCGAAGCTGGGCAACGGCGATGGAAGAGAGAAATCGGCTTGGGAGAAAGAAGAAGGGGGAGGGGTCGTCC
>CAZKBY010000136.1:0-7390 GCA_964550915.1 uncultured Eubacteriales bacterium | reverse complement strand
GAATTGGGCTGGGCTTTTTACTGGGGATTTGGGCTTTTATCGAGGCCGATACGGCCCGAGGGCGTATTTTCATTGTGGTGGCGATGGTCGGCATTTTCTTTTTACCCGTAGTCTGGAGGTCGGCAGCATCGAGCTTCGTCTCTTTTATTTGTTGGATGATTTTTGCCATCGGCTGCTATATCTTCTTGAAATCGCGCGGCGTCGGAGTCCCATAAGTTTAACGGTTCAATCGCTGAGCCTTGACGAGTGAACAGTCTTCCTGTAATAATATCTTCACCTCGTGGGGCTGTAGCTCAGTTGGGAGAGTGCTTGACTGGCAGTCAAGAGGTCGCCGGTTCGATCCCGGTCAGCTCCACCAGCTTGCCTTCAGTTTTTTCCCAGTTATTGACAATAATTTTCTTGCTGAGATATATTTTCGCCATTGGCAAAATGAACCGTCATGAAGACAATCATCAGATACAAGGATTCCTTGGAGAGGGAGTGAGATGAAAAAGAAAGTGGTTTTGATTTCAATCTCGATAATTGCCTTCAGTTTGTTTGCCTGGCTCAGGGAAACCGACGAGATCCCTGTAACAGCTCCCATGAATGAAGAATTTCTGAAAATCCAAAAAGAACCAGGATTAATTCTTCTGACACGATACTCTGATGACGGACATCCTTTAGGATTATTGCCAGGCCCTCATGACATTTCTCATTTAAAGATCAGGCCGCCCTTAGGAATAATGACTCTGGCGGGTTTATTTGAAACGCCGGCCAGGCAGACCGAAGATTTTTGCAGAGAAAAAAGCAAGAACTTTCCTCGATTTTCGCTTGAGAGCTTTCCTTCTTCTTATGACCTGCGCACGAAAAACAAGCTCACCTCAGTTAAAAATCAGGCAAGCTGCGGGTCGTGCTGGGCGTTTGCTTCCTACGCTTCCCTTGAATCATTCTTGCTGCCAGCCGAGAATTGGGATTTTTCCGAGCAGAACCTGATTGATGAACACGAATTTGACTATGGCCCGTGCGAGGGGGGTCACATCTATATGTCAACAGCTTATCTTTCGAGATGGAGCGGGCCGCTCAAGGAGGAGGATGATCCCTATATCTATTCGTCCGCCGGGCTCACGGTCAGAAAGCATGTTCAGGACGTCGTTCTCATACCGCCCAGATCTTCTCCTTTGGCCAATGACCTCATTAAAGAAGCGGTCATGAACTACGGCGCCGTCTACACAGCGATGTATTATAAAAGCACTTTTTATAATGCCAACCAACAAGCCTATTACAATCCTGGCACAAGAGAAGGGGCTCACGCGGTGGCCATTGTCGGCTGGGACGATAATTTCGATAGAAACAGGTTCAACGTCCTCCCGCCAGGAAACGGTGCCTTTATCGTCAAGAATAGCTGGGGGACGACCTGGGGAGAAGCGGGCTACTTTTATGTCTCCTACTACGATGAATTTTTTGCCAGGGCAGACGTGAATGCCGTCGTCAAGGCAGAAACACCGACCAACTATGAGATTGTTTATCAGCATGACCCCTTGGGGTGGGTATCTTCCTTGGGTTATGGGATTGAGACCGCCTGGTTTGCCAATATTTTTGCAGCCAGTTCGAAGGTTCCTTTGACGGCTGTCGGGTTTTATGCGGCCTCGACTTCAAGCTCGTATGATATTTTCGTCTACACGGATGTCACCGACGGACAACCAAGGAGCGGCACTCTAGTCAGCACCAAAAGCGGGAACCTGACTTCTCCTGGCTATTTCACGATCCCCCTGGATCATGCCGTCTCATTGCGACTCAATCAGAAATTTTCGGTCGTCGTCAGATCGTCGACCTTTGATTACAAATATCCGATCCCGTTCGAAAAGCCTGTCCTAGAATATAGCAGCAGGGCCGTGGCCAACGCCGGGGAGAGTTTTGTCAGCTATGATGGCGTCTCCTGGAATGACCTCCATACTTCCTGGGACGGGAAGTACAGGAATTCGAATGTCTGCCTGAAAGCCTATGCCGGGTATCCGCCCCTCTATCCTCCGTTGAATGTGATGCTCCAAAGGCTGGAAAACAACTTCATCTTTTTCAAAGAATACATCAACCGATTGACCTGGCAGGCAAACTCGCAAAACAAGACAAGCGTCGTTGCTTATCGAATCTACAGGAAGGCCAAAGGGGCGGCCGATAAGACGTTTGAATTGCTGGCCGAAATCTCTCCCTCTGTTTTCACGTACGATGACAGAGGCTTGAAAAAGACCGACCTATTTTCGTATTGGCTGATAACGGTCGATGAGTATGAGCGGGAAAGCGAGCCGGCCGTGGTCATGAATTGAGGAGAACAAACGTGAAAAGATTTCTTTCAGTTCCAATCATGGTGATCGGTCTGGCCCTGGGGCTTTTAGGGGCGAGTTCGGGCTTTCATCTCGAGGCCGGCGCTCTCTACGGGCCAAGATATGTGGCCGATTCGGACATCAAAAGCATTTATGGCGAAGGTCTTGTCTATTTTCCGTTTGCGGCCATCACGTGGAAGGGCATTTTTCTCGGCGGGGGCTACGAAGGCGGGTATTCAAAGACGGGAGCCATCGGATTATATGAAGAAGCGTCGTCCCTGAAGATCAGCGGGTTAGAGTTTTTTATCGGTTATATCATCAAAATAAAAATCATCGCTCCGTATATCAAGGTTGGTTACGGATCTTATTCCTACAAACAAACCGTTGAGAGTCCGTATGTGGAGAATTTCAAGGTCGATCATAAAAAATCGGCTGTAACCGTAGGGGGAGGGATTAGATTATATCCGGTTAAAAATATTTTCTTCATTGGAGAAGGGAAATATGTTCCGTTGAAAGTCAGGCCGTTCGATGTGGAAGTCGACCTCAGCGGCTTGAGGCTCCTGGCGGGGATAGGTTTGACTATCTGAGATGCCGATGTGATCGCGGTAGATCTACAAGCTCCAGCGGTAGGTGGCCTTGACGAGAAAAATGTTGTCCCCGGGTGCGGTCAGAAGGTCTCCCAGGTCGCGGCGGAGCTGGAAATCCCCGGGGTGGGCATAGTCGGCCCGGCTCTGGGTCCAGACGAGATAGAGAAGCGAACCGGGGAGATATTCCCATCTCAGGACGACGGTCCCGCGGAGGGACTTGTAATTAAAATCCGGGTTCCAGAAGGAAAAGGGCTCTGCCAGTCCATCTCCGTCAGGATCGACGATGTAGCTTCCGTCTTCGAAGCGAATGGATGATTTCCCGTCTCCGTAGATATTCCACAGGTAAGCCTCAGGCTTGGCCAGCTCTTTGAACTTGTCGTACTGGCCGACGGCGATAAAAGGTTGAAGGTAAGCTTGCAGGCTGAGTCGGGGAGTGAAAATCCAGTTCAGCCGGATTTCGCTGGCCAGAGTCTGCTGGTCGATCCGGCCGAAGACATAGCGGGCGCCGTAAGTTTCCGCCATCAGCGGGTCATCGACTCGCCTGACCCATTGGGTTTCCGATTTGCGGTAGGAATAAGCCGGGCCAAAGGAAAGGCTAAAATTGCTCCGGGGCTTCCAGCGAAGGGATGCCTCGCTGTCAAAGGAAATACTGTCCCCAGGCCTCCTGTAATAACTTGAATAAGCCGAAAGAACAACGGCCTTTCTGTTATCGCTCGAAACGCTGAGGTCAAGCTGGTATCCGGAGGGTATGGCAACCAGTGGGCCGCCACGGGTCAGGCTGTTGCTTATAGTGTCAGGGTTATAGGCGATCATAGTAACGAAGCTCCAGTAGTTCAGGAATTGGGCCTCAAGCTCAGCCAGAAACCCCTGCCAGGTCTTGTTCCCTCCAAAATCGTAGTTGCCGAAGGCGCCGCCGATGACCAGCGCATTCCGGAAGACTTTCCCGGGTTTTGTCCATTGATAGCCCGTCAGGATGTGCCAATTGATCTTGTCCGAGCTCCCGTATTGAAAGCCGGCGTCGTTGGGGTTGAATCCCGGCGAAAGCACTCCGAGGGCGGCGCTTAAAAGAAAATTCCCTTGCTGTTTGCCGAGCTGAAGCCGTCCTCCCCAGCCAGAGAGGGAGGTCGCTGCGGGGTCGATTTCGACGTGCTCGGCGTCGGGGCGCTGGAAGTAGTGCATCGACGAATACTGAAGACGAAGGATATTTTCCCGGCTTCCCTCGGCCCGGGTAGCCCCCGCCCAGCCGCCCACAACCCAGGCGCGTTTTTTATCCAGGAAAGACCAGCCGTCAAAGGCCAGGCTGAAGGCTCTCCGGTTGAGGATGCCGCTGAGCGTCTCCGAGCGAAGATCCCTGGTGACGGCCGTGGCCATCATCCCGATCCCGTGCTGCCCCTCCCGGATATCCTTTTGGGCGCGGATGACGCCATAGTAGGAGAAGGGCTCGACTTCCTCCCTTTGCCTGTCTCCTCTAAGGTCAATCTCGGCATATTCTCTGGCCGTCAGGGCATTGATGAACCCGATATTCCAGCCGTGGAGCTTGCCGGTGAGCTTCAGGGCACCCAGGATGGTCGAACGGTCCGGGAAATTCACGTAACCGTCATGAGTGACATACCCTTGTGGCGAGCGTCCGACCCGGCGGCTGTAGAAAAAGCTAGGCGAGGGCCAGTTGATGTTGGCGTTGATGTAGATGCCTCCGCGGCCAAACCCTGAAAAAATATCGGCTTTTTCGGTAAAGAAGGGCCTTTTTTCTTGATAATAGGTTTCATAGCCGGAGAGGTTGATCACGGCCGGGTCTACCTCAACCTGGCCGAAATCTGGATTGATCGTTGCATCCAAGATCAGGTTGCTCCTCAGGCCAAGCTTCAGGTCGAAACCGCCGTTTCCCAGGAATTTCTTTCCCGTCTCGAACGGGTTTCCCGGCTGGGCGGGCTTGAGCTGGGCCTGGCCCACTGTGTAAGGGAAGAATTCAATGTGCTGGCCTGGCCGGATGTTCCTTATTCCCTCAAGCCTGGCAAACCGGGAGACGTAGGCTGAGTCTTCCTTGGGTATCCAGACAAACCCGACTTTTTCGTTTTTCCGCTTGATGATCCGGCGGAAATTGACGCCCCAAACGTGCTCATCTTTCCTTGAAAAACGAAGCTGGTGGAAAGGGATTTTCATCTCCACCGTCCAGCCTTTATCGTTGGCCAGAGATTTCCATTCCCAGACTCCGTCCCATGTGTCATCGTCATTAACATCGTTATAAAGTGTCATATCCATGATTGAGCCCGCCGGGTTCACGGCGAACTGGTAGCCGGAGCGGTGGTCATAGTATGGGTCCACCGCAAACATAAACCAGTCCGAGTCAACCATGTCGTCGCGGCGGCCGAGCAGCTTCTTGATGGATTGGGGCTCGGAGTCATGGAGGAAAGCGGCCACATAGATGCTTTTGTCGTCATAGGCCACCCAGATTTCTGTTTTTTCGGTCGGACTTCCGCCATCAACCGGATCAGATTGGATAAAATCGCTGCGGCTTTCTCGCTGCCACACTTTCTCCGTCAACAGGCCGTCGATCTCGATGGGCTCGCCGGCGCGAACAATCTGGATGACCTTTTTCTCGGGAATCCTTTTCTCTTTCTCCTCATTTTTTTTATTCTCTTGCCTCTTGTCCGCGCCTAACAGGAGCGGCAACAGGAGCATCAACAGGCAGGCGGATAATCTTTTCATCGTTTCTCTCCATACACGATTCTTTTTAGTACTTACTGGAAAAAAGCCTTAAAGGTTGCTACATCCAAAATATTGGATTTTTTTTGGGATCCGGCCGTTCGCCACAGTCGGCCGCTGGCTGGCGCTATTGATTTCAGGTTTTCGGATGGTATAAGCTCTAAATTCGAGCCATGATAAAAACTAAGCAGAGAGTCGCTTTCGTTTCCCTGTCTGCTGTTGCCATGAGCGGTGCTGTTCTGCTTTCCCTCGCCCAGGAAAAAAGGAAGGCAGGACTCGATTACCAGATCTCGGTCAGTGCCATCTCCATCGCCGTCACCGTCCAGGACAAAAGCGGGAGTTATGTTGATGATCTCACGGCCAAGGATTTCACGATCTATGAGAATGACACGAAGCAGGCCCTGACCTATTTCAAGCACGATTTTGCGACGCCCCTGAGCCTGACTGTCCTCTTAGACGTCAGTGGGAGCATGGCCATCCAGGACAAGCTAAAGGAAAGCAAGGAGGCGCTCACCCATCTTCTCACCTACCTTCTCGGCCCGGAGGATGAAGTCTCCCTGCTCATTTTTGCCGACGGTGAGGTCGAGGTGGCAGCCGGCTTCTCGACCGATAAGAGAAAATTCCTGGAGGAGCTCGAGAGGACCGAGGCTTACGGCCAGACCGCTCTCTACGATGCTATCGCGGTCTCGCCTGAATTTGCCAACAGGGGTAGTAAGGAAAAACGTGCCCTTCTTCTGATCACTGACGGGATTGAAAACGACAGCCTGTCGACTCCCTCGCAAGCCGTAGAGATCGCCCGGCGAGTGGACGTGCCCATCTACACGATCGGGTATAAGGTCCCTTTGAGTGAACAGTTGAGGACGTATAAGAGCCGTCCAGACACGTCTTCAGCCGGAATCATCGCCACGCTGGAGAGATTCTCCCTGGCCACTGGCGGGAAGGCGGTTTTCCTTAACGAGCCTCAGGAATTGAAGGCGGCGCTTAGAGAGATCAAGCGCGAACTCAGCCATCAATATATTCTTGGCTACACATCTTATAAGAGCCCCATAAATGAGTACCGAAAAATCAGGGTCGTTACGAGCAACAAGAAGCACAGGGTCAGGACAAGACAGGGGTATTAGCTCCGACAGGGCCGCTGCCAAGACCCGAGCGCTTATTGAAAAGTGATGGCTCAAGGTGTATAGTCAGGGAGGAGGAAAAACCTATGTCCAAAAACAAACTGGCTTTCATTTTTGGCATCATCATTCTCGCTGGGATGATTTCCGCACCGGGCTGCGCCACCAAGAAATTTGTCAACACGGAGCTGGCGGCGCTCGATCAGAAGGTCGAAGGAGTCGAAACCGCCATCGAGGAAAACCAGAAGAGAATCAGGGAACATGATGAACGCCTGGCCTCGGTCGGGTCGATTATCAAGGAGCACGAATCGCAGATAAAGGGCGTCGACAGCAAGATCGAGGAAGTCAAGAAGTACGCCCAGGGAAAGCTCATTTTCAAGGAGATCCTCAGAAACAGCGAAGCGACCTTCACGTTCGACAGCTTCGAGCTGAGCCCCGAGGCCAAGGCAACGCTGGATAAGTTTGTCCAGACGCTCATCGAGCTCGACAGGGGTGTCTACCTTGAAATCCAGGGACACACGGACAGCACCGGGCCGGAGAGCTGGAACCTCGTCTTGGGGAAGAAAAGAGCAGAAGCCGTCATGGATTACCTTTATAAGCAGCATCACATTCCCCTCCACCGGATGCAGGTCATCAGCCTGGGAAGCTCCGTGCCTCTCGCCGATAACTCCAGCCGGGAGGGAAGGTC
>CAZKBY010000135.1:0-7611 GCA_964550915.1 uncultured Eubacteriales bacterium | reverse complement strand
GGGTTATCTTTGTCCCTATCTTCCCGGCTGGGACTGCCACGGCCTGCCCATCGAGATCAAGGTCGATCAGCTTTTGGGCGCCAGGAAAAAAGAGATCTCCATCATCGACTTCCGCGAGGAATGCAAAAAATACGCCTGGAAATTCATCGATATCCAGCGCCAGGAATTCAAGCGGCTGGGCGTCTTCGGCGAGTGGGAGAATCCCTACTTGACCATGGATCCTGAGTATGAAGCCGACGTCCTGAGACATCTGGCGTCGTTTTTTGCCTCTGGCAACGTGTACAAAGGGCTTCGTCCCGTCCACTGGTGTCCCCATTGTCAGACAGCTCTGGCCGAGGCTGAAATCGAGTACAAGGACCGCACGTCTCCCTCGATCTATGTGAAATTCCCCCTGCTTTCGGACCTCGCCGCCAAGTACCCAGCGCTCGCCGGGAAAAAAGTATTTGTCCTGATCTGGACGACAACCCCCTGGACTCTTCCGGCCAACCTGGCCATCGCCTTTCACCCGGAGCATGAATATGTCGCCGTTGAAGCGGGCTCTGAAGTCTATATGGCAGCGAAGAGGCTTCTCCCCATCCTGACCGAAGAACTTGGTTTCAAAAAGACAAAAATCCTGGCTTCATTCCCGGGAAAGGAGATGGAAGGGTTGAAGGCCCGCCATCCCTGGATCAACCGTGAGTCGCATCTCGTGCTGGCCGACTACGTTACTCTGGAGGACGGGACAGGCTGCGTCCATACCGCGCCGGGCCACGGCCACGAGGACTACATTACGGGGCTCGCCTATAACCTGGAGATTTACACTCCCGTCGATGGCGAGGGAAAGTTCATTCCTCAAGTCGAGCGCTACGGCGGGATCAATGTCTTTGAAGCCAACCGCCTGATCACTGAAGATATGAAAAAGGAAGGGACTCTTCTTAAGGAGAGCGTGATCTCCCATTCTTATCCTCATTGCTGGCGTTGCAAGAATCCCGTCATCTTCAGGGCCACCGCCCAGTGGTTCATCTCGATGGACCAGGCCGGCCTGAGAAAAAGGGCCCTCGACGAAATCAAGAAGGTTCGCTGGATTCCGCCCTGGGGCGAGGAGAGAATCGCCAACATGATGAGCGCCAGGCCGGACTGGTGCATCTCCCGCCAGCGGCTCTGGGGCGTCCCCATCCCTGCATTCTATTGCTCCTCCTGCGGGCACATCCTGGCCTCGGAAGAAATTACTCTTCTCGTTGCTGATGTCTTCGCCAGAGAAGGTTCAAGTTCCTGGTTCACGAAGAGAGCCGAGGAGCTTCTACCGGATCAAGCAAAGTGCCCGCGGTGCGGATCGGAGAAATTCGAAAAAGAAAGCAACATCCTCGACGTCTGGTTCGAATCCGGAGCGAGCCACGCTGTGCTTGGCAAGAGGCCCGACCTGCCCTGGCCTGCGGATATCTATATTGAAGGACATGACCAGTACCGGGGCTGGTTCAACAGCTCTCTGCTGGTTGGGGTAGGCGCCAGGGCTGCTTCCCCCTACAAAACGTGCATCACCCATGGGTTCGTCCTCGACGAGCAGGGGAGGGCGATGTCGAAATCGCTCGGCAACTTTATTGAACCCGAAGAAATCATCTCCCAAAACGGCGCAGAAGTGTTGCGGCTCTGGGTGGCCATGTTGGATTACAAGGAAGACGCCAGGCTGGGGAGCGAGATCCTCCAGCGGCTTGTCGACGCCTACCGCAAAATCAGGAACACCTGGCGATTTCTCCTGGGGAATATCTATGATTTTTCGCCGGACACCGAGTCGGTCAGCCGAGAAGACATGCTCCTCCTCGACCGTTGGGCCCTGGAGAAGGCAGCCGAGGTCGGAAGGCGCGTTATTAAGGCATACGATGATTATGCCTACCACATCGTTTTTCACTCGATCTTCAGTTTCTTCACAGTCGAGCTCAGCGCTTTCTACTTAGATGTCATCAAAGACAGGCTTTACTGCTCAGCCAAAAGCTCGCGGCTGCGAAAATCCGCTCAGACAGCTTTTTTCCGGATTCTTAAGGATACCCTGGTTCTCATGGCGCCGGTCCTGCCTTTTACGGCTGAGGAAGCCTGGGAAAATTTACCCTTGTTTGCCAGCCGGGAAGAGTCTGTCCACCTCGAGACCTTCCCGGTTTTCGGAGAGAAGTGGCTCGAACCAGAAAAAAGCCAGGACATGGAGCGGCTGCTCGGCCTTCGCGAAGCTGTGCTCAAAGAACTCGAGAAGGCGCGGGAAACGAAGCTCATCGGAAATTCACTGGAGGCAGAAGTGCGCCTCACGGTTCCGGCCTCTGACCGGAGCTTTATCGAGAGATACAAGCCAGAACTGGCCACTCTGTTTATCGTCTCATCGGTTGTCCTCGAGCCCGATTCTTCGGACGAGATGAGAATCCGGGTGAGGCGAGCTCCGGGTGAGAAATGCCTGAGGTGCTGGAATTATTCTCCCTACGTGGGGACAAGCAGCGATTATCCGACGTTCTGCCGGCGGTGTGAAGATGTTGCGAAGGCTTTGAAGGGATGAAAAAGACCTGGTTTTATTTAGCTTTGATTGGGGTGCTTGTCGTAGTCGACCAGGTCAGCAAGTGGATGGTCCTCCGGGGAGTGAGGCCTTACTCCAGCGTTGTCATCATCCCAGGTTTTTTCAACATCACTCACATCCATAACCGGGGGGCTATTTTCGGCGCCTTTTCTCAAGTTGGAAACCCCACCGTTTATATCGTCTTGACGCTGGCCTCTTTGTTTGCTCTTGGGCTGGTCATCTATTATTTTATCATCACACCGGCTGCCGAGCGGGGCACGAAAATCTCCCTCACTCTTATCCTGGCCGGAGCTCTGGGCAACCTGATTGACCGCGTCTTCCGGGGCTATGTGATTGATTTCTTAGATTTTTATGCCCGGAAATGGCACTGGCCGTTTTTTAACGTCGCCGATTCATGCATCACCATCGGCGCAATCTTGCTTCTCTTTTTCTTTATAAAGAGGAAACCCGCATGTTCCCCGTCCTCATCCGCTTAGGCCCGGTCACGATTCACTCCTACGGCCTGATGATGGCCGTCGGCGTGGCGTTCGGCCTGTGGTTTTTGTATCGTCAGTCGAAAGCGCAGGGACTGGACGCGGCGGGGATTATCGATGCCGGTTTTTACACCATCCTCATCTCTCTTTTTGGCGCCAAGCTCGTCCTTTTCCTCGGGAATTTCTCTTATTACACGCGCTACCCGGGGGAACTCCTGAGTCTGGCCCGTTCAGGAGGAGTTTTTCAGGGTGGACTTATCTTTGGCCTTGTCTTTGCCCTGTGGTACTTCAGGCGGCGCAAGATTCCCACGTGGAAGGTGGCCGATATCGCCGGCGCTGCCCTCGCGCTTGGCCATGGATTTGGCCGGGTCGGCTGCTTTCTGGCCGGCTGCTGCTACGGCCGGTTCTGCGAGAGTGCCGTGGGCGTCCGCTTTACCAGCGAGTATGCCCACAACCTGACCGGCATCCCGCTGAGCGAGACACTTCACCCGGTGCAGCTCTATGAAGCAGGCTTAAATTTTCTTAATTTCTTCGTCCTCTTTCTCGTCTTGCGGAGAAAAAAGTTTGACGGACAGGTTTTTTCCCTGTACATCATCAACTATTCCTTGATCCGGTATTTCACCGAGTTTTTCCGGGGCGATCATCCCGAGAAGGCCTTCCTGGTGAAGGGGATATCGCCCTTTCTCAGCCTGTCCTTGCCGCAGCTTTTCTGCATCCTTGGCCTTATTTTCGGGTTCATCCTGTTCAGCCTTCTGAAGAACAAAAAAAGTGCTTGAGAGGAAGTTCTACATAAGCCGCTCCTTCGGGTTCGGCCAGAGGCTGGACGTCTTTCTGGCCGCGCATGTCAAAGACCTGACCCGAGCTCAAGCGCAAAAGTTCATTGCTGATAACAAAGTCCTCGTCAACAAGGGGGCTGCGAAGCCCGGCCACAAGCTCAGGCTGGGCGATGTCATCGACGTGGAGCTCCCCCGGGAAGAACCAAGCTTCCTTTGCCCGGAGGATATTCCTCTTGATGTGCTGTTTAGCGATGAGCACATCATCGTCATCAACAAACCCGCCGGGTTGACCGTCCATCCTGGGGCAGGGATTGAGAGAGGGACTCTGGTCAACGCCCTTCTTTTCCATTACCCTGAGATAAAGAAGGTCGGCCATCCAGAGAGGCCGGGAATCGTCCACAGGCTGGACAAGGAGACGTCAGGCGTCATGGTTGTGGCCCGGAGCGAAAAAGCTTACAGCGAGCTCAAACGCCAGTTCAAAGCCAGAGAAGTGGAGAAAATCTACCTTGGCCTGGTGTGGGGCCAGGTTCAGGTGGCTGAAGGAAGGATCGACTGGGCCCTGGGCCGCCATCCCAAACACAGGCAGCGCATCTCCATCCGGACGAAGAAGCCCCGCGAAGCGCTGACTCTTTACTCCGTCAAAAAAATCCTGGATGAATTCACTTTGCTCGAGATAAAACCGGTAACAGGAAGGACTCATCAAATCAGAGTGCATTTCGCTGCCGCCGGACATCCCATCGTGGGTGACGGCCGGTACGGCGGGCAGGACAAGGCTAAAAAGTTCGCCCGTCTGTACCTTCATGCCTGGCGGATTGTCTTTGCCCATCCCGCAACGAGAATCCTGGCTGAATTCTACGCCCCTCTTCCTCCCGAATTCCAAGAAATTATCCACGCCTGATCCGTTTTCTCTTGAGCAGGCGAGAGCTTTGGTGTATGATATTTTCTGCTCTTAAACCCTCGACGCGTCGATTCTTAAGAGCTGGCCTGAATGATCCAACCCATCGAGTGGAGGCTCTGTGATGAAAGATTATGCGCCAGAAAGAATCCGGAACATTGCCCTTGTCGGTCACGGTTCCTCAGGCAAGACATCCTTGGCTGCCGCCTGGCTTTTCAATTTCGGGGCAACCTCCCGGCTGACCAAAGTCGAGAAGGGCAACACTGTCACGGATTATGAGCCCGAAGAAATCGAGCGGAAGATATCCATCAATTCGGCCGCCTGTTTCTTCGAAGCAAAAGAGCACAAGATCCATTGCCTCGATACGCCCGGCTACAGCAATTTTCTCTGGGATACTCGGGCTGCTCTGAGAGCCGTCGACGGCGCTTTGGTCGTCGTTTGCGGCGTGGCCGGAGTCGAAGTGGGAACGGAAAAAGTCTGGGAGATGCTCCAGGAATTCTCTCTTCCGCGCCTGATTGTCGTCAACAAGATGGACCGGGAGAACGCCAATTTCAAGCGAGCCCTGGACTCCGTTCGTCAATTTTTCGGCAGGCAGGCTGTGCCGCTTCAGATTCCTTTGGGTGAAGAGAGGAATTTTGATGGCGTCGTCGACCTTCTGCGGATGAAAGCTTATCTTTTCGAAAAAGATGAGAGCGGCCAGTTCAAGGAAACTGAAATCCCGTCCGCGCTCAGGGAAGAAGCGGCAAAAAAAAGAGAAGAACTCGTCGAGATGATCGCCGAGAGCGATGAGAAACTGATGGAGAGATATTTAGAGAAGGGAGAGCTCACGGCCGAAGATGTTCAGCAAGGGCTGAGAAGAGCAGTTCTCAGCCATGAGCTTTACCCTGTTTGTGTATGTTCGGCGCTGCAGAACATAGGAGCGCAGCCCCTGGCCGAGGCTGTGATTGATCTATTGCCATCGCCCGTTGACAGGGGTGAAGTTAAAGCCAAGGTCAGAGGAACGGAGGGCGCTGTCAAACCCTTCCCCGAGGAGCCGTTCGCTGCCCTGGTTTTCAAGACCATCTCCGACCCGTACACAGGCCGGATCTCTCTGCTTCGCGTCTTCTCCGGCCGAACGAATCCTGATGCTGTCGTCACCAACATCAGTCAGGATGCCGATGAGAAAATCGGCGGCCTTTTCTTCCTCCAGGGGAAAGAGCAGATACCGGCGGGACAGGTCAAGGCCGGCGATATCGTAGCCACAGCCAAACTCAAGGCTACATCAACCGGCGACACCCTGTGCGCCAAGGGTGCGGACATCAAATTTCCACGAATCAAGTTCCCCGAGCCCTCCATCTCCTTCGCCATCGAACCCAAAACCCGGGCCGACGAAGACAGAATCTCGCAGGCGACCCACCGGATCACGGATGAGGACCCTACCGTAAGGATCGAACGGGATGCGGAAACTGGTCAGTTGCTGATCTCGGGGAACGGCCAGCTTCACGTGGAAATCATCACCGAACGGCTGAAGAAAAGATACAATGTCGATGTCCTTCTGAAACCCCCCAAGATCGCTTATAAAGAGACGATCAAGGGCCGATCCGACGTTCAGGGCAAATACAAGCGCCAGACGGGCGGCCGCGGCCAGTACGGAGATGTCAAGATCAAGATGGAACCTTTGGCGCGGGGGAAAGACTTTGAATTTGAGGACAAGATTTTTGGCGGCGCCATTCCTAAAAACTACATTCCTTCGATCGAAAAGGGCATTCAGGAAGCCCGCAAGAAGGGAATCCTGGCCGGCTATCCCACCATTGATTTTAAGGTCATTCTCTACGACGGCAGCTATCATGAGGTCGATTCCTCGGACATTGCTTTCAAGATCGCCGCTTCCATGGCCTTCAAGAAGGGCATGAAAGAAGCTAAGCCGACGCTTCTCGAGCCGATCATGAGCATTGAAGTCTACACGCCCGAGGCCTACATGGGAGACATCATGGGCAACCTTAACGGCCGGCGGGGCAAGCTTCAGGGCATGGAACAGAAGGGCAACATGCGGATCATCAAAGCCCTGGCTCCCATGGCCGAGATGCTTGATTTTGAGCCGACACTCACTTCGATCACGGGCGGCCGGGGCTCGTTCTTAATGGAGTTTTCTCATTACGAAGAAGTCCCTTCTCAGGTTCAGCAGAAAATCATCGCTGAAGCCATCAAGGAAGGCCGGATCAAGCCAGAAGAAGAGTAGGCAATTGGCGTTCCGGAAACATCAAGAGTGCCGCTGGAGGCTCTCAAGTTCAGCGACAGCGTTGCCAGTCAGAATCGCTGTAGAAATGGTCGATCTCTTTCCACATATCCTTGAGGTCGCAGACCATGATGAGGAGGTCCTGGGTTTTCCCCGATAAGTCTTTGACATAATCGGGCAACATGGCTTCTTCCCGGAAGCCGAGCTTACGGCAGATTTTCTGGGCAGCTTTCTGGGGTCTCATCATTTGGGCCACCACCTTTTCGACGTTCGTCTCCGCCGCCAGAAAATAGAGTTCCCTCATCATGACCGTGCCGAGGCCTAGCCGGCGGAGGGGCCTGGCCACGATCACACGGATTTCAGCCTGGTGCCTGCGCCACTCTTCCCCGCTGAGTTCGAGGGCACCGTCAGCGACGACTTTGTCCCTGTCCAGGGCGATGAGACGATAGACGTTTCCCTGCTCCATAATCTTGATCCTCTGGGCCACCACATCCCGGTTGGTGACGTCGACTCTCAGGTATCTCCTGTCCTCGGGAGGGAGGGCGCGGTAGAATTTCATCAGAGCATCAAGATCCTTCATCTCCAATGGCCGAATGATGATCTTTTTCCCGTCTTTGAGCGCCGCGGTTTTTTCCTTCACGAAGACCTCCTCTTTGTCGTCCTCAGAGGTTTGATTTCCTGTCCCACTATAGGGGAGCTCACCCGTTGTTGTCAAGGAC
>CAZKBY010000134.1:0-7788 GCA_964550915.1 uncultured Eubacteriales bacterium | reverse complement strand
GGACATGGGCTTTAACGCCCTGACCGAGAAATACGAAGACATGATTAAATCCGGAATCCTCGACCCGACCAAAGTCGTCCGGATCGCGTTGCAAAACGCGGCCAGTATCGCCGGCTTGCTGCTAACTACCGAAGGCTTGGTCTCCGAGATCCCTGAAGAAGAGAAGACCCCGAAGTATCCCACGCCGCCGAGCGACATGTACTGATCCTTATGGGGACGGTCCTCATAGAGGACCGTCCCCTTTTTATTTATTCGCCAGTCTTTGAATCATCCCCCCTTTTTTGCTATATATGAGGTCGGTGTTCAAGTTTTTCGACCGGTATATCCTCAAGGAAATCATCCCGCCCTTTTTCATCGGCCTGCTCATTTATGCCTTTGTTCTCCTGATGAACCAGGTCTTCCTCCTTTCGGAGCTGTTCATTGCCAAGGGAGTTGCCCTGCGGGTGGTGGCTCAGATCTTCCTCTATCTTGTCCCATCTGTCCTGGCTTTTGCTGTGCCGATGGCCGTGCTCATGGGCATCCTGGCCGGGATGAGCCGGTTGTCTACCGATTCCGAGGTTATCGCCTTCAAATCGCTGGGCATCAGCAACCAGCGGTTGCTCCGGCCTGTCCTCGTTTTTGCCTTTGGAGGATGGCTGGTCACATCCTGCCTGAGCCTGTATCTTGCTCCCCGGTTTAATCACAGGTGGGTCGTGACCTTGACCCGGTCTGTCCTGGCCAAAGTCCAGTTCAAAATCAACCCCAGGGAATTCAACGAATCGATTCCGGACGTCGTCCTCTTTATTCAAGACATCACCCAGGAGAACAGATGGAAGAATATTTTCGTCCATCTCGCCCGGCCGGGTGAGGAACCCCGGGCCGTCTTTGCCCGGACCGGAAGGCTCAATTTTTTTCCGGAGATCAAAAGGGCCACCCTCGAGCTGGCCGACGGCTCCATCCATTCTGTGCCGCCGGGAAGTCCCGAGCGCTATAGCATCACCTTTTTTGACCGGGTGGAGGAGGAGATCAACGTCGAGACGCTGTTTGCTCAGTTTTCGAGCGAGAAGCGAGTCAGGGAGAAGGATATCGGAGAATTGCTGGCGGAAGTGGAGAAAATAAGAGGGCGCCGCCTTGAGATCGAAAGGGACAAGACGAAGCTCGATACTTTCCCCCAAGCGGCGGCGGAAGCGAGGCGAAAGGACATCGACTTCAGGCTCTGGCAGAATGACCGGGAATGGCGGTCCCACTGGGTGGAAATCCACAAGAAATTCGCCCTGCCCTTCGTTTGTTTCATCTTCGTCCTGTTGGGCATTCCGTTGGGAGTGTCAACGAAGAAGGGTGGCCGGACGAGCGGCTTTACGATAAGCCTGGGCATTATCCTGGTCTATTACATCCTGATCACGGCCGGCGAAAAGCTGGCCATGGACGGGCTCATCTTGCCCTTTTTGGGCATGTGGGGTCCGAACCTTATTTTCTTGGCCGCGGCAGCCTATCTTTTTGCCCGGTCTTCCAAAGAATACCCGCTGTTTCGTCTTTTCTCTGCCCTTAGAAAGAAAAAAAAGGCCAGGACAATCCTCATCAGGGTCCGTGTCTCCCCCGGCCAACAGAAGCTCTTGAGCTTGAAACGGCCCCGGCTTTCTCTCCGCTTCCCGAACATCCTGGACCGCTACATCATGCGGAAATATCTCGCCATTTTCATACTCGTTTTTTTCGCTCTTCTGTCCATTTCCATCATCGTTACGTTTTTCGAGAGGATCGACAATGTCTATGAGCACAACAAATCTCTATCCCTCTTTATCAGCTACATTCAGTACCGTATCCCTGAATTCAGCCACTACATCCTTCCGGTGACGACGCTCACGGCCACGCTCCTGACACTGGGGCTGATGACGAAGTTCAACGAGATCACGGCCATGAAGGCCTGCGGCATCAGCCTTTACAGGCTCATCCTGTCGATCGTTTTTCTGGCCGCTCTCGTCAGTATTTTCTCGTTCGCCCTCCAGGAGAGAGTTCTTCCTTCGGCCAACAAGAAGGCCGAGGAGACCTGGAACCGGATCAACGATATCCCCCCGCGCACCTACAATTTTCTTGACCGGCGCTGGGTGCTGAGCAAGGACAAGGATAGAATCTTCCATTACCGCTACTATGATCCCATTGCCAACGTTTTCAGCCGGATATCGGTCTATGACCTCGACCTTGATGCCTGGACCTTGCGAAGGAGAATCTTTGCCGAAAAAGGCCATATCGAAGGGAACACCCTCTGGTTTGTCAGCGGCTGGTCGAGGCTCTTCAGCGATGAGATGTCGACCAGGCTCGAGGCCTTCAAGGAAATGGACCTTCGGGTGGCTGAAGAGCCTGACTATTTCGTCAAGGAATGGAAGGAACCCTCTCTGATGAGCTATGCAGAGCTCAAGGCCTATGTCGCCGACATCGAAGAGATGGGGTTCGAGACAACCCGATTCAGAGTTGACCTAAGCGCCAAGCTCTCCTTTCCTTTTGTCTCGCTGGTCATGGCCTTCATCGCCATTCCCTTCGCTTTTTCGATGGGGAAGAAGGGAGCCTTGGTAGGCATCGGCCTCAGCCTCAGCATCGCCATGATCTACTGGGGGACGTTGGGCGTTTTTAAGAGCCTCGGCTATGTGGGCTTCTTAAGTGCCTTTCTGGCCTCCTGGGGACCGAACCTTCTTTTCGTCCTGACCGGTCTTTATCTCCTGCTGCGCCTCCGGACTTAACCCGAGCCGTCACATTTTGTATTTGCCGAAGTCCTCGGGCTTGAGGTTCTCCAACCACTGTCTCAGCTTTTCCGAGTCCTCCAGGTTCTCGTCGTACTTGAGGCTCTGAGCCCGGCGGACGACCTCATCGTCCACAAAAATGGGCGAATTCATGCGCAGGGCAAGGGCGATGGCATCAGAGGGCCGGGAATCGATGAGGACAGGCCTGTCTTTGAAGCGGCAGTGGATGATGGCGTAAAACGTGTTGTTGCGGACGTCGTTGACGACGATCTTCTCCACCGCCACTTCCAACTTCTCAAGGACGCTCTTGAGGAGATCGTGGGTCATCGGCCGGGGAGTGGGGATGTTTTCGATGGTCAGGGCGATGGCGTTGGCCTCGAAGACTCCGATCCAGATCGGCAGGATCCTGTCTGTCCGTGGGTCCTCCAGGACGACGATGGGCATCTTGGAAATCGGGTCGACCACCAGCCCTTTGATTTTCATCTCGATTTCCATCGCCTTTTCTCCTCGGCCTGATACCTTTAATATAGAATCTAGGGTTCACATTGTCAAGGAAAGGGAGTTAGAAGAGGGGAAGCTGGCCACTTCCTGCCGCCTCGGAGAGCTCTTTCTCGAAGAGGTGGATTTTTCCGTAGAAACCGTCGTGGCCGGGGACAATCCGCACGGCTGCTTTTCTCATCCGGTCAATTCCCTGGCCAACCCGTTCCGGCTGGAAGCGGCAGAGGTCGGCGATCGGGACTTCGGTCAGGATGCGGTGTTCGTTTCCAAATTCGTGGATGAGTCGGAAATAAACATCCCAGACGCTTTGACATTCGGCCGTTTTGTCCAGAGCTTCAGCGATGATCTCGTTGAGCGGGATGAGGTTCTTATACGGGATCTTGGCCGGCGGCTTTACGCCTTCCTCCCGGTCGGCCAGCTCCTCGACCCGGTGCATCACCCCGATCGTCAATTTTTTGCCGCACTTGGGGCAGAGGTCGTGGTGAGCGATGGATTCCTTGGGCGAAAAAACGACCCCGCACTTGCGGTGACCGTCGTAATGGTATTTCCCTTCCTCGGGGAAGAACTCGATCGTGTAGGGGAATTTTTCCGGGTTCCGGCTCCGCAAGGCTTCGACCAGCCCCTTGTAGCTGAACTCTGTGTCAAAGACATTGGCCTCTCTCCCCAGCCGGGAAGGTGAATGGGCGTCGGAGTTGGAGACAAGGGCATAGCGATCGAGCGCCGAGAGCCGCCAGTTCATCGGCGGGTCGGAGGAGAGGCCGGTTTCCAAGGCGAAGATGAAGGGGGTCATTTCTTCGAAACATTCTTCGATCGAATCGAAGCCGGAATTGGCGCCGAAAAGAGAAAACCAGGGAGTCCAGATATGTGAGGGGATAACCACACAGCGGGGGCAGAGGTCGGCGACGATCCGAACGAAATTTTTGGCGTCCATGCCTAAGATGGGCCGTCCATCCGAGCGGAGGTTCCCCAGCCCGGCCAGGCGGGTGTTGATCTTTTCGACCGACTCGATGTCAGGCGCCAGGATGAGGAGATGAATTTTCCGGACTTTGCCCTTCTTGGAATAGATAAAGCTAATCTCGGTCGAGAGGATGAAATGGATATCTTCGGTCGAGAGGGCAATTCCCTCGAGGTAGCCATTTGCCGGTGGAAGGATGTTGCGCAGGCGAAAGAAACCATTACCGGCCGGCTCGAGTTTTTCCTTGGTCAGGAAAAACCATTCAGGGTGGGTAAAGTCACCGGAGGCGACAAGCGAAATACCCTTTACCTTGGCCCAGTAAGCCAGGTTGTCAAAAGTCATATCGCGGGATGTGGCCCGGCTGAACTTGGAATGTATATGTAGGTCGGCGATGAATTTCATGATGAATAAGGCTCAAGTGTAGACCATCGTAAAAGAGATTTCAAGGACAATGATGGCATCAAGGTTTCCCGAAAGAAAAGCCGGCAAGGCCTGTCTTGGTTCACCCCGGCGTCCCGTCGCGGACTATCTTGTTTATTATCAAGCTGGCGGACGAGTGGCATCAAACGCTCGGGTAAGGATTCCGAGACGCTCCCAAACTTAATTTCCCATGCATTAATCTTCCCAGCCCCATTTAGGGAATAAAGAGGGGATCGCTGGTCAGCGTCTCGGGTGAGGTCGGCCCCTGAACCAAGCCACCCGCCGGGTGCCAACGCTTTCTTGATTCTTATGGATGTATCGTTGACTGCGATGGAAGAAAGATGCTATCGGTATTCTCGGGATGATATTCTTATAAAACATCTTGGTGAGACTAATGGGGATTGGCGGCGGAGCGGCTGAGCTCGCGGCCTTTGCGGGCGAACTCTGCGGAAAGAGCCGGCTCGCCTAACCGGTTGTAGAGATCGGCCAGGAGGAAGTAGCCGAGCGGCAGTTCTCTTGGCTCTGGCTTGAGCTCGATTCCTTTTTTAGCCAGCCGAACGGCTTCTTCGTATCTTTCGCCGCGGTTGAGGTAGATCCGGGCGAGATAGAAGTAGCTGAGCGGGAATTCCGGCGCCGCTTCGATCGTCTGCTCCAAATATTTCTGTTCGTTGTCAATCTCCCCGATTTGTCGGTAAAGGCGGGCGAGGTTGAAACTTGCTTTGAAATGCCTGGGCGAGACCTCGAGTTCCCTGAGGTAGGCCCGAATGGCCTTGGCCGTTTCCCCCCGCTTTTCCATAAGCTCAGCCAGGTTGTAGTTGAGGCTGGTCAGGTCGGGGTTTAGAGCCATGGCCGCGTCGATGTGCTCCTGGGCCCGGCTCAGCTCATCCTTGATGATGTAGATCGCCGCCAGGGCGTTGTGAGAGGCTGCCGAGTCGGCGTTAAGGGAGAGGCATTCGGAGTAGTATCTGATGGCCTCGTCGTACTTTTTCTGGTTGAGGCTGAGTGTTCCCAGAAGGTAGTAGAGCTGGGAGTCGGAAAAGCCTTTTTTCAGGTAATCGATGACGAACCTCTCGGCTTCCGCGAATTTTCCCATCATCTGGTAGGAGTTAGCGATGTTGATGACGCAGAAGGAATCATCGGGTTTTCTTTCCAGCGCTTGCTCGAACGCGTCGATGGCCGCCTCAAAATTTCTCTCCTTGAAATAGATATTCCCGAGGGCAAAGTAGGCATCGCTGATGTCAGGGTCCTCGGCGATGATAGCCTTGATGGCTCTGACGGCTTCTTCTGCTTTCCCGCTCATCCCGATTTCTCGGGCGCGAGAGAGCTCATTGAACACCCCGATTTTGTCTTTCGGGTTGGCCAGCTTTTTCCCCTCGAGCTTGGCTGAGTCGGTGAACGAGCCGACGTAGCCAAGAGCTGCCAGCCTCTCTCTTGTCTCCTCGTCGATTTTTCGGAAGTCAAGCTTGTAGGCGTTTTGGCTGAAGCGAGCGATAAACCTCCTGGCCTCGTCCTCAAGATGGGCGAGCTCTTTGCTCATAACGGGAGCGAGGTTTTTCATTTCTTCGGGGTCCTCGACCAGGTCATAGAGCTCCGAGTCGGGGGAGATGATCAGCTTAAACCGTCTGTTCTCGAAGCTCTGCAATTCCGACCAGCCGTAATGGAAGCGAGGGTAAAACGTCTCGGCGTAAGCGTAAGCGCCATCGTCATGATTCGGACGGAAAAAACGCGGGATAAGGCTTTTTCCCTGGACTTCCGCCGGGATGATAAACCCGGCCATGTCCAGCATGGTCGGCATCACGTCGACGAGCGAGACGACCTGGGAGACGGAGAGACCCTGGAATCTTTCAAAAGGGGTAACGAAGATGAGCGGCACGTGAATGGCTTCCTCATAGACAAAAAAGCCATGCGCAGCTTCCTCGTGCTCGCCCAGGCTCTCTCCATGATCCGAAGCGAAGATGAGGAAAAGATTGTCGGTGAGGCCGGTTTCTTCAAGGTATTTCCATAACCTGTCGAGCTGAGTATCGGTGAAAGCAATCTCCCCGAGATAAGGATGATTGTGGTATTTGGCGTCAAAAGGACTCGGTGGCTCATAGGGCGTGTGAGGGTCGTAGAGATGGATCCAGGCAAAAAACTTCTTCTGCTTGTTTCTCTCAAGCCACTTCAGGGCTTGGTCCATAACTTCGTTGGCGGGACGCTGGACGGTCCCGAGAGAAATTTTTTCGAACTTGCTCAAGTCGAAGCGGTCGAAATAATATTCAAATCCCTGGTCGAGTCCCCATTTGGAATCAAGCACATAGGCGCCCACGAAAGCGGCCGTCGCATACCCTTGTTCCTTGAAAATTTCGGCTATTGTCGTGAGCTCGGGGGGGACGATAAACCCGCCGTTGTCGCGGACGCCGTGGAAAAGAGGCAGCGTCCCGGTGAGAATCGATGTGTGGGAGGGAAGCGTGAGCGGCGTCGTAGCAATGCAGCGCTCAAACTTGACCCCGCGGGAGGCAAAGGAGTTGATGGCTGGAGTTTCTACCTGGCGAAAGCCGTAACAGCCGATCCTGTCGGCGCGGAGCGTATCGATCGTAATAAGGATAAAGTTGAAGTCCCGGCCGCCCCGCAGCCTCGAAAAACTCTGCTGCCTTGGTCTGACAAAAATAAGAACGAACAAGGCAATCAAAAATATAGTGAGGACCACGCTGAGCAGGAGGACAACTCTCTCTGGCTTTATGTTCTTTCGCCTGGGCGAGGAAGGCTGTTTTTTCACAATTTCTCTCTTTTGCATGCTGGCCGCCATCAATTTCAATTATAATACGTTTTTCGGGACATATAAAAGGGGATGAGAAACCCACATTTGCCGATAGAACCATCCGATGCGTCCTGTCGCGATTCACCCCCAGTAAGGCTGGGGATTGGAATTCGTCAGCCCGCTCGTTTCCCAGGGACTTCTTGGAGGGATAAAGCTTCGCTTTCCCCCTTCCAACGGTCGCTTCGCTCCCTGCCTCCCCTTCTCGGACTTCGTCCTGCGCCCAAGAGGGCCTTCCCTCTTGGAACTCCCTGATTTGCTTGCGCAAATCACGAAACTCGCTCCGACCGACCTTTCCAGAGACACCAACCGTTTTCTCCCTTGATTGCTCAAGGGGGCCGGGGGATTAATAGCTATTAGGGCAAATATTTAGGTGTCTCTGGCGGGGTTGTGCCCGCTAAGTCTTCGAC
>CAZKBY010000133.1:0-7839 GCA_964550915.1 uncultured Eubacteriales bacterium | reverse complement strand
CGTAAGCCGGGAGCTCGCCGCGTTTTTGGCTTTTTTCCAAACCCGCAAAGGACTGTTTGATCTTCTGGCCAGCCCGTTCGTCCCGGCCAGCAAGAAAGACCTTATCATCAAGGATGTTTTAACAGCCTGTTCGTTTGACGAAAAGACATCCCGTTTCCTCTTTTTGCTCGGGAAGCACGGCCGGCTGAATCTTCTGTCTGAAATCTTCCAGGCCCTGCCCGTTTTATGGCATGAGAGGAGAGGAGTTTCCACCTTTGAAGTCAATTCGGTGGTGGCTTTGAGCGAGAGCCAGAAGAAGAGGCTGCAAAAACAGATCGAACGTCTGGAAGGAAGGCCGGTGTATCTCCAGTACAGGATCGATCCTGACTTGGTGGCAGGGATTTCTCTAAAAAAGGGAAATGTCGTCTATGACGCTTCGGTCAAGGGCCACCTGGCCAGACTCAAAGAAAAAATTTGCGAAGGATAACAGGAACGATGGAGATCAAAGCGGACGAAATCACGAAAATCATTCAGCAGCAGATTGAAGGCTACCAGATCGATGTCGATGTCAAAGAAGTCGGAACCGTCACCTCTGTGGGGGACGGAATTGCCCGTGTCTATGGCCTCGACCGGGTGATGTACAATGAATTGTTGGAGTTTCCCCGCGATGTCTTTGGACTGGCGCTCAATCTTGAGGAAGAGAGCGTAGGGGTCGTCCTGTTGGGGGAAAGCCACCTTGTCAGGGAAGGGGACCTGGTCAAGCGGACACACCGGATCATGCAAGTTCCCTCAGGACCTGCGCTTATCGGCCGCGTCGTCAATCCCTTGGGCGTCCCCCTGGATGGGAAAGGCCCAGTTGAAACCGATGAGTTCATGGTCGTCGAGCGCCTGGCGCCAGGAGTTGTCGACCGGCTTCCGGTCAGGGAGCCTCTTCAGACGGGAATCAAAGCCATCGACGCCATGATCCCGATCGGACGCGGCCAGAGGGAGCTCATCATCGGCGACCGCCAGACGGGGAAGACGGCCATCGCCATTGACACGATCATCAACCAGAAAAACGCGGACATCGTCTGCGTCTACGTGGCCATCGGGCAGAAAAACTCGACCATCGCCTATATCATCAAGACGCTCGAGGACTACGGCGCGATGGAATATTCGATCGTCGTGGCGGCCTCGGCCAGTGATCCCAGCCCGCTTCAGTATCTCGCTCCTTACAGCGGCTGTGCTATCGGCGAGTATTTTAGGGACCGGGGCCGTCATGCCCTCCTGATCTACGACGACCTGTCAAAGCATGCGGCCGCCTACCGGGAGATCTCCCTTCTCCTGCGCCGGCCTCCTGGACGGGAAGCCTACCCGGGCGACGTTTTCTACCTCCATTCTAGGCTCTTGGAGAGAGCGGCCAAGCTCAACGACGATTTCGGAGGCGGGAGCCTGACTGCCTTGCCGATCATCGAAACCCAGGCCGGAGACGTTTCCGGATACATCCCCACGAACGTCATATCGATTACTGACGGGCAGATTTATCTGGAGCAGGAGCTGTTCAACGCAGGCATCAGACCGGCTATTAACGTCGGCATCTCTGTTTCCCGCGTAGGCGGGAATGCCCAGATCAAAGCCATGAAGCAGGTGGCGGGAAAGCTGCGCCTTGACTTAGCTCAGTACCGGGAGCTCGTAACCTTCGCCCAGTTTGGCACAGAACTGGATAAAGCCAGCCAGGCTCAGCTCGACCGAGGAGAAAGGCTGACCGAGGTCCTCAAACAAAACCAGTATGTCCCCCTTCCCGTGGAAAAACAGATCCTGATTATCTATGCCGGGAACAGGGGATTTCTGGATGAGTTTCCGGTCGGTAGCATCAAAGACTATGAAGCCAGGCTTTACGAATGCATGACGAGAGAACACCCGGACTTGATCAGAGAAATCGCTGATAAAAAAGCCATTGACGGCGACCTGGATCAAAAGATCGCTTCCGCCCTGAAGGATTTCAACCTCCGTTTCAGGAAAGACGAAAAGTAAGATGCCCGCTCTCATTGATCTCAGGCGACGGATTAAAAGCGTTAAGAATACCCAGCAAATTACCCAGGCCATGAAAACGGTTTCAACGGCCAAATTCAAAAAGTCCCAGCGGACGGTCATCGAAGGCAGGCCGTACTGGCACAATCTGCCCGGATTAGTGAAAAGAGTCTCAGCCTGGGCCGGCCTCAAGGCCTCCCCCCTGCTCGACCGCCGGGAAGAACATAAAGTAGACGTCATGGTCATAGCTTCTGACAAAGGGCTATGCGGCGCCTTCAATTCCAATCTTCTGGCCCGAGCGGCAGCTTTTCTTGAAGAAAAAAAGTCCGCGGCAGAGGTCGGGCTTATCCTGATCGGGAAAAAGGCCGTCCATTTTTTCAGAAAACAACCCTATCCCGTTCTCTGGACTCATGCAGACAAGGTTGAAAAGCTCACTCTGAAAGACCTTCGAGAGATCGCTCGCTTCTTGATGAGACGATATGCGTTTGCCCGGACCGATGCCGTTTATGTGATCTACAATGAATTCAAGTCAATTCTTGCGCCGACAATAACCATAGTCCCGCTTCTTCCTATGGTCTTGCCCGAGGGAGAAAAGAGCGAGTCGGCCTGGCCGCCTGACTTGATGCCGGAATCAGAGCGTCTTCTTCAGTCGCTCCTGCCCCTCTACATGGAGACTCAGGTTTTTCATTGCTTTTTCGAGTCGCTGGCTGCAGAACAGGCAGCCCGGATGATGGCCATGGAAAACGCGACCAGGAACGCCGAGGACCTCATCTCGGACCTGATCCTCGTCCTGAACAAGATCAGGCAAGCCTCGATCACTAAAGAGTTGTTAGAAATTATGACGGCGGTGGAAGCGCTGGCCAAATAATTGAGGTTGGAGAGCATCATGACAGATACAAAGGAAAAGACAAGGATCGGCAGAGTCGCCCAGGTTATCGGGCCCGTGGTGGACATCGAGTTCAAAGAGATGGAGCTGCCAGAAATCTACAATGCTATAAGGGTCACTAGCGAGGGGTTTGAATCGCCCGCCCCCGTCGATATCGTCGTCGAGGTCGAGCAGCATATCGGCGAAGACAAAGTCCGGTGCGTCTCCATGCACCCGACCGACGGCCTGGCCCGGGGGATGAAGGCGATCGACCTGGAGGGCCCTATCGAGGTTCCGGTTGGAGAAGAGACTCTTGGCCGGGTGATCAATGTCATCGGAGACCCGGTCGACCACCTGGGACCGCTGAACGCTCAAAAGAGGTATCCCATCCATCGCTTGCCCCCGCCTCTGGAAGAACAGAGCACGACGCTCGAGATGTTTGAGACCGGGATTAAAGTTATCGATCTCATTCAGCCATTCCTGAAGGGTGGGAAGATCGGGCTCTTCGGCGGCGCCGGCGTGGGCAAGACGGTCATCATCATGGAGCTCATCCATAACGTCGCCCTAAAGCACGGCGGCTATTCTGTTTTTGCCGGAGTGGGGGAAAGGACAAGGGAGGGAAACGATCTCTGGCTGGAGATGAAAGGGTCGGGTGTCATCAGCAAGACCGCGCTCATCTACGGACAGATGACAGAACCGCCCGGCGCCAGGCTTAGAGTCGGACTGGCAGCCCTGTCCGTGGCCGAGTATTTCCGGGATGAGATGAACCAGGATATTCTTCTTTTTATCGACAATATCTTCCGGTTCGTCCAGGCTGGCTCTGAAGTCTCTGCCCTCCTCGGCCGTATGCCCTCTGCCGTTGGCTACCAGCCCAACCTGGCCACGGAGCTGGGTGAGTTGGAGGAAAGGATTACATCAACCAAGAAAGGATCGATCACTTCTGTGCAGGCGATCTACGTCCCGGCTGACGATTTCACCGACCCGGCGCCGGCAACGACATTTTCCCACCTTGATGCCTCAACCAACCTCTCCCGGGCGTTAACGGAAATGGGCATTTATCCGGCCGTGGACCCACTGACTTCTTATTCCCGGATTCTTGACCCGCGGGTGATCGGGGAGGAACATTACGCCGTGGCCCGCCGGGTAAAAGAAATTCTCCAGCGGTACAAGGACCTCCAGGATATCATTGCCATCTTAGGGATCGAGGAGCTTTCCGACGAAGACAAGTTAACCGTGGCCCGGGCCAGGAAGATCCAGCGCTTTCTTTCCCAGCCCTTCCACGTGGCCGAAGAGTTCACCGGCCGACCGGGAAAGTATGTCACGGTTGAAGAGACGGTTCGGGGTTTCAAGGAAATTGTCGATGGGAAGCATGACGACAAGCCGGAGCAGGCGTTTTATATGGCCGGGGCCATCGACGAGGTGGTCAAACGGGCCGAGGAGCTGAGGGCTGCATGAGCGCACATCCTCCCGACTCTCTTCATCTTCGAGTCATCAGCTCGCGCCGGCTGCTCGTTGACGTTGAAGTAGAGGTCGTATCCCTGCCCAGCTTAGAGGGGTATCTGGGCATCCTTCCGGGCCATCGGCCGCTTTTTGCGGCCCTGGGCAAGGGGGAGGTCGCCTATCGGCTGGACAAGAAGGAAGTAAAGATTCATGTCCGAGGAGGTTACGCCGAAATTCAACCTCAAAGCGTACTTGTCTTTACCGAATTGAGTCAAGATGAAGACAGCTCATCACCTCTTGGGTGAGGACGAAAGCCTTGATTCCTTTTACCATGGCCGCATCCTCATCATCCAGAAGAAAAAAGGCTACCGCTTTTCCGTAGACGCGCCTCTGCTGGCTGATTTTATCCGGACCAGAGACACAGATGTTCTTCTCGAGGTCGGAGGGGGTAGCGGCGTTATTTCTCTCCTCCTTAGCCTCAAACCTTTCCGGCGTATCGTCTGCCTGGAGGTCCAGAAGGGGCTGGCCGGCCTGGCCAGACGGAACGTCAGGCTGAACAGGCTCGAAGACAAGATCGCTGTTGTCGAAAGCGACCTGCGCGTATTTCGGCCTAGGATAAAATTTGACGTCATCTTTTCCAACCCGCCGTACATCAAGAAAAAGACGGGTCTGCCGAGTTCCTCTCCGGAGAAAGCCATCGCCAAGCATGAGATTAAGGGCGATATTTTTGATATAATGCACTTCACGCGAAAGTTTCTGAAGAGAAAAGGCCTGGCCTATTTCATCTATCCCGCCCGAAGGAAGGAAGATTTTGACCTGGCTCTGGCCGGCAACGGGCTGAAGATACGGACTCTTCGCTGGGTCCATCCGAGACGCGGGGGCGAGGCCCGCTGGTTTTTGGCCGAATGCGGCTTCTCGGCGCCCCGGGCCGAGACCCGGCCGCCCCTTTTCGTTTACGATGAGAAGGGAGAATACACGAACGAATTGGAGAAAATATTCCGAGGAGAAAGCCGTGGCTAAGTTTTTTCATAACCTCAAAGAGCTTTACCGGTACCGGGTCCTCATTCAAAGTTTAGTCGTGCGCGAGCTTAAAGCTCGGTACCGGGGAACTGTTTTGGGATTTCTCTGGTCTTTCTTCAATCCCCTCCTGTTGATGATCGTCTACACGGCTGTCTTCGGGTTTATCATCCGGCCGCGCGACCCGGCTTTTGACCAGTCGCCCTGGCTCTATGCCCTGTTTCTCTTTTGCGGCATCCTTCCCTGGGTATGGTTCTCTTCCTCCTCACTTGAGTCGGCGAATGTCCTGATGGTCCACGGGAACCTGATCAAGAAGATTCTCTTCCCGGCAGAGATTCTTCCCATCGTGACAGTGACGAGCAATCTTGTCCACTTCAGCTTCGGCTTGCCGATTCTTCTCGCTTTCATCCTCATCTTCGGCAAGGGCTACACGGCTTACCTTTTTTTTCTCCCCCTGGTCGTTCTTGTCCAGTACGTGTTCACCCTCGGGTTTAGCCTCCTCATCGCTGCGCTGACCGTCCATTTCAGGGATATCAAGGACATCCTGTCGAACGGGCTGACTTTCTGGTTTTTCGCCACGCCGATCGTCTATCCGATGAGCTTCGGGACCATCCAGAAGTCCTCCTTGCTCCAGACCTTCCTCAACTTGAACCCGATGACCCACATCATGCAGGGATACCAGAATTGCCTTTTTTACGGAAGCATGCTCCGCTGGAAAAGGCTCGGTGTCACTTTCCTCGTTGCCCTTATTCTCTTTTATGTCGGGGCCATGGTTTTTGACAGATTGCGGGATTCTTTCCCCGAGGAGGTCTAAATGATCGCCATCGAAGTTGACTGCATTTCCCGCATTTACCAGAAATATTCCGCCCGGCACCGGTTTCAGACTTTTAAGAGCGCCCTCGTCAAAGGGGATCTTTTCAAAGCTCTCAAGCCGGATGAGCTTGTCACGGCGCTCGAGGAGGTCAGCCTGAATGTCGAGAAAGGACAGACGTTCGGGGTCATCGGCGAGAACGGTTCGGGCAAGAGCACGCTCCTCAAGGTCATCGCCGGAATCGCCAAGCCGACCAGGGGAAGAGTCCGGACGGAAGGGAAGGTCTCAGCCTTGATCGAGCTTGGGGCCGGTTTTCATCCCGAGATTTCGGGTCGGGAAAATATTTACATCAACGGAATCATGCTCGGCCTTTCCAAAAAGGAGATCAGTGCCAAGTTCGACGAGATCGTCGATTTCGCCGAGCTGGAGGATTTTATCGACGCGCCGGTCAAGACCTACTCCTCAGGCATGTACATGAGGCTGGGATTTGCCATCGCCATCAACGTCAACCCGGACATCCTGCTGATCGACGAAGTTTTAGCTGTCGGAGACGCTTCCTTCGTCCCCAAGTGCCTGGACCGGATCGATGATTTCCGGCGGCGCGAGAAGACCATCCTTTTTGTCAGTCACGACCTCGACACGGTGGCAAAAATATGCGACTCTGTGGCCTGGCTCAAGGGCGGCCGGGTCCAGGCGGTTGGCGAGCCCAAGCGAATCGTTGACGCCTATCTTCAGGACGTGGCCGAGAAGCAGGAAAAAGACTTTGAGAAACGGCGTCAGGAACCGACCGGAGTCCAGGAGGAAGACAGGAACAGGCGTGAAAACCGCTGGGGAAAACGGGAGATCGAGATCAGCCGTGTCAGTCTGAAAAGCGCGGGAGGAAAAGAAAAAAACGTTTTTTCTCCCGATGAGGGAATGGTCATCGAGATAGACATCAGCTCTCCGTCTCCTCAGAAAGACTTTGTCTTCGGCATCGGCGTCTTCAACTCGCAAGGAGTTCTCTGCTATGGGACGAACACTCACCTCGAAGATTGTGAGCCTGTCAGCATCGAAGGAGAAGGGAAGGTCGTCTGCAGGATAGAACGGCTGGGCCTGGTCAACGGCACGTATTACCTCGATGTGGCGGTTCACAAAAGAGACGGCTATCCTTATGATTATCACCGCAACCTTTACTCTTTCCTGGTCTCCTCAAGCTTGAAAGATGAGGGCATTGCCCGTCTGCCCCACGGCTGGGAGTTCTCAAGCAACATCAAGATTAACCCGCCGAGAAAAGAGTAAGCGGAGCGGCTGCTGCTTCGGGCAACGCCATGGAGATGAAAAAATCAGCAGAAAGGCAAAGGCAGAAAATTTTTCCCCTTCGGGCGCTAGTCAGGATTAGACGAGAACTCAGGCGAAAAGGTAAGAAAGTCGTTTTCACCAACGGTTGTTTTGATATCCTTCATGCCGGTCACGTCCGGCTCTTCCAGGAAGCTAAGAAATGCGGCGATGTTCTGATTGTGGCGTTAAATGACGACGCCTCGGTGAGAAGGATTAAGGGACCTGGCCGGCCGATTTTTCCCCTGGCTGAGAGGTGGGAAATTCTCGAGGCCATCGAAGACGTTGATTTTCTGACTTCTTTTTCGGAAGACACGCCGCAAAAAATCATCTCCATACTTCTTCCCGATGTCCTCGTCAAGGGGGGGGACTGGAGGCCTGAAGAGATCGTGGGGAAAAAAGA
>CAZKBY010000132.1:0-7879 GCA_964550915.1 uncultured Eubacteriales bacterium | reverse complement strand
CGACGCCCGGCGACGCGCTGGCGCTGTCCATCCGCGCGCTGGAGCTGGGGCGGGGAGCCCGGATCGGGCTGTCGACGTGGGCTCCGGAATGGGCTGCGAGCGCGATCGTGCGCGCGGGCGCGACGCCCGTCGTCCTCGACATCGATCCCGATACCTGCTGCGTGGCGCCGCAGGCGGTGGCCGCGGCCCTCGAGACGGGGATCGACGGCCTGGTGCCGACGCACTTCGGCGGCGTCCCCGTCGCGCGTGAAGTGCACGACGAGTGCCGCCGGCTCGGGGTGCCGGTCGTCGAGGATGCGTCCCTGGCGCTGGGTGCGCACGACCACCGTGGGCTGCTCCGGGGGTCCGGCAGCATGGCAACCTGCTTCGCCCTGGGTCCGTCCGGGTCGATCGGCGCCGGGGGCGCGGATCAGGAGTAAGTCGATGGCGATGTCATTATCGACCTCGATGCCGAAAGGCCCGAGGGCGTACACGTCCTCGGTGTTTTCTCGGAAAAAGATCCAGTCGATGCCCAGCTTGGGAACGCGGACCGGTCTGACATTGGCGAAGAGGTCGAGCTCCTTCCTCATGGCCACGTTGCAGCTTTCGATGTTCGGCCAGGGGTCGCCCTTGCGCGGCGTGGTTGTCGGCCCCTTGAGGGTAACGTGGTACTTTTTGATCTCGGCCAGAACGTCGTCTGGAATCGGCTTCAGGCAGGCGGCCCGGTTCTCGATCGTCAAACCCTCGATTTCAGCGATGACAACCTTGCCGCTCTTAACCTCATCCCGGAGCATGAAATCAAGGACGCGGCGGGCCTCTTTGGCGATATAGGGACCGATGCCGTCGCCGCCGATAACGCCGATCTTGATCGGCTTGATCTTGGAATAGTCAAGCCAGCCCGGCGCAGACTTGACCTGCTCCATGCGTTTCATCTGAGCTTCAAGAAGCTTTGCGAAATGTTCCTTGGCTCTCTCGATGGCAGCCTTATCCATGATGATTCCTCCCTGCAGTTAGAATAAATTCAGGATTAAGAGAGCCAGAATTTTATAATTTTCGGGATCAAAAATCAACCAAAATAAGATCCAGAGAAAATTGGTTTTGACAAAAAGCATCGATAGATTTATACAGATAGCGAAAAATTCTCATGGAGTTAAACGATGCTCGATTCATATTTTAAACAGGAAGCCGAAAGGCGCAAGCAGGGGATTCCGCCCTTGCCTCTCACTCCCGAGGAGACGTCTGAGGTCTGCCGGTTGTTAGAAGACCCGCCGACAGGCCAGGAGGAGATCCTTTTCAACTTGCTGAAAAACCGCATTTCGCCGGGCGTTGACCCGGCTGCCAAAGTCAAGGCCGAATGGCTGGCCAGGGTGGCCCGCGGCCAAGTCTCTTCGCCCCTCGTCTCGAGAAAAAAGGCCGTTTTCCTTTTAGGGACGATGCTCGGCGGCTACAACATCGATCCGTTGGTGGAGTTTCTGGATGTTGAGGAACTCGCGCCGGCTGCTGCCGATGCTCTCAAGCATATCATTCTCGTCTATGGCGCTTTCGACAGGATCGCCGAGAAGTCTAAGGACAATCTTTATGCCAAGATGGTTCTTGCTTCCTGGGCTGAAGCGGAGTGGTTCCTCAAGCGACTGGACTTGCCGGAGCTGATGACCTTCAAGGTCTTCAAGGTTGACGGCGAGATTAACACCGACGATTTCTCGCCGGCAAAAAACGCCTGGAGCCGGCCGGATATCCCGCTCCATGCCCAGTCGATGGGGGAGACACGTTTTCCCGGCGGTATCTCGATGATCCAGAGGTTCAAGGAGGAAGGTTACCGTGTTGCCTTTGTCGGGGACGTTGTTGGCACAGGCTCATCAAGGAAATCCGCCTGCAATTCCCTGATGTGGCACATCGGCGAGGACATTCCCTTTATTCCCAACAAGCGCAGAGGCGGGGTCGTCATCGGCGGCCTGATCGCTCCGATCTTCTTCAACACAACCGAGGACTCGGGCGGCCTGCCGATCATGGCCGAGGTCAGCCGGATGAAAACGGGCGATATCATCAAGCTCAACACAAAGACCGGAGAAATCAAGAGCGAAACTGGCCAAGTCATCGCCCGTTTCGAATTCAAGCCCCCGACGCTCCGCGATGAGTTCCGGGCTGGCGGAAGGCTCAACCTCATCATCGGCCGGAACCTGACCAACAAGGCCCGCCAAGTCCTTGGCCTCGGCGAAGCGACTTTCTTCATCCTGGCCGATAATCCCAGGCCCAAGCCGGGCCAGGGGTATTCTCAGGCGCAAAAAATCGTCGGTCAGGCCTGCGGCCTGGGAGGAGTCCTTCCCGGGACAGCCTGCGAACCGAAAATGACGACGGTAGGATCCCAGGACACGACAGGCCCGATGACGGCCGACGAACTCAAAGAGCTGGCTTGTCTTGAATTCCAGTGCGGCCTGTTCATGCAGTCGTTCTGCCATACCGCCGCTTATCCCAAGGCGGCCGATGTCAAAATGCACCAGAGCCTGCCCGAGTTCATCATGGCCCGCAATGGCGTGGCCCTCAAACCTGGCGACGGCATCATCCATTCCTGGCTGAACCGGTTGATCCTTCCCGACACGCTGGGCACGGGCGGCGATTCCCACACCCGTTTCCCCATGGGACTGAGTTTTCCGGCCGGCTCCGGCCTGGTCGCCTTTGCTGGAGCGCTGGGGTTCATGCCGCTGGACATGCCGGAATCGGTGCTCGTCAAGTTTAAAGGAAAACTGAACCCGGGCATCACCTTGCGCGACGTCGTCAATGCTATTCCTTATTTCGCCTTAAAAGAAGGCTTGCTTACCGTGGCCAAGAAGGGGAAAAAGAACATCTTCAACGGTCGCATCCTGGAAATGGAAGGGCTTGACGGCCTGACCGTCGACCAAGCCTATGAGCTCACCAACGCCTCGGCTGAGAGGTCGGCAGCCGGTGGCGTCATCGTCCTTGGCATCGAGCAGGTGGCCAAATACCTGAAGAGTAACGTTGCTTTGATGAAACGGATGATCGAGGAAGGCTACAAAGACGCTGACACGCTCAAGAGGAGGATCGAGGCTTGCCAGAAGTGGCTGGAGAAACCCGCCCTTCTCCAGAGAGATGCGGCGGCCGAATACGCCGCTGTGCTCGAGGTCGACCTCTCTCAAGTGACCGAGCCAATTCTTGCCTGCCCGAATGACCCTGACGATGTCAGGTTTCTCTCCGAAGTGGCGGGTGATCGGATTGATGAGGCCTTCATCGGTTCCTGCATGACCAACATCGGCCATTTCCGGGCCGTCGGGAAGATCTTCGAAGGCGCCGGCTACCTGCCAACGAGGATCTGGCTGACGCCGCCAACGAAAATGGACGCCGCCCAGCTAATGAAAGAAGGCTACTACGCAATCTATTCTTCTGTGGGCGCGAGGACGGAGATCCCCGGCTGCTCGCTCTGTATGGGCAATCAGGCGCGGGTAAGGCCTGGGGCAACGGTCATCTCCACGTCGACTCGGAATTTCGATAACCGAATGGGTGACGGAGCCCGCGTTTATCTTGGCTCGGCCGAGCTTGCGGCCGTCGCTTCGCTCAAAGGCGAGCTTCCCGGGGTTAAAGAATACCTCTCCGTTGTCGAAAAGAAGCTCGCTCCCCATAGGGACACCATCTATCGGTATCTTTATTTTGACGAAATGCCTGAATTTACTCTTCATTATACTGGCGCCCATTTTTAGTTTCGTCTTTGTCTTTAGGGAGAAAAGCGAAAATGATCGAGCTCAGAGGAAAGACAGCTCTTATTACCGGAGGCTCACGGGGGATAGGTCGGGCCACGGCCGTCCTGTTTGGCCGGGCTGGTGCCGACGTCGCCATCAATTATGCTTCGCGCGATGACGCGGCGAAGGAGGTTAAGAAAAAGATAGAGAGCCTGGGGCAGAGATGCCTCCTTCTTAGGGCCGACATCTCCCAGGAAGCGGAAGCGGTCCGGATGGTCGAAACCATGGTTAAAGAAATGGCCGGCATCGACATTCTGGTCAACAATGCCGGCATCTGGACATACGGCGAGATCGGGAACATGAGCTGCCGTACCTGGGAAGAGACGATAAAGGCCAATCTGGACAGCGTTTTCTTTGTCACCAATGCCGTCGTTCCGCACATGAAAAGGAAAAAGCAGGGATGGATTATCAATGTCTCCTCGACGGCCGCCATCCGAGGGGAAGCGCTCCATTCTCATTATGCGGCCACTAAAGGGGCAATCAATGCTCTGACCAAGTCATGGGCGGCCGAGCTCGCTCCCCACAACATTCGAGTCAATTGCGTCGCACCAGGCTGGGTGGACACGGACATGTGCGCCGGTGTCTTCAGCGACCCAGCTTTCCGGGAGAGCGTCAGGCAGTCTATCCCGCTCCGGAGAATTCCGTCTCCGGAGGACATCGCCGGACCCATCCTGTTTCTCGCCTCCGATTTGGCCCGCCACATCACGGGTGCGATTCTCAACGTCAACGGGGGGGCAGTCCTCTCAGGATAAGCTCGGGTTTGGGGTCGGCCCTGAATTTTCAGCTTGCCAATAGAGGTTTTTTTTGCTAATTTTTAGTCAAAATCGGAAAGGAGGAACAGATGGAGGAAGAAATTGGCCGGATTAGCCATTATTTTTCTAAAATCGGAGTCGGTGTCGTCGAGCTGACCAAGGGTGAGCTCAAGGTCGGCGACACGATCCACATCAAAGGCCACACGACAGATTTCTACCAGAAGGTTGAATCCATGCAGGTCGAGCACAGCGCTGTCCAATCCGCCAAAAAGGGAGACTCAATCGGGCTTCGAGTAGAGTCGCAAGTTCGGGATCATGACGTGGTTTTTAAAGTAACGGAGGATTGATCCCGTCTCAGCCGTTTGTTTAAAAAAGATGATTTGCCGGGCAAGGCCTTAGACCTTACGCTGTCAAGAAGAGGAAAGGAGAAGGAGAGCTTGAAAAAAAGGATTCAAGTGCCGGCAATCAAGGGGTCCCCCGAAGCCAGGAAGAAGACCTACGGCCAGGCTGACGTTGAGTCGTCCCATCCCGAGCGAATATTCACCACGATTTCGGGGAGAAGGATCAAGGATCTTTACACACCCTCTGACCTGGCCGATTTCAATTATCTCCGGGATCTTGGCTTTCCGGGAAAATATCCGTTTACGCGAGGAATCCATCCGACGATGTACCGGGGCCGTCTTTGGACGATGCGCCAGTTTTCCGGGTTCGGAACGGCCGAGGACACAAACAAGCGGTATAAGTACCTGCTTCGCTGCGGTCAGACGGGTCTCAGCGTTGCCTTTCACCTTCCCACCCTGATGGGCGTTGACTCCGATCATCCTCTGGCCCAAGGAGAGGTTGGCAAGTGCGGCGTGGCCGTTGATTCTCTGGCCGACATGGAGATCCTCTTCAAAGGGATTCCGCTGGACAGGATCACGACGTCGATGACGATCAACGCTCCAGCGGCCGTGCTCTGGGCCATGTACATCGCCGTCGCCGAAAAGCAGGGAGTCTCGCCCAAGGCAATTTCGGGGACTATCCAAAATGATATCCTCAAAGAATATATCGCCCAGAAGACTTTCGTTTTTCCGCCGCGGCCCTCGATGAAGCTCATCGTCGATACTTTTGAATATGGTGCTAAAGAGGTTCCGCGCTGGAATACGATCTCCATCTCTGGCTATCATATCCGGGAAGCGGGTGCGACAGCGTCGCAAGAACTCGCCTTTACGCTCCGGAACGGGATCGAGTATGTGGATTGGGCCCTCCAAAGAGGGCTGAAAGTGGATGAGTTTGCGCCTAGGCTATCCTACTTTTTTAATTCCCATAGCGACTTTTTTGAGGAAATTGCCAAGTTCAGGGCGGCCCGGAGAATCTGGGCCAAAGTAATGAAGGAGCGGTTCAAAGCCAAGAATCAGAGGTCCTGGTGGCTGCGCTTTCATACCCAGACATCGGGGGTTTCGCTGATGGCCCAGCAGCCTTATAACAATGTCATCAGGGTAGCTCTTCAGGCTTTGGCCGCTGTTCTTGGCGGAACCCAGTCCCTTCATACGAACTCCCTTGATGAAACCTATGCCCTGCCGTCAGAGGAGGCTGTCACCATCGCCCTTCGGACCCAGCAGATCATCGCTTACGAGAGCGGCGTTCCCAACACGATTGACCCGCTGGGCTGGTCCTATTTTGTCGAGACCCTGACAGGGCAAGTGGAGGAAGAAGCCAAAGCTTATATCAAAAAGATTGACGACATGGGCGGGATGGTCAAGGCCATAGAGCTCGGATTTCCCCAGAGAGAGATCGCCGAGAGCGCCTACTGGTATCAACGGGCCGTCGAAAAAAAAGAGAAGATTGTCGTGGGTGTAAACGCTTTTGAGATGGCTCATGAGCCAATCCCGATTCTTGAGATTGATGAGGCGGTCACCCGCCAGCAACTTGCCAGGTTGAGGGAGGTCAAGCAGAAGAGGAACAGGGCAAAGGTGGCAACGTCGTTAAACGACCTGAAAAAGGCTGCCTGGGATGACCTGAACCTGATGCCTTATATCTTAACCTGCGTGAAAGCCTACGCCACCCTGGGAGAGATCATGGATGCCCTGAAAGAAGTCTACGGAGAATACCAGGAACCGGTCTCTTTTTGAAGGGACGGAGTCGAGGAGTGCTGGGGCAGGGCAAAATCGAGGGAGGTGATCATGTCAAGAAAAAAAATCAGAGTGCTGATAGCCAAACCCGGACTGGATGGCCATGACCGCGGCGCCAAGGTCATCTGCCGGGCTCTTCGCGACGCCGGGATGGAAGTCATCTATACCGGCCTCAGACGTACTCCTGAAGAGATTGTCAACTCCGCCATCCAGGAAGACGTTGATCTTATCGGCTTGAGCATTCTCTCCGGTGCTCACCCCATCCTGTTCCCCAAGATCACGAAACTCCTCAGAGATAAAGGGGCCGAAGATATCCCAGTCATCGCCGGGGGAATCATCCCGGAGAAGGATCTTCCCCGGATGAAGAAAGCTGGAATTCGCGAAATCTTTCTCCCCGGCACGTCCACTCAGGATATTATTAAATGGATTGAGGATCACATCGGTCAAGGGAGAGCAAAATTAAAATAAAATTGTCTCTTGACATTGGTTTTTCTATTTGGTAATGAAAAAGAGCATTTATGGCTAAAAAGCATTTCTCCCTGATCATTGTTCCCCATTGTGCCAAGAAGTTCAAGGCCATTACTCTGTCCCATAAGACCGTCAAGGCTGTATTCTCGCTGGCCGTTTTCTGCGCTGTTGCCCTGGTCCTGTTTATGGTGGATTATTTCACGATGAATATAACCCGGGCTAAATACAGAAGCTTGCTTAAGGAAAATGCTGAGCAGAAGAGGCTCCTTTCCGATTACCAGAGTTCTATCAGCAAGCTGAGCGAAGCCATCCAATCCTTCAAGAGCTATACTGAGAAGCTCAACGTCATGGCTGGTTTGAAATCGTCAGAAGTCCTCAAAGAGATGGGTATCGGAGCCGGAGATATTGAGGGAATGGACAGCGGGGAGGCTCCGAGCGGCCCTCAATTGGGTCAGAGCGTATCTCCTCAGAGTCCGCAGGAACTCGCTCAGAAAGCCGAGAACATAGGCAAGAATCTTGATGTTCTGACGACTTATTTTGAATCGCAGGCTGCCAAGTTAGCTTCGACGCCGACCATCTGGCCGACCATCGGCTGGGTGAGCTCGCCTTTTTCCTACCGGATCGACCCTTTTACAGGCAAGAAGACCTTTCATTACGGGATTGATATAGCCACCAATTACGGGAATCCCATTGTGGCTACAGCCGACGGCGTTGTTCTGTCGCTGGGGACGGATAAAATCGGCGGGAGGTATGCTATCCTTAACCACGGCGGAGGGTTGACAACCCACTACCTCCATATGAGCAAGTTCCTAGTCAAAGC
>CAZKBY010000131.1:0-7885 GCA_964550915.1 uncultured Eubacteriales bacterium | reverse complement strand
GCATGAATCCAAAAAAAGTCAGGCTGTAAATAGCCATCACCCTTCCCCGGAGTTCATCCCGAACCAGGGTCTGGACCAGGGCATTGGCCAGGTTAAAGACAAGGACAGCGGTTACTCCGTTGGCAAGAATGAGGACCAGGGACAGGGGCAGTGAGCGGACGACTGCGAAACCAAGGAGAAGCAGAGGAAGGGCAAACGTCCCCAGCGACAGGAGCATCCCCCGGAAGCTGAACCTCCCGAGTGAGGCAATGACCAGGGCCCCCAAAAGGGCTCCAGCCCCGCGCGCTGAATAAAGCCAGCCGTTGGTTTTAGCGTCTCCTTGAAGAATCTCCACGGCCCAGGCCGGGATGAGGACCACGAAAGACACGCCGAAGACGCTGGTCATGGCCACGAGCCCGATCAGCACCCGGATCATCGGATGGGAGAGGACGTACCCAAATCCCTCCTTGAGAGCCTGCCAGGGCGAGGATTCTGGATTGGTCTTTTCTGCCCGGGGGAGGTTCATGAGCAGCAGAGCAACGATGACGGCGCTAAAGGAAAGGGCGTTTATAAGAAAACACCAAGCAGGCCCAAGGAGAGCATAGGTAATACCTGCCGCAGCGGGGCCCACGACGGTGGCAGAGTTGAAGATCGTTGAGTTGAGCGCAATGGCATTGGTCAGGTCCTCCCGGCCGACCATGTCAGCCGCAAAGGCATGGCGAGCCGGAGCGTCAAAGGCATTGGCTGAGCCCAGGAGAAAGGCCAGGCCGATGATATGCCAAGGTTGGACAATCTTGAGGAATGTCAGCCCGGTTAGAGAAAAGGCCAGGCACATCATCGATATTTGAGTGATCAGGAGGAGGTCTCGTCGCTTCATACGGTCGGCCACAACACCGCCGAGAGGCATGAGAACCCAGCTCGACAGTCCTGCTGCAAAGCCCACGTACCCGAGGTAAGCCGAGGAATGGGTAAGCTGGTAGACCAAGAAGCCCTGGGTTGTGACCTGCATCCAGGTGCCAAAAAGGGATATCATTTGACCCCAGAACCAGAGACGGTAATTTCGGTGCCGAAGAGAGGAGAAAGTCTGTTTAAAACTGAACTCCTGGCGCAGGACAGGCAGAATCTCCCAGAATCGTGCCTGCTGAGCGGGCGAATCTTCAGCTGCGGGGTCGATCTTCAACTCTTTACCTCATTATTTATATTCAGAATAGGGAGAAAAAGAAGTCGCATTGTAGCGTAAAACTGGCTTCAGGACAAATCACCCATGAATAGTTGACACGAGCGGCCATTCTTTTCACAATGATACCTTAACGATCGGCGCATTCCGCGCCCAAGGAGAGGAGCATGAAAAAACAGGCCTTTGGGATTATTCTGCTGTCGTTTGTGCTTGTTATCCAGGCTGAGGCAAGGATAAGAAGCCTTTCCCAAGTGTTTCTTGAGGGCGGAGGCCTGAGGGATTCAGATGGCGACGGGTGTCTTGACTCGATTGCTTTTTCAATCGTCATCCCCGACACACCGACAGCGGCAGAGGTCGCTTTGGCTTCGGATATTGCGGCCCGGGCAAACTTTGAATGCCTGGCCCAGGACATGTCCCTCGTCAAAAGAGAGTCCGAGGTCAAACGAACGCGGGAGGGAGAAAGCCTAATCCTCATCGGCTCAAGGCTGCGCTTGCTCCAGAACTTAAAAGCCAAAGAGGAGCTGCCTTTCCCTGATCTCGGCCCCAGGCAGGGCGCCGTTTTCCTGCTCGATCTCGATGGTCAGACTGGGTTGGCCGTTGCCGCTGGTTCGGATAAGGCTCTCCTCCTGACGGGACGCGCCTTTTTCCTCCGCTGGCCTTACTTCTGGGAAATCTGGGGAAGAGAGGACGGCCCGACCTATTTCAGCCTGGAGAAAGACCTGCTCACGTTCTGGGAAGAAGAGAAAATGGAGGCTCCGGAGACGGCCGTCAGGGCGGCTTTTTATGAATTCTCCGATCTCAGCTCGGCCAGCGATTCAATCAGACGGCTGAAATTTGAGACGGGCGAAATCAAGGACCTTCAGCTGGAACTGGCATTTTCCGATCGGAAAAATAGAGAAAAGGCTTTGGCGTCGCTGGAGCAGCTCAAGCAACACCGTCTTCGCGGCGAAAGGACAGAGCTCCTGACCTTCCCGGGCTGCGGCCAGATCACTTTTATCCTTCCCGATGCTGGGTTGCAAGAAGCGGTCCATCTGCCGCGGGTGGGGTATCCTAAACGAATGCTAACCCCCTCCTACAAAACCCCAAAAAGGAGAAATATTGCCGAAAGAGGTTTCGACCTGCTGAATCTTTTTTCGGCCCAGGGCCTGTATTCTGACAGCGACAAGGACGGTCTTCTGGATGGCCTCGACACGACGGTCATAATTCCCGAGAACCTGAACGTCCTTGGTCTTGCGCCTTTAGCCTCCCGCCTGGTCCTTCCGACAACCGGAGCTTCTTTCCCAATTATTTATTTCGATGGCGAAATCGACGACATCAAAGCGCTCCCGGTTCCCCTCCTTATCGGTGACTGTCGATTCAACCAGGAGCTCTTGAGGACGGGAAAGCTCCGGCGCCCTTCGCTCGATAAGGGCATGGCTCTGGTGCAGGTTGTTCCCAAAGCTTTTAACAAAACAAACGCCCTGGCCTTTCAGGCCTCTGATTCCGAAGGGCTGGAGAAAGCCCTGGATTACTTCAGCCGGACCTTTCCCTTTCTCACCGATTACAGCCAAACAAGCCCCCAGCTGGCCGACATCTCAAAAGACCTGGAAAAATTTCTTCGAGGCGAAAGGGGGGGCGCCGAAGCGTTCATCGCTAAGAACCTCCGCGCTCTTGTCGCTAAAATCAAGGAAAAGCAATTGGAATATGTCCAAGCTGAGGTTTATCTGCCCGAGCAGAACCAGAAGTTTGAATCCAGCCTGAAAGAGCTCCTAACAAAAAGCCTGAAGTCGGAGAAACTCGAGCTCAAGACCTACGGCCTCAGAGAAAATAAGGTCATTTTTGAAAAAGAACATGAATTTCCCTGGGAAGTCGATGAGGCCCGGGCGCATCTCGAGGAGAAATTGGACAACCTGTCTCCAGGCGGGCCCGTCTCTATCAGCTTGGGTGTGAGCGAATCGCCCGGCGTGAGAGAGGCGCTCCGGAAGCAAATCGAGGAAAAGCTGCGCCAGGCCGGCGTTGCTGATTTCACGGTAGAAGTCCTGAGCGCTTATAAGCAGGGCTTTTTCTGGCTCACCGAGAGCATCCTCCCCCGGCTGCAGGGAAAACCCGTCGCCGGCCTGACGATCCGGTTTGCCGAGGAGAAGAACAATTTCTCCGAACCGAGAAGGTTCTACACAGAACCCTTGCGCTGGCTACAGGAGCTCTTCCCGGTTGACGAAATCCTGGCTTCCGGCCTCAGCCTTCCCCTGGAAAGGATCAAGTTTGAGAAGACCGGCACACCTCAGCCCGTCTACCAGGTCCTCGCCCTGGACGACAAAGGTTCAATCCTCCTCGATGATAGTTTCTCCCCACGAATGCGGGAGATTCCCTACCTAAGGCTTCTTCCTGAGTGGGGGACTGTCAAGGTCGCCACAGGCTGGCTGGAAATCAAGCAGGAAGGACATCCCGTCTTTTCTGAGCTACTCCAGACAGACCTTGAAAAATTCTGGGATTTTTATCAGCAGGAAATCCTCGAACCCGTCTACTCCTATATTCTGAAAAAAACAGGAAACGAACCGGCAACCTCCAAGCAACCTTACTTCAAGAGGCTTCTCCTGGAACTGTGGTTTAGCGAGCCAGACTACAGGCTTGGTTTGGATGAGGAAATGATCAGCTCTCTTGAGTCAATGCACGATGAAATCTACTTTGATACGCTCGATTTCATGCGAGGAATCACGGAAGTGGAAGCCGAAGACCAGGAACTTCCAGAGGACACCTCCCGGCTCTCAGCGCCGGGGAACATATTCCCGATCATTCATCCTTCAATCGAGGGAGGCCGGGGAAGGATCAAGGCAGCGTTTGAGGACTGGCAGGCTGCCTCGCCGCAGCTTGTCTTCAAGTGGAAAGAAAAAGGCCGCCAGGAGGAATACAGCCAAAAGATGAGCTTTCCCGTCCTCAAAGCAAAATCGGCCCGTTTTCCTTGTTTCATCTATAACGGCAAAGAGGACACGATAGAGAACCTGCGGGTGGAGCTTGAGTTCGAAAATGAAGCCGATTATTTGGCGCTCCTCGAGATCATCCAGACCGCCGGAGATTTAAGAGATCAGGGCATTCTCGGGAAGTCGTTTTCTTACCCTAAGCTCAAGTCCTTGACGTTGGCCATTCGGCACAAAGACCTGGAGAAGGAAGAAGTCTTCCCGGTGGCCTTCGAGGAGAAAGAAAAAGACAAAGCCGTTCTCGAAAAAGGGGGCGAGGGCAACGTCCGGACCGACGAGATACTTTCTCCAGAGAGGTGTCTTCAGGTGATCCAGCACCTCGGCCAAAATCCGACGGTCAACGTCTACATCGGAGGCCTGTCCTACGAAAACCGGCCGGTGCCGGTCATCGAGATCTTCACGCCTCAAAGAAAATACGTCTCTCTCCCGCGCCTCATCGCCTGCAAGCCGACACTTTTTCTCTCCGGCCGGCAGCATGCCAACGAGATCTCTTCAACGACCTATATCTTGAAATTTGCGGAACTCCTGGCTTCAGACGCTGCCCACAGGGACTATGTGAAAAAAATAAATTTTGTCATGGAACCGATGGAGAATCCGGACGGCGCTGCCCTGGCTTATGAACTCCAGGAGCTCACGCCTTTCCATAGCCTCCATGCCGGCCGGTACAGCTCACTCGGAGTCGATATCGGCTACCAGGTCAGCTCAGCCAGACCCCTTCTGCCCGAAGCGGCCGTGCGGAGGAACCTGAACGAGCGCTGGCTGCCCGACATCCACCTCAACCTCCATGGCTATCCATCCCACGAATGGGTTCAAGCCTTCTCCAATTATTCGCCCTATCTCTTCCGCGACTACTGGATCCCGCGGGGCTGGTTCGCCTATTACCGTGCCCCCCGGCTTTCTCTTTATGATAGATTCAAGAAAGCCGGCGATGACCTGAGCCAGTTTATCATCGCCGAAATGGGAAAAGACGAAAAAATCAGGGACTCAAACGAGAAGTTTTACGGCCGTTATTATCGCTGGGCCACCCGCTGGCAGCCTCATCTCAACGAGCTCGAGCTTCACGATGGGCTCAACCTCTATGCAGCCAGACGGAGCTCGCAAGAGACGACGCTCAGCCAGCGCACGCGGGTCACTTATGTTGAGGAAACGCCCGAACTCATGGACGAAACCGCTCATGGCTCATGGCTCGATTTCCTTTGCCAGCAGGGCCTCGCCTACCTCCGGGCTCATGCTAAGTATCTCAGCCAAGCGTCCTTTGCTGTCGGCCGAATCGACGAGGAGATCCAGGACAGAATCCGACTCCAGTTCAGCCGCAGCCGTCCCGGCCGCCTCAACACCTCTGATTGAACACGCGATGCATCTCGAATTCCGGGATGTGTTCAAGAAAAAGAAGAGGGGGGTGGCGTGGTTCTGGGGCCGACCTTGCCCGAGACGTTGACCAGTGATCCCCTCTTAATTTCCTAAGAGGGGTTGGGGAGATTAATCTACAAAAAACATACTTTGCAAGCGTCTCAGAAATCTTAACCCGAGCGTCTGATGTCCCGTTGTTCCGCTTTCCAACCGACACGTAAATCGCAACGGCGCGCCGGGGGTGAACCCCGACAGGCCCCCCCTACGGAAATAGAGACGCAATCAAGGACGCACAATTTCATTGTAAAAGGAGTCGCCTTTCCTTAAAATTATAGGTAAAACTTTCTCCGGGCATTCTCGTAAGTGAAGGTTATAGTCAAATAAACAAAAGCATCGACAAAACAAAGTCAAAGAGGAGGAAATCGTGAAAAAATCCGTTTCTCTCGTCCTGTCTATCCTTTTTCTGTCTGCTCTCGTCTCGTCCCCTGCCCCCGCCCAGACATCAAAAGAGGTTCTGGCCAAGATGATCGAAGCCCAGGGAGGAGCAAAGACTCTCGAAGCGATCAAAGACACGACCATCACAGCAACCATCGAAATCGTCCAGATGGGGATGACTGGCTCGCTCACTCTATACCAGAAAGAGCCAAACATGATGCGCATCGATATCGAGGTGATGGGCATGATCATCACGCAAGCTTTCGACGGCGAGGTCGCCTGGATGACTAACCCCCAGACGGGCACAAGCGAGCCGATGCCAGAAAATTTTGCGCGGGAGATCAAGCGCCAAGCTCTTGGCAACGACTCCCTGCTCCATCCCGAAAAATACGGCATCACCTATGAGTTCAAGGGCAAGGAAAAAATCGAGGACAAGGAGTATCTTGTCCTCGAGCAGACCATGTCTGACGGCCACAAGACGACTCTCTACCTCGACCCGGCGACCTACTTGACATACAAGACCAAAGGCACCGCTCTGGGACAGGCCGGGGTCGAGGTCATGGCCGAGACTGTTTTTTCTGACTATCGAAAAGTCGACGGAGCCGTCATGGCCCATTCCATGACAACCTACCAGGACGGCCAGGAATACATGAGGATGACCATGACCAAGATCACCTTCAACTCGAACCTCGAGGATTCTTTCTTCAAGATGAGCAAATAGAGGAAGGACAAAACAGACAGATCAGGCTTCGGCTTCTTTGAGAACGCTGTAAGCAAGGCGGAGAGCCCGCAAACCTTCTTCACCGCTGACTTTCGACGTTTTTCCGGTCCGGACAGACTCTAAGAAGCTGCGCAGTTCTTTTTTGAGCGGTTCCTCTTTCTGGATTTTTAACGTCTTGATGTCTGTCTGGCGGCCGTTAAGCGGAAAGACCTTTACTTCTTGGTCAATATAATCTATCGAGTAATAGACTGTTGGCTCAAAGATGCGGAGCTTCCTGACCTTGCCCTGATGGACCCGGCTGGCGGTCAATGTCGCCACGCAGCCTGTCTTGAACTCCAGCCTGGCGTTGGCGATGTCGATCTTCTCAGAGAGGACATGGATGCCGGAAGCGCGAATGGCGCTGACCTCGCCCTTGATCATGGCCAGAATGATATCCAAGTCGTGGATCATCAAGTCGAGGACGACGTCTATGTCAAGGGAGCGGGCAGAAAACGACCCCAGCCGTTGGACCTCGATAAACCTGGGCTCTCTGATGATGTTTTCTACAGCCTCGACCGCCGGATTAAACCTTTCCAAGTGCCCGACCTGAAGGACAAGCCCGTTTTTTTGAGCCTGCTCAACCAGCTGCTCTCCCTGCTCGACAGTCTCGGTGATCGGTTTCTCCACCAGGACAGACTTCCCCTGCCGAAGGAGGTTCATAGAAATGGAAAAGTGCTCGGAGGTCGGCGTGGAAACGATGGCCGCATCAATCTCATCCAACATCTCTTCGTAATTCTCGAAGTACCCGACTCCATGCCGGTTGCCGATTTCCACGGCTTTCTTGAAGTTGACGTCGGCGACTCCCCTGAGTTCGGCCTCCTCGAGGTAGGAGAGAATGCGGGCATGCTGCATGCCCAAATAGCCGACGCCGATAATCCCGATCCTGACCTTTTCCATCAGCCACCTCCGTCCTGGACTTCGCGCACGACGACGTGCAGGCCATGGGCCTTAGCCAACGCGATCGCTTCTTCTTTCTGGAAAAAAGCGACTTTTCCGGCTTCGAGCCCGAGCCCCGCCGCGCCTGCCCGGACGAGACTCTGGACAGTGGCCAGGCCGACGGCCGGGACATCAATCCTGAGGTCCTGCTCTGTCCGGCCGGCTTTGGCAGCGACGATTCCCCGGCCAGCCAGCTCTGCGCCTCTGGCGATCGTCTGATCCGTTCCCTCCATGCCCTCCACAGCCACGATGACTTTGTCCCTGACGATGACCGTCTGTCCGACCTCCAAGTCG
>CAZKBY010000130.1:0-7906 GCA_964550915.1 uncultured Eubacteriales bacterium | reverse complement strand
GAATAGGCGAGTGGAAATCCTGGTGTATGAATAACCTGAAACTGGAATAACGGCACGATCGATCAGGCTTCCAAGATGAAAGCCATGGTCATGACGAAGATCTGCGATCTTCGCCACGAGAGAACACCGCTTGAGCTCAGGGATTTGCTGAAGCCAGTGCCCAGAGAAGGGGAGGCTTTGCTCAGAGTCCTGGCCTGCGGCGTCTGTCATACCGAGCTCGACGAGATTGAGGGGAGGACGCCCCCGCAGCGCCTGCCGGTTGTCCTCGGCCACCAGGTCGTGGCTAGGATAGAGGAAGCGGGCCGTAGATTCGCCCGGTTTAAGGTTGGAGAGAGAGTCGGGGTGGCCTGGATTTATTCAGCCTGCGGAAGATGCACGTTCTGCCGGAGCGGTCGAGAAAACCTCTGCCCTGATTTCCGCGGCACGGGAAGAGATGCCGATGGCGGCTACGCTGAATACATGACTGTTCGCGAGGAGTTTGCCCATGCCATTCCAGACGTCTTTTCTGACGTCGAAGCAGCGCCGCTTCTTTGCGCCGGCGCCATCGGCTATCGCTCCCTTAAGCTTGCCGGCCTTAAAGACGGACAGAACCTCGGACTGACCGGCTTCGGGGCTTCGGGGCATCTTGTCCTCCTCATGGTCAAGCGCAGATATCCGAAAACCAAGGTCTTCGTCTTTGCCAGAGCGGAGGAAGAGCGAAAATTTGCCGGGCAGCTTGGCGCTGTCTGGGCGGGCGACACGGAGGAGGAGTCACCCGAGAAGCTCGATACCATCATCGACACGACACCAGTCTGGAAGACGGTCGTCGAAGCCCTGAAGAACCTGGCAAGCGGCGGCAGGCTCGTCATCAACGCCATCCGCAAGGAGGAAGCGGACAAAGATTATCTATTGAAGCTCGATTATTCATCTCATCTTTGGATGGAAAAAGATATCAAGAGCGTGGCCAACGTGACAAGGGCGGACGTGGCCGAGTTTTTAGAGCTGGCCGCCGAAATCCCTATCAAGCCTGAGGTGGAAGTTTACTCTCTCGAGGAGGCGAATAAGGCCCTGCTCGATATCAAGGAGCGAAAAATCCGCGGCGCCAAAGTGCTCCATATTGTCTGATAAATACCCGCCTGCCCTTGATGCTTGTTAGGCTTTTTGTCAGGCGAGCTCGAAAAAACGCGTGCCTTTCTCGATGACTGCCCGTCCGTCCCGGCCGCAGCACAGCAGCAGGTCAAGCGCCGAGAGGTTCATCAAGAAATCACCCCAGAATTGAGGATACGGGGGTGGCAAATAGCGCAACAGCCTCACCCGGATATTTTCATCCCTGAACTTGGTGCAATCGACGGCTTTCTCCGAGAAAAAAGGCAGGATGACTTCTTCAGCGCGGAGCTCTTTGGCGATGGAAACAAGGAGAGCAGTCCCGCGGCCGGTGATGCCGAGGCAAGACTGGAGAATCATCTCAGTTTCGATCCCAAAGCCCTTTTTCAGGATATCGAGGAGCGTCATAGTCATCGGCAAGAAATTTTTCGCTGAATTCTCTCCAGCCCTGCCGATGTCGCTAAATATGCTTTCAAAATAGACGGATTTGCCGTAATAATGCTTGAGCGTCAGCAGAAATTTTTTGGCCCACCTTTCTTTCTCGTAGATTTCGAGGTCTTTGATCTTCTGTCGGCCGCGGCCTTGGCGCTTGAGCGGCACCGTTATCCAGACCTCTCCCTCGGGCCCCTTGAGGCGATTCCTGTTGACGTAGGTGAAGCCGTGGGCCAGGATGGTCTCATCGAGAAGCACCATTTTGTTGGAGGACATCAGGCGGGCGAAAAACCCTCCCCAGGGAATAAACGCCGGCTGGTTAAAACTGACTATCATGGCCGCGTGTTTGTTTGTTCTGGCGCGATTATCACCTGGAATTCTGTGCTTTATTATAAATTGAATCTTCGACCAAGAGAAATAGAAAGATCTTGGGGGCTGGCAGCATATCTCACCAGACGGCTGCGGGTAAGGCTGGAATATTAAACGATACAGAGAAGGAGCTGCCTAACTATTTGACGAAGAATTTGTGGATAGTCAGGCTTGTGTACTTCTCGCCGGGGCGAAGGATGGTCGATGGGAAATTGGGTTTATTTGGGGAGTCTGGAAAATGCTGCGGTTCCAGGCAGAACCCGTAATGTTTCCTGTAGATTTTGCCGTGTTTTCCAGTTATCGTGCCATCCAAAAAATTTCCCGAGTAGAACTGGATGCCCGGCTCGACGGTGGTAATTTCCAGCCCGCGGCCGCTCGAGGGCTCAAAGACCCGGGCCGCCAGCCTGAGCGTACCTTGACCGTCCCGCAGGACGAAATTGTGGTCGTAGCCTCCGGGGACTGCGGCGATTTCGGCGCCGATTGCTTTTGGCTTGGTGAAATCCCAGGGCGTTCCGGCGACGAGACGGATTTCGCCTGTCGGGATGAGTCCTTCGTCCACAGGAGTGAAACCGTCGGCGTTGAGCGTCAATTCATGACCGAGGATATCGCCCTCTCCCTGGCCGGCCAGGTTGAAATAGCTGTGATGGGTGAGGTTGACTTGAGTGGGCTTATCGGTCTCGGCTTCGTAGGTGATTTTCAGCTCTTCTTCTTCTGTCAGCCAATAGATCACGGTTGCGGACAGGTTCCCGGGATAGCCTTCCTCTCCGTCCCGGCTCAGGTAGCTGAGTTTGACTCCTACCGCGCCTTCCTCCCTGACAGGTTCAGCCTTCCAGAGGACCTTGTCGAACCCTTTGGCCCCGCCGTGGAGATGATTCTCTCCGTTGTTCGTAGCCAGTTGATGTTCGACGCCGTCGAGCGTGAACCTGCCTTTGGCGATGCGGTTTCCGTACCGGCCGACGATCGCACCGAAGTAGGGGTTTTGAGCAGGGTCAAGATAGCCCTCCAGGGAGTCGTGGCCCAGAACGATGTCAGCCATTTTACCCGACCTGTCCGGCACCTCGAGGGAAACAAGTGTCGCGCCGTAGGTCATGATTCTGGCCCTGAGCCCTCCGGTGTTGGTCAGGGTGTAAAGGTCGACCTCAAGCCCATTGAGCATTCTTCCGAAAGAGTGTTTGTTGATGTCCATTTTTATAAGTCCTTCCGTTTGTTCTTTGAGCTCGGTCTTTTCGCCTTGGCAGGAAAAAAAAACGGCCAGGATGACGGTTATGATTGCAGCACCGGGATAGGAACCTCCTCTTCTCTTCATTCATTCCCTCCTTCATAATGCAGCCAGGATTTCAATAATCTCTTATGCTTCGTTGCTATTCTGACAGCTTTTCCTGGATAGCCTGCCGCCCGTCTTCAAGGTTGAGCCGCTTAGCCCGAAATGAGATGTATTGAACGTTAACCATGAGATCATCAACGGATTCAAGCCTCAGGCTATCCGATCGCACCACGCCTTCCTTTCCTTAGCTTATAGCACAGATCAAGGCATCAAACAATGTCAAAGAAGGCATTGGCTGTTGGCTGGGGTTTTGACACGGATTTTTTGCTATTATATAAAAAGGAAAAAAAGAAAAAATGAAAAGAGATCGACATTGTTTCAGGAGGTGGAAGGAATGAAGGAAAAACGAAACTTCCCCGGCTTGAGGCCGGCAGTCTTTATTTTTATTATTCCGATATTTTTTATCTTTTCGATCGATTTAGTAAAAGGGGAGGACAGGCCGGGTTTTGATCAAACGCTTCTCAAGAATTTGAGCTTCCGCAACCTGGGGCCTTTCCGGTGCGGCTCCTGGGTGACAGGTTTTGCCGTGCCTGATTCCCCTCCCAAAGCCCATCTTTATACGTTCTATGTGGCCACGAGAAACGGGGGCGTCTGGAAGACGACGTCGAACGGTACGACCTTCGAGCCGATCTTTGACGGCCAAGAATATCTCTCCATCGGCGCTATTGCCGTCGCATCCTCGAACCCGGACATCCTCTGGGTGGGGACGGGCGAGGCGTATAACGCCAGGAGCTCCCATCGCGGGGACGGAGTTTGGAAATCAACTGACGGAGGCCGAACCTGGACGAATATGGGACTCCGGGATTCCCACCACATCGCCCGGCTCCTCATCCATCCCCGGAACCCGGACGTCGTCTACGTTGCTTCCATGGGCCATCTTTTTTCCTCGAACGAGGAGCGCGGAGTTTTTAGGACAACCGACGGCGGGGTGACCTGGGAAAAGGTTCTTTATATCAACGAAAAGGTCGGCGTCATCGACCTGGTCATGAACTTGAAAAACCCCGACATTCTTTACGCCGCGGCGTACGAGAAATACCGCTATCCCTGGCATTTTGAAGAAGGGGGGCCGGCGAGCGGCATCTACAAGACAACTGACGCAGGCCAAAGCTGGAATCGTCTCAGTGGCGGGCTGCCCTCGGGAAAAATCGGCCGGATCGGGATTGATCTCTACCGCAAGAATCCGGACATCGTTTACGCCGTTGTCGAAAACGCTAACCTGCGTCCGCCAACCGAGGAGGAAGCCAGTCAGGACCGCCGCCGCGGCCTAGAGCCGCAGCCGAGGGCCATTGCCGGCGAGGTCTACCGGTCCGAGGACGCTGGAACGACCTGGAAAAAAATGAACTCGGCCAAGGACGACGTCAGCGGCAAGGCCGCTTACTCTTTCAACCAGGTTTGCGTCGACCCCAACGACGACCAGAAAGTCTACATTATCGGCGTCGCCCTGGCTTACTCTTACGACGGCGGAAAAACCTGGAAGAACCTGGACTGGCCTCCGACACTTTTTGCCTCTGCCTTCGGCGATGTGCGGACGTTCTGGATCGACCCGGAGAACTCCGACCGGATGCTTTTCGGAAGCGACGGAGGAGTCTATATCACTTATGACGGCGGAAAGACCTGCGATCATCTCTACAACATCCCTCTCGGCGAGTTTTATGCCGTCAGCGTTGACATGGAAGAGCCTTATAACATCTATGGCGGACTCCAGGACCATGATTCCTGGAAAGGGCCATCGAATGCATGGTCGGGCGAAGTCATGTTAGAAGACTGGGTGACAGTCGGCGTCCAGGACGGAATGGCGAATGTCGTCGATCCCGAGGACAGCCGCTGGCTCTATAACACTTATCAGTTCGGCGGCCACGGCCGGGTGGACCAGACACTCGGCACCCGGACCAGTATCGAGCCTCGGCGAGAAAAAGGGAAGCCTCCCTTCAGGTTCAACTGGACTCCGCCCATTCACATCTCTCCGCATAACAACCAGATCATCTACACGGGCGCTCAGGTGCTGCTGCGGTCGTTCAACCGCGGCGACGCCTGGCAGGAGATTAGCCCGGACCTGACCCTTAACGACCCCGAAAAGACTGCCGGCCGGGGGCACATCACATTCTGCACAATCACGACGATTTCCGAATCTCCACTCACCCCGGGTCTCATCTGGGTGGGAACAGACGACGGCAAAGTCTGGCTGACCCGCGACGGCGGAGCAAACTGGTTTGACCTGACGTCCAGTTTGAGCCGTACCGGTGCGGCCGAAGATCACTGGGTCAGCCGTGTCTTCGCTTCCCATCACAGCCAGGGCACTGCTTATGTCACCAAAACAGGTTTTCGGAATGACGATTTCCGGCCCTTTGTCTACAAGACAGAGGATTACGGAGAGACCTGGAAGAGCATCGCCAAAGGCCTGCCCGAATTTCCGGTAAACGTCATTTTCGAGGATCGCAAGAATCCCAACCTCCTCTTCCTTGGCTCTGACGGCGGGGTTTTTGTCTCCATCGACGGAGGCGGAAGCTGGGCGCGGCTGAAGAACAACCTGCCCTCGGCCCCGGTTAAAGACCTCCTCGTCCATCCTCGAGAGAATGACCTTATTGTCGCAACATACGGCCGCGGCGTCTTTGTGACAGACATCTCCCCGCTCCAGGAACTCAACGGCAAAGTACTGGCTGAGGACGCCTATCTTTTTGAGGTTGAATCACGCATCCAGTGGGTGACCCGGGGATGGGGGAATTACAGGCTCATGGGCGATCGGCACCTGGCCACTTCCAACGAACCCAACGCCGTGGCGATCAATTATTATCTTAGAGAAAAGCCAAAGGACAAAGTTAAAATCACGATCACTGATCCCTATGGCCAGATCTTGCGGACGATCTCAGAAGAAGCCGAGCCTGGTCTGAACAAGGTGTTCTGGGATATGAGGGCCGCACTCGAGAAAAAAGACGCAGACGAGAGAGAAGGGGAGCGTCTGAGAAGCCCGCTTGTCGAGCCGGGCGAATACATAGTGAACCTCGAGGCAGCCGGAAAGAAGCTCTCCCGCAGGGTGATGATCAAGGGTCGACGGGGCTGGACCATCGGGCCCCAGACTGTCCCGATTAAGTAGCGGCTTGGGCGAACATGGAAGGGTCTGGTTGGAAAATAATTAAAGGAGGAGGGTCGCATGATCAAGCCTGAACACAGAGGCGCAAGCATCTCCGTTAAGGGCCTTTTGGCCGGATTCCTTTTGGGCTTATTGTTCATCATCCAGCCCGGGTGTAAAGCAAGAGAAGGGGCCGCCGTGGAAAAAGTGAAACCCGTGGTGGCGCTCGTCGCTCGTCCTTTTCCCCTCACGAATGTCCGCCTCTTAAACGGCCCTTTCCGGGAGGCGATGGAACGGAACCTGAGGTATCTTCACGAGCTTGACCCGGACAGATTGCTCCACAATTTCCGGGTAAATGCCGGACTTCCTTCCAACGCGGAGCCGCTCGGTGGATGGGAAGAACCAGCCTGCGAGCTCCGCGGCCATTTTGTGGGCCATTTCCTTTCGGCCTGCGGGCTGGCCTGGGCCGGGGCGGGCGATGAAACGCTCCGCCAGAAAGCCAACGCCATCGTCGCCGAGCTGGCCAAGTGCCAGGCGGCGCTTGGAAAAAGCGGCTATCTCAGTGCCTATCCCGAAGAATTCATTGACCGGGTCATCGAGGGGAAGCGCGTCTGGGCGCCCTGGTACACCCTTCATAAAATCATGGCCGGCCTCTTAGATATGTACACGCTCAGCGGAAACCATCAAGCCCTGGATGTTCTCGAGAAGATAGCGGCTTGGGCCAAGGACCGCACCGATAAACTCGACGCCGAAGCAATGCAACGGATGCTCAAAGTCGAGTTTGGCGGGATGAACGAAGTCCTGGGCAATCTCTACGCCGTCACCGGCAATCCCGATCATCTGGCCCTCGCCAGGCGGTTCGACCACAAAGCCGTCCTTGACCCATTAGCTGCTCATAGGGATGAACTCAAGGGGCTTCATGCCAACACCCAGATCCCAAAGCTCATCGGTGCCGCCCGGGAATACGAGCTGACCGGGGAGAAATACTATCACGACGCGGCGACCTTTTTCTGGGATGAGGTCGTGAACACCCGTTCCTACGCCACAGGCGGAACGAGCAATTACGAGGGTTGGCAAACAGAGCCAGGGAAGATGGCCTCCGAGCTCAGCAACGCCACCCATGAAACCTGCTGCACCTACAACATGCTCAGATTGACCCGCCAGCTCTTCGGCTGGACCGGCGAGCCAAGATACAGCGACTTTTACGAGCGCGCCCTGTATAACGGCATCCTGCCGACCCAGGATCCCGCAACTGGGATGACGATGTACTATGTCCCGATGGCCTCGGGATGGTTTAAAACATTCTCGACGCCGCTTGATTCTTTCTGGTGCTGCACGGGGACGGGCGTTGAGAATCATGCCAAGTATGGAGACAGCATTTATTTTCATGATGACAAAAGCCTGTGGGTCAACCTCTTTATCCCCTCCGAGCTTCGCTGGCCGGAAAAGGGCCTGACTCTTCGCCAGGAAACACGCTTTCCCGAAGAAGAAACGACGACGTTGATTTTGGCCTGCCGGAAGGCCCTTGATCTCGAAGTCCGCCTCCGCGTGCCCTTCTGGGCGTTTAAAGGGATGAGTGTTGAAATCAACGGAGAAAAACAGGCACTCAAGACGCGGGCCAGAACTTATGT
>CAZKBY010000129.1:0-7914 GCA_964550915.1 uncultured Eubacteriales bacterium | reverse complement strand
GCCATACTCAACCAAAACAGTCACGACAACCCGGGGATTGTCCCGGGGGGCAAACCCGGTAAACCAAGAATGTGTTTTGATCTCTCTTCCGAGTTTTTCCGACCTTTCTCGGGAAATAAGCTGGGTCGAGCCTGTCTTGCCGCAGATGTCAAAACCTTCGACTCTGGCCGCATGGCCAGTGCCTCCCTCGTTGACGCATTTCCACATTCCCCGGATGACCTTTTCGAACGTCTCCTCCTTGATTCGGACAGCGCCACGGCCAGAGTTTCCATTTTCATGCGCTGAGGATTGATCGTGTGAACGGAGGAGATGAGGTATGGGCTTCTTTCCCCTGTTGGCCACAAGAGCCGTATGCACGGAAACCTGGAGCGGAGTGACGACCAGGGGACCCTGGCCGATCGACACGGATATTGTTTCACCCGGGTACCAGGATGCCTTTCTGGCGGTCTGGCTCCACTCAGGAGTGGGCACGAGGCCTTCTTTTTCTCCCGGCAAGTCTACCCCGGTGGGTTTTCCGAACCCCAATTCTTGAGCATATTCAGCGATCCTTTCGATACCCATCCTGCGGCCTGTCTGATAAAAATAGATGTTGCAGGAGTGGCGAATTGCCTCGGTCAAGTCGAGGACGCCGTGCCCTCCAGAAAACCAGCAAGAAAACGGCCGCCCGTAAAGCTGGATGGTCCCGGCGCAAAAGAAACTCGTCTGTTCATTGATGACGCCCGAATCTAACCCCCCCAAAGCCATCGTCACCTTGAAAACAGACCCCGGAGAGTACAAACCCCGGATGGCCCGATTCTCCAGAGGATGATCGGGACGGTTGACGAGCCCCATCCACTCCTCCGGAGTAAACCTGGTGATGAACTTGTTTGGGTCATATGTCGGGTAGCTGGCCAGGGCGAGGATTTCCCCATTTGTGGGGTCGAGGACAACAATCGCCCCTTCCCTGCCTTCTAAGAGCTCTGTCGCCTTCCTTTGCAGGTCGAAATCCAGGGATAAGATGATCGTCTGGCCGGGGATTGGCTCCACGCGGCCAGCCTCTCCTCGAACCCGACCCTGGCTATCGACAATTTCCATCGTTTTTCCGTCTGTTCCAACCAGGAGCGATTCATATTCCCTTTCCACTCCCGTCCGGCCTACCAGGTCGCCCAGGTTTTTCTCCCCGTACTGCTCAGACCTAATTTCTTCTGGAGACAATTCTTGAAGGTAGCCGATGACATGGGCAGCGAGGTTGCCAAACGGATAAAAACGGCGCGGGTCAGATGCCACGACGAGCTCTGGGAATTCCAGCTTGCGGGCCTCAATCCTGGCCACTTCTCTAAGATCCAAGTTATCCTTGACGACGATGGGCCTGAACCGTGGCCATGACTCATACCTAACAATCCGCTTCCTTAAAACATCCTCCTCGACTCCCAAGAACTGGCTGATCCTCTGGACGGAAAGGTTATAGTCCTGGCAGTTTTCTCTTATGATGGAAGCGTTGAAGGAAGCTGTGTTATCAGCTAGGATGACGCCTTTTCGATCCAGGATCAGCCCCCGGGATGCGGTTAGCACGACCTCTCGGATTCGGTTCGCTTCGGAAAGACTCCAGTATTTCTTGTGGTCTAGAATCTGAATTTTCCAGATAAAAAAAAGGACGAGGAGAAAAAGACAGCCAAAGACAAGGTGCGTCCTCTGCGTCCTCACCAGGACCAGAGAAAGATCTTCATAAAACTTATTTTTCTCCATTTCCAGCCCTTAGGGACTCCCCTCCCTTTTTTTCCTCATCAATTGATAGGAGAGGCACACGACCGTAGCTGTCGCCAAAAGTTGCAGCAGGATGAGCCCTCCCCCCAGGCCCGGGCTTTCTCGAAAGAGAAAAGAAGTCAAGGCTTCCCAGAGGACAACTTCAGCCGCGGCCATAACCAACAATAAGGCAAAATTACGGCCCACCGGCGCCACATCGATCTTTCGAGCTACCATCCCCGTGCTGAACCCCAGCACGGTTTTGGTAAGCCCAGCCATCCCGAAAACGCCGCTAGAAAAGGCGTCCTGGAGCAGGCCGCAAACAGTGCCGATGACGGCGCCAAAGGCTTCCTGCCTGGCCAGGCTGAAATAGAGGACCACCCAGGCAAAGGCGTTGAACACAACGACCAGAGGGGCAGAAACTTTTCCAAGGAGGGTATAGACGCCAACGGCCAGCAGAATTCCCGCGACGGCCTTGCTGACGTCTCTCATCTCCTCCTCATTCCAGTTCTCTCAGGTCGACGGCCATCACGGCCACCCGATCCAGCTCTGAAAAACTAAAGTATGGTTCAACTACAATTCTTTTGAACAGGGAGGTGTCTTCGGCAATAGAAATGATCCTTCCCACTGGAATTCTCGACGGATAGATCCCATCATAACCCGACGTTGTGATTTCCTCTCCGGCGGAGATATCCCTGTTTGTCTTGAGGACGTATCTCATCAAGCACTTGCCAGTTCCCTCTCCCTCAAGAATGCCGATCACTCTGTTGCGCTCGGACAAAACACCAACGCCGCTTTCCTCATCGGTAATGAGCTGGCCGCGAGCCTGCTTAAAGGTGATCGGTTCAATGACCCGACCGACCAGCCGGCCTCGTCCGTCCAGGATGATCATGTCTTTTTTTATTCCATCGCGCGATCCCTTATTCAGGACAACGGATTTAAAAATCTTGCCCGAATCTATCCCGATGACTGAGGCGACGATGATCGATCGGGAAAGGCGGGAGAGCAAAGTCCGGATCTCCTCGGCACCTTGAGAACTCCCAAGGATATTCTTGAGCACTTGGTTTTCTTGACGCATCATAAACAACTCATCCCTCAGGCGCTTGTTTTGCTCCTGGACGTGGCGGAAATAAAAATAGCTGTTCCAAAAATCTCTGACTTTCTGGAACAATGAGGCCACGCCGTTTTGGACAGGGCTAAAAACGGCAAAGACGGCTCTCTCGAAATACGTCGGCTGGTCGCCCTTAGGAGCCTGCAGGGAAATGAGAATAAGATGGAAAAAGATCAAGCCCATCAAAAGAAGGAGGTTTCTTTTTTCTTTCACGCCCCATCAATTGAGAGCGATCTTTTTCAGAAGATCAAGATCATCCAGGAGCTTGCCCGCCCCAAGCACAACACTGGTTAACGGGTCCTCGGTGACGAAAACCGGCAACTGTGTTTCTTCGCGGAGGCGTTTATCAAGGTTCTTGAGGAGAGCCCCGCCGCCGGTCAAGATAATGCCGCGGTCGATGATATCCGCTGAAAGCTCCGGAGGCGTTCTTTCCAGGGCGATTCTGACGGCGTTGACGATGGAGGAGACGACATCCTCCAGGGCCTCCCGGATTTCTTGGTCGTCGACGACAATCGTCTTGGGAATCCCCTCGCGAAGGTCACGACCCTTGATTTCCATGGTCAGAGGCTCGTCCAGGGGATAGGCCGACCCGATCTGCATTTTAACTAACTCAGCGGACCTCTCACCGATCAGCAGGTTGTATTTCTTCTTCAAGTACTGGATGATCTCTTCATCCATTTCATTGCCGGCAACCCTGATCGAATGGTTGAAGACAATCCCATTGAGAGAGATAACCGCGATATCCGTCGTTCCGCCGCCGACATCGACAACCATGTTGCCCGTCGGCTCGGAGATTGGCAGATCGGCGCCGACAGCGGCCGTCATGGGCTGCTCGACCAGATAGACCTCGGAGGCCTTGGCTCTCATGGCCACGTCCTTAACGGCTCGCCGCTCAACCTGGGTGATGCCAGTGGGAATGCCGATGACGATCCTGGGGCGAAGCCAGAAGCCGCGATTGTTCGTGGCCTGCTTGATGAAATAGTCTAACATCTTCTCGGCAATCTCAAAGTCTGCGATTACACCGTCCCGCATCGGTTTAATGGCCGTGACGCTGGCGGGAGTTTTCCCTAACATCTCTTTAGCTCGGCTTCCCACGGCCTCGACTTTGCCGCTCATCTTGTTGACCACAACAATAGAAGGTTCCTGGACAATGATCCCCTTCCCCTTCAGAAAAACCAGCGTATTTGCTGTCCCCAGGTCAATGGCTAGGTCGCAATACAACCGATCTTTGAACCAGCTCAAAATACTCATCGCTCGCCTATTTGTTTTTTATTTTATTCCAGTCAAGTCCTGTTTGCAAGCCCAAAAATCCTTGACTTCGACAAGAAAATTCTACTATACATTAAGGCAACTGCCACTAAAGGAGAATGGGATGAAGTATCAACCGTATGTTCCAGAAAAAACCGACTTGAGAGAGTTCACTCTAAAGGCTCTCATCCTTGGCATCATCATGACTGTCATTCTGGGCGCCGCCAATGCCTATTTGGGCCTGAGGGCAGGAATGACTATCGCGGCCACCTATCCGGCGGCTGTCATCGGCATGGCCATTCTGAGGCTCATGCGAGGGTCCATCCTTGAAGAGAACATGGCTCGGACCGTGGGTTCTATCGGTGAATCTGTGGCGGCCGGGGCCATCTTCACGATCCCGGCGTTCATCATCTCGGGCGCCTGGCTCAGGTTCGATACCGTCGACGCCTACGTCAAGTCAACAGCTTTGATGTTCGTCGGCGGCCTTCTGGGCATCATGTTCGTGACCTTTCTCAGAAGGGTCATGGTCACTGACTCGGAGCTCGGCTTTCCCGAATCGGTGGCTGCTTCAGAAATTCACAAGGCAGGACAGAAGGGCAGCCAGGGCGCCAAGTTCCTTTTCCAGGCGATGGGCCTGGGAGCGCTGATTTACGCACTCGGCGTCGTCAAAATCTTCGCTGCCACCAAGGAATTTATCATCAAAGTGGGCGCAATCGGGGCAAGCTTCGTCCGCCTGGGAACCGACAAGGCGGCCCCCCGAGTCGATGCCGGGGGCACCGTGGCCGTCGCAGGCCCGGGAATCTATCCGGCTTATATCGGGGTCGGCTATATCATCGGACCCCGGCTGGCCTCCCTCAATTTTGCCGGAGGCGTGCTGGCCTGGGGACTTTTTGCCCCGCTCCTGATGTTTTTTCTAGGGCCCCAGCTCGTCGAAAAAATCTACGGGTCAGGGGTTACGATGGCCGACGTCGCCTGGCCGGATATCGTGTTAAACGTCTGGAAATTCATCATCCGGCCGATCGCCGTCGGAGGAATGCTAGTTGGGGCCGGCTACACCCTTTTCCGGATGAGAAAAAACCTCGCTGCCGGGATGAAGCGCTCGATCGGCGACGTCAAGAAAGCCGCCGGACAGGCTGAAGCCGCCTCACGGATTGAAAAGGACTTGAACATCCAGCTCGTTCTTGGAATACTGGCTGTTACCTTTGTCCTGATGATTTTTGTCTATAACGTCTTCTCCCAATCCTACGGTTCCGCGATCATCGCCGCCGCAGTCATGGCGGTGGCCGGCTTCTTCTTTGCCGCCGTCTCGGGGAATCTGGTCGGCCAGATCGGTTCCTCAAACAACCCCATCTCTGGATTGACCCTGTCCACCCTGATTATTGCGGCGTTACTCATGGTCCTCGTCGGGGCCACCGGAATAAGCGGCGTGACTGCTGTGCTCGGTGTCGCCGCCGTCGTCTGCGTCTCCTCGGCCGTGGCCGGAGAAATGCTCCAGGACCTCAAGGTCGGACACATCCTGGGCGGCACCCCGTGGAAGATGCAGGTCGGCAACATCTTCGGCATTTTGCTCGCCTCTCTTGTTCTTTACTTCCCCCTGCTCGTTCTTCATGGCGCTTTCCAGTTCGGCAGCAAGGAGCTCTCCGCACCCCAGGCTGGGCTGATGGCCGCCTTAGCTCAGGGCATTGTTGGCAAGGAGATGGCCTGGCCTTTGGTCATCGTCGGAATGCTCATGGGATTCGCCATGATCCTGGTCCAGGTTCGCTCTCCGATGCTCGTGGCCGTGGGCATGTACCTTCCTTTAGAAACGACTTTCGCTATTTTCTGCGGCGGGATGATGAAAGGGATCGTCGACCGGATGGCCAACCGCCGAGGTCTTAACCCCGCTCAAAAGACACGCGTCGAGAATGTCGGCATCCTGCTGGCTTCGGGCCTGATCGCCGGAGAAGCCATCACCGGTCTGGTGCGCGCCACCTGGAAATTCCTGTTCTTCCAGAACGTGCTGGGAGTTGACATTCCTGAGATCTTCGCCAATGCCAGCTACTATGTCGGCCTCGTTGTGCTCATCCTGATCGGGGTCTACCTGGTTTATTATCCTCTCCGCCACGCTGGAAAAGCGGACGAACCGCCTCCGCCATCAGCGGTTGTCTGAGCCAGAAAGACAGTTCGGAGAGAGAAGGAGTTTGAAATAACCTGTCTAATCAATTAGAATAGATTCAAAATAAAAATGCCCCTTCTGACGATTGTCAAGTACGGAAATCCTGTGCTCACCAAGAGAGCTGAGCCGATTAGCGCCTTCGACGAGGAAATCCTCGAGTTAGCCCGCAACATGGTCCAAACGATGCACGCAGCCCCAGGAATCGGTCTGGCAGCTCCTCAGGTCAATGTGAGCAAACGCCTCATCACAGTGGACCTTTCAGTGGGCGAGAGGCCGGGCCAGCTCATCGTCCTGGCCAACCCGGAATTCCTCGAAACCGAGGGAGAAAGCATCCTGGAGGAGGGTTGCCTGTCGGTGCCGGGAATACAGGAAAAAGTGAAGAGGCCGGCCCGGGTCATCGTCAGGGGTATCGACCTCAATGGCGAAGAAAGAATCATCGAAGCCAGCGGGTTGCTGGCCCGAGTCTTCTGCCATGAGATCGATCATGTCAACGGAAGATTGTTCATCGAAAACCTTTCTCCGCTGAAAAAAGCACTGATCAAAAAGAAGCTCAAGAGGGAGCAAGGTTCCCGCTGAGGGCGATGAAGATCGTTTTCTTTGGCAGCCCTCTTGCCGCCTTGCCCTCTTTCCAAAAACTCCTCGAATGCGGTCATGCCGTCGAACTGGCCATAACGCAGCCGGACAGGCCGGCGGGGAGGGGTAAGGCGCTCGCGCCGCCGCCGGTCAAAGAATACGCTCTTACCCGGGGAATTCCTGTCTTTCAGCCGGAAAAGATCAGACAGGATAAAAAGGCTCTCGAAGTGATCCAGAAGATTAACCCTGACGTTAATGTTGTCGTGGCCTACGGGCAGATCATTCCTGGGCCTATCATCTACTTACCCAAATTCAAATCGGTTAACGTCCATTTCTCTCTTCTGCCCAAGTATCGCGGCGCCGCTCCTGTCGAATGGGCCATCCTCAACGGCGAGGAAAAAACAGGAGTGACAATCTTTGAGCTTAATGAAAAAATGGACGAGGGCGACATCCTCACGGCTGAAAAGGTTGACATCCTGCCGGCTGAGACTGCTCCGGAACTCGAAGCAAGGCTCGCCCGCCTCGGCGCTGAGCTGCTCGTCAGAACACTTAATCAGATCGAAGGCCTCCCCCGCTCTGCTCAGGACCACACCCAAGCTACTTATGCACCCCGGATAAAAAAGGAGGACGGGAAAATCGACTGGGCACGGGACGCTCTCGCTGTGGAAAGAAAAGTCCGCGCCTTCTCTGGCTGGCCTGGCGCCTATACCATCTGGCGAGGCCAGAGAATCCTCATCCGGGCCGGACAAAAGATAGACGAAGCCCGGTATGATTCCCCCCCGGGCCAGGTTGTCGAACTCAAGAAGGAAGGACTGGTCATCGCCTGCGGGGAGGGAAGCCTTTTTCTGGTGAAACGTTTGCAGCGGGAGAACAAGAGAGAAATGGAGGCTTCGGCATTCTTGCACGGTCTACGGATCGAACCGGGAGAAATTTTTTCTTAGGTTAGGGCAAAAAGAGGACTTATTCCTCGAGGATATACTGGTAAGGATTCTGAGGCCTATTATTGAGGCGGACTTCATAATGAAGATGGGGTCCCAAGGCCTTTCCCGATTTCCCGACTAGGCCAATGACATCGCCGCGCTTGATTTTCTGGCCTGCTTTGACT
>CAZKBY010000128.1:0-8066 GCA_964550915.1 uncultured Eubacteriales bacterium | reverse complement strand
CCATATACTGACCGGTGTCGATCCATTCTTTTTTCAGGACCGACCAGAAATCCTCGGCCAGGCCGCTGAGGACGTATTCGTAAGGCAGCCAGCCGTAGCCGTCCTCACCCCAGGAGCGTCCCCAGGAGTTGCGGATGAGGAGCGCGCCGGTGGTTTCATCGCCGTCGAAGCGGTTCCTGATTTTCAGCCGGTCATCATAGCCTACGGCCGTAACGGCGTGGCCGCCTTCAATCCTGTCTCGCGGGGAGGGGAAGGGAATTTGGCCTGAATCAGATGCCTGCTCGATTGAACTGTAGACTGTAAACCCGAACATGGCCGGGTGGCCTGCAGCGAGATAGGTCTTGATGCGGTTGAGAATCGCCTGGGGAGCGGCGGAGGGAGGGTCATGCCGGTAGTATGTGATCGTTTTGTAGTTCTGGGCAAAAGAATAGCAGAAAGCCGGAGGCTCTTTGTCGAAGTCCTCGGGGTTATCCGTATAGGGCCAGTATTCCTCGGGCGGAACGCCGAAGAGGACCATGGCGCCGATGGTCGTGCGGAGGTAAGCGCCGGTGTCCCCCCGCATTTTCATCAGGTTCCGCGTGACCTTGTAAAGAAAGAGGCGGGAGGCGTCGATATGACGGCCAAAGGATTTCCGTTCGTAATACTCGATAATGCCGACGCCGGCATGGGCAGTGCAGGAGCCTAGCTGGCCCTGATCTTCGACGGCCGAGCACCACTGGCGCAGGTCAACCGAAGCAGGAAGTGGTTTCTCTTTTTGCGGCTTTTTTTCCGCTGCTCCACGCGGAAGTCCCGAGGGCTCCAGGATTTTCTTGACCTCTTTTGTGTTCTCCGTGAAATCCATGAAATCGGGATAATCAGGAATCCAGCCCATGGAGTGTTTATTAATCATTTTTATCCCTTCAAAAACAAGCTACCGCCGTTAGACCCCATTGCATAACTCGGAAGAAACCTCAACCCCGACAATTAGGGCCAATTGTTCCGGAGAGGGAAAATTTTATTATCGACCTTTTGCTTGTTTTGTTCTCAAGCCTCTTCCTCTCCTGCCGTAGAATTCTATTCATTCCCGCCTGATATGTCAAGAAAAAATGTCTAAAAGCCTTTGCGGCAACTCTTGAGTTTGACATTTCGGGGTAAGGCGGCAAAAATAGGGGCAGAAAGATTGGCGAAAGTTGATGTCCGAAGAAAAGAAGGTGCCGCGGCGGCGGATGAATTACCGGCGGCTGGCCGAGCTGAGCTCGCTCGGACTGATGCTGCCATCATCGATCGCCGTCGGGCTGGCCATCGGGTATGTCCTCGACAAGTTGCTCGGCACCTGGCCTTGGCTGCTGGCCATTTTTACCGTGTTAGGCGTCGTCTCGGGGTTTGTGAGCCTCGTCCGAGGGCTCAACAGACTTGGTATTGAGAAAGATAAAGAAAACGAGGATGAAAGAAATCCCTGACCCTGCCGGCTCAAAATCTGCCAACCCGCAACCTCCCCGCTCGAAATCCGCCGGGGGGAGCTCCCCCGATCCCGAGCCCAAGAATGCCCAGGCTTTCCTTGAGGAGAGAATTCTCCGGCGCATTCCGGCCGAAATCCTTGGCGTCTCGCTCGCTATCGCCCTCGGCTCCCTCTTTTTTTTCTCCTCCCTGACCGGGCTTTTCGTCCTTGCTGGCGGCGCCTTCTCCGCGGCCAGCTTCGTCTGGCTCAAAAGCGCCCTCAGCCGCTTTCTCGGGCAGGACCGGAAAAAAGCGGTCCGCTCGGGCCTCATTTTCTACCTCGTCCGGCTTGCCTTGCTTCTCGGCGTCTTTTTGTTTATAATTCTCCTATTTCCGAGGATGGTCCTCGCTTTTGCCGCCGGTTTTTCGGCCGTCGTCCTCGTTTTCTTCGTTGAAGCCGTTAGAGCGCTCTCACAGATAAAGTCATGGAAGAGTTAGAACACAGCCTTTATATCGTCGAGCTCTTTAACAAAATCTTTGGCAAGCCGGTTCTCGCCCTCCTCGGCCTTTTAGGGATCGAGCCCAAGCATCCGGAAAGCCCCATTCCCGACTACATCGTCATGTGCATTGTCGTGGCCGCCTTTCTCATCGTCGTTTTCGGGCTGGCCTCGCGGCGGTTGTCGATCATCCCGTCAAAGAGGCAGACTGTCCTCGAACTCACCGTCCAGATGTTCGAGGGCCTTCTTACCGACATCATCGGCGAGCGGGGAAAACGCTACCTGCCGGTGATCGGTACGATCGGCATTTTTGTCTTCACCGCCAACATGGTAGGGCTCGTGCCCGGGTTCATGTCGCCGACCTCCAAGCTCAACGTCACGGCTGGCTGCGCCCTGGCTGTGTTTGTTTACTACCACTGGCAGGGGATGAAAGCCCAGGGAGTCCTGAAATACCTCAAGCATTTCAGCGGCCCGATCCCGGCCTTAGCGCCGCTAATGCTGCCGATCGAGATCATCAGCCATTTTTCGAGGCCGGTGTCGCTGTCGCTGCGGCTTTTCGGCAACATCTTCGCCGAGGAGCTGCTCATTGTCGTCATCGCTTCGATCGTGCCTTTTGTTCTTCCTCTCCCGTTCATGGCCATAGCCATTTTCACGGCCACGATCCAGGCCTTTGTCTTCGTCCTTTTGGCTTGTATCTATATCGCGGGCGCCGTGGCCCACGAGGAAGAGCATTCATAGAGTGAAAATAGATATAAATAAAGAAAGGAGAAAAGACGATGAAGAAGCTCAAAGCGCTGGGCCTTCTGCTCTTTTTAGGGTTCATAGCGTCGAGCCCGCTCCTGGCCCAGGAGGCGGCAGTGAATCCGGTTAGAGCCAATCTCTACAAATTATCAATCATTGTCGGCGGAGCCATCATCACCCTGGCTGTCGCTGCCGGCGCTTTTTGCCAGGCCAAGTCCATTTCGAGCGCCTGTGAAGGAATCTCCAGAAACCCTGGAGCCGGTCCCCACATCCGCTTCCTCCTGATTTTCGGGCTCGTCCTGATCGAAACGCTGGTCATCTACGCGCTTCTCATCACCATCATCATCGTCCTCATCCAGTGGGGAAACTGGGCCTGAGAAAGGCTGCGGGCGGCAAGCGGCCGGCCGGAAGAGGTGGGCCTGAAGGCGGGCAGAGAGGCATTTTGATAGGGGAGTTGAGAGGTCGGCCAGCGAGCCGACACGGTCCGGTGACGACGGCAGAGCCAATATTCTTCCTGCGCTGGCGATAGAGCGGTCCAATGAGTTTCGCTGTCTTTGCGATCCTCCGGGACACCTTCAAGAGGTTTAACGACGACAGGTGCTGGAACGCCGCGATCGTCATCTCCTACTTTGCGTTTCTGTGCTCGGTGCCGGTTGTCGCTCTGTTTATCTATGTTACGACCAAGGTCGTGGGAAGCTCGGAGCTGGCCTTGCGGAGCCTGAACCTTTTCTCGGACGAATTCTTCGCCCACCTCGACCCGTCCTATTTCGAGAAACTCCGGGCCGTGTCCGACAACCTCAACAACCTCGGCTGGTTCGGGCTGGTGGGCTCGCTCATCTCGGCCAGCTTCCTTTTCTCCAACCTCATTTATTCGATCAACATCATCTTCCGGGCGAACTACCAGCGGTCGTTCGTCTACAACCGGCTGATCGAATACACGATCATGTTCACGATGGGCATCGTCATGCTCATCTCGATATCGATCACGGCCATCTGGACGGCCCTTCATCGGACGCTCCAGGAGAGCAACTTCGTGGCTGCCCACATCAACCCGAAGATCATGGGGATCGTCAACAATTTCCTCGTCCAGTACATGCTTCCGCTGGCCCTGACGTTTCTCGTCTTTTTCATTTTTTATAAGTTCATCCCCGAAGTGAAAGTCCACACGGCCCCGGCGGCGCTGGCTGCGGCGATCGGCGCCGTGCTCTGGGAAGCGTTCAAGCGGATTTTCGCTTTTTACGTGGCCAACTTTTCGGCGATCGGCATCGTTTTGTCCAAGCTCCTCCAGGGGACATTGACCTCGATCATCTTTTTCCTCCTCTGGATCTCCCTCTCGCTCGTCATTCTGCTCTGGAGCGCTGAGCTGGCAGCCGTGCTCAACGAGAGGAGACATGCTAAAACAACTGAGGGGGGCGGCTAAGAGGATGGAAGACCGATGAGGAACGAGGAGCGCAAAAAAGGAAGTGAGCGATTGACGCTTACGGTCAGGGAGCTCGCGGAGATGCTCGGCTGTCCGTTCGAGGGCGACGGCGACGTCCGGATCAGAGACGTTTCGAGCCTGGAAAAAGCAGGCGAAGGAGATATTGTTTTTCTGGGGCAGGCCAAGCTCAGGAAGAAGCTGGAGGAGACGCGGGCGTCGGCTGCCATCATCCCGCCGGGTGAGACATTCCGCCGGATTCCCGTGCTCGTCGCAGAGAATCCTCAACTGGCGTTCGTCAGGGCCGTTGAGATTTTTTTTAAGCCCTACAGGCTGGAGCCGGGAGTCCATCCTTCGGCCCAGGTTGCGCCCACGGCCAAGCTGGGAAAGGACGTGGCGGTCGGCGCGCTGAGCGTTATCGGCGATGAGGCGGAGATCGGAGAGGGGACGGTCATTTTCCCGCTGGTGGTAGTCTATCCGCGGGTGAAGATCGGCGAGAGAGCGGTCATCCACAGCCATGTATCGATCCGGGAGGGCGTGCGGATCGGAAACCGCGTCATCGTCCACAACGGCGCAGTCATCGGCTCAGACGGGTTCGGCTATATCAAGTTAGAGGACGGAAGCTACAGGAAAATCCCCCAGAAAGGGATGGTCGTCATCGAGGACGACGTGGAGATCGGAGCCAACACGGCTGTGGATAGGGCGGCGCTCGGCGGGACGATCATCCGGCGCGGGGCCAAGATCGATAACCTCGTCCAGGTCGCTCATAATGTCGAGATCGGCGAGAACGCCATCCTGGCCGGCCAAGCGGGGATCGCCGGAAGCAGCCGGGTCGGAAAAAACGTCGTCATGGGCGGGCAGGTGGGAGTAGCCGACCATGTCAATGTCGGGGATGAGGCAATCATCGCCGCTCAATCGGGCGTACACAAGGATATTCCGGCGGCCGCGATTGTCGCCGGAACACCCTCTATCGACATCAACGACTGGAGGAAGATGTGCGTCCTCCTCCCCCAACTCTATGATTTCATCAAGGACATGAAAAGGCTGAAGGCCCGGGTTGAGGACCTGGAGAAAATCCTTAAAAGCAAATAGGGGCAAATAGGGGGACGCCATACATAATGCACTTAATTTCTCAGTGGTCAACATAGTCGGAGACCAAAGATAATTGGGCAAAATCGATGGTTGTTCATCATTAGGGCAGGCGATGAATTTTGTTGATGTCCCAAGAATTATCCGTGACGATAAAAAAATAGATGAAAATAATTTAGGTAATTACGTATCGCGTCCCCCAATTTATCCCCCAATTTAAGACTGGAGGTAGTCGCTGACGGCTAAGGCGGCGGCGACCCCGGTGCCAACCGCCGTCGCCACCTGCTTGGGGCACGCATCAGCCACGTCGCCGGCGGCGAATATTCCCGGCTGGGACGTCCCCATCTTCTGATCGACCTTGATTTCCCCCCATTCGTTAAGCTCCACGAGTCCTTTGATAAATCCCGTGTGGGGGTCCATCCCGATGGAGACGAAGAGCCCGTCGAGCTGGAGTGGATAGACCCTATTCTCCTTGACGTTCCTGACGATGATGCGCTCGAGCCGATTCTCACCCTCGATGGCCTCGACGACCGAGTTCCAGAGAACCTCGATTTTGGCATTCCCAAACACGCGCTCCTGGAGGATCTTGGTTGCCCGAAACCGGTCGCGGCGGTGGATGAGGTAGAGCTTGCGGCAGAATTTCGTCAGGAAGATAGCTTCGTTCAGGGCATTGTCTCCGCCGCCGACCACGGCGATCTCACGGTCGCGGAAAAACGCTCCGTCGCAGGTGGCGCAGTATGAGACGCCCCTCCCCGTGAGCTTCTCCTCTCCGGCCAGGCCAAGCTTCCGGTAAGAGGCTCCCGTGGCGACGATCACGGCCCTGGCCCTGTACTCCTTGTTCCGGCCGACCACGACCCAGCCGCCGCCATCTTTCCTTATGGCCTGCGCTTCGTCCGTCTCGATCACGGCCCCGAACTTAAGCGTCTGTTTCTTGAAATTCTCCATCAGGTCGAAGGGCGCGATTCCTTCGGGAAAGCCGGGGAAGTTCTCCACCCAGTCGGTGAGGAGGATCTGGCCTCCGGGCAGGCCCTTCTCCAGGATGACCGTAGCCAGGCGGGCGCGCCCCGTGTAAAGACCCGCCGCCAGACCGGCCGGCCCCGCGCCGATGATGACGACGTCGTAATCGACAGTCGGGTTCATAAGTGTTTGGCGACCACTTCGACAATTTTCTCGCGTGGCTGGACGCCGACCAGGCTCTCCATAAGCTCGCCGTTCTTAAAAAGAAGAAGGGTCGGGATGCCCCGGATGCCGTATTTGGCCGGGGTCTTCATGTTCTCATCGACATTCATCTTGGCCACCTTGATTTTATCCCCGTAATCTTGGGCCACGCTTTCAACCGCCGGAGCGATCATCCGGCAGGGCATGCACCATTCCGCCCAGAAATCGACTAACACGGGCACGCCGGCCTTGAGCACTTCTTCCTCAAACGTGGCGTCAGAAACATTAAGGACATCCGCGGCCACTTTAGCCTCCTCGTTTGGATTCCAACGCTCTTTCGTAGAGCCTGACATAACCTTTAGCTGTGATTTCGAGCGAGAAATTCTCGCGCAACCCCGCTTCCCTGATCCTTTGCCAGGCATCAGGAGCGTTGCGGTAGCAATCGACTGCCTCCTTCAAAGCAGCCACAAGGGCATCAGCCGAATACTCCCGGAAAACAAACCCGTTCCCTTTCCCGGTCGCAGGGGAATAAGGCGCGACCGTCTCTTTGAGGCCACCCGTAGCCCGGACAACAGGAACCGTGCCGTAACGGAAGCCGTAGAATTGATTCAGCCCGCAAGGCTCGTGGAGCGACGGGATGAGGAGGATATCGGCTCCAGCCACGACCTTGTGGACCAAGGCCGGCCTCATCTCGGGATGGACGGCGATCCTCCCGCGGAAACGCTTGGCCGCCTCATTCAAGGCCAGCTCGAATTTTTCTTCCCCCTCGCCGCAGACGACGAGCGACGCGTCCATAGCGCCGATCTCGTCCAGCGCCTCAATGAGGATATCCGTTCCCTTGTGACGGGAGAGATGCGAAACAAAGGCAACAACCGGCGACGTCTCAGGCAGGCGAAGCTTGAATTCTTTGATAAGGGCCAGCTTGCAGACGCTTTTCCCCGACATGTCGGAGGCCCCATAGTTGGCCGCAAGGTAAGGGTCTTTCTCCGGGTTCCAGCCCTCATAATCGATCCCGCTCCGGACGCTAAAAAAAGTCCCCTGGCGGCTCTGCAGAATCTCGCTCAGGCCGTGGCCGTGTTTCCTGGCCAGGATTTCCTGCTTGTAGGCGGAGCTGACCGTATTGACGACATCGGCATAAACGACTCCGGCTTTGAGGAAGTTGAACCGGCCGTTCAAGGAAAGCTCGCGGGGGTTGAAATAATTCCAGTTGAGCTCGGTCAGCACCAGGCTCTCGGGCGGAAAATCTCCCTGGAAGGCGACGTTGTGGAGGGTGAAGACAGTGGCCACCCGGCCCAAGGCACGTTCATTCTGGTAGTGCGTCCTCAGAAAAACGGGGACCAGGGCCGAAGGCCAGTTCTGGCAGTGGATGATGTCCAGGGGGAGCTTTGATTTCAGGAGGAATTCGAGGACGGCCCGGCTGAAAAAGACGAACCGCTCGTCGTTATCCAGGTACTCGCCGGTGGACGGCCCGTAGACTTTTTCCCTCAGGAAATACTTGGGGTTGTCGATGAAATAGATGTCGAAGTAGCCATGCTCGGCCTTGAAAACGCCAGCCTTGACCTTCTCCCCGCCAAGCGGGACCAAGAGCTCTGGAAGCACTGACTGCATGGACAGGGATTCGATCTCCGGCGTCCTGTACTTGGGCATGATGAGCGAGACGTTGAGGCCGAGCGAAGCGAGATATTTGGGCAGGGCGGCTGCAAAATCGGCCAGCTCGCCCGACTTGGCGAAGGGCAAGGCTTCAGGAG
>CAZKBY010000127.1:0-8089 GCA_964550915.1 uncultured Eubacteriales bacterium | reverse complement strand
CCCCGCAGCTCGTCTTTTTTCGTCTGGGCGCTCAGGCCGGAAAACTCGAAGCCGCCTGATTTGCCGTACACCTTGACCCCGCCGAGTATGTCACCAATCCTTCGGGAGTAAAAAAGAGATATTCTCTGGCGATAGATCTCGGAACCCTCGAGGAAGAAATTTCTTTTTTCTGGAAGGTTAAGCTCAAACCGGGTGAGGTTTATCTGCTCCTGGTCAGCTTCGACGGTGGCGAAATCCGGGTTGAGAGTCAGGTTGCTTGAAACAGCCTGAGAAAAAGCATAGCGCGCATCCAGGCCTACCTCCGCTTCTGTTTCCATCCCCTCTTCAGCTTTAGAGATAACATGAGGGATGAGTTGATATTTCTTCTTAGCTTCCCGGAGAGATAGCCCCCTTAATTCTCCAAACTGGGACACCTTATAAGGAGATTCGAGGGGACCGGCCCAAAAACTGTACTCGAAAAGGCGCGGGATAGACCTCCCGACGTTAAAGCCCCAGGTTCTTTCCTCGCCGGGCTTGAATTTGAGGCTTCCGAGCTCAACGGCGACTTCCGCGGTCCAGCCGAATTCCGTTCTGCAACCGGCCGATTGCCAGATTCCATCCCAGGTCAGGTCAGTCGTTAGCCCGTTCTCTACAATCCGGCCATCGCATTGGGTACCCAGGATGTTCGTGGCAAAATAATAGGAATTCCTCTGATCGTGGAAAGTGTCGAGATAAATGCTGACCGAATCGTCCTCTTCTAAATCCGCGTCTCTTTTAGTCAGACGGGCGACCACTTTTTCCGGTTCTGCGTCGGCGCAGAAAAAACCGACATAGAAATATTCGTCATCATAAAGAACTCTGACCGTTGTCATGAAAGCAGCTGGTTTGCCTTTTTCAGGTTGAAACTGGATGAAACCCGTGATTTCTTGAGCCTTCTCCCAAGCTGGCTCATTAAGGCGTCCGTCTACGGTTATTTTCTCCTCTGTACGGAGAGCGGAGGCGTGCTTCTTTAGCTCTTCTGCCCGGACAGAAAAAAACAGAAGAAAAGGGAGAGTGATGTGGATCAGAAATCGGAGAAAACGCATTTTCGTCATGATAAAAATTAAATGGAGTCAGATTATACTTGCCTTTCATTAAATATTCAAAAGAAATCATGGCCAAGCTTTTTTAGCGCTCTGTTGTCTAAATCCACGGAGGCAAAAATGAGGAAAAGGAAGATAATCACAACACTTTTAGCATCGATCCTTTGTTTTGTGATCGTCGGACTCCGTGGCTTTTCTTGCATTTTTTCCCAGGAGAAAGCTTTCCCTCAGGACGAAACAGAAGTGCTGAGACGGGAAATCCGTGTGCTGAACCTGGTTAATGGACTTGACCTTTCGCTAAAACAGATGCAACTCGTCCGGGGTAGGGCTCAGGAAGGCCAGCGATTGCTCCACGAATCACGGCTTTATTATGACTCAAGGCGAGCCGAGCTAGACCAGGTTCTGGAAGAGATAAAAAGATATCTCCTGGAGAATAAGGACGTGCCCCAAGAGCTTGCAGAGCGCTTCCATTCTCTAGACACAGAGCTGAAAAAAAAGAGGACTCGCCTTCAGGAAGCCCTCCAGTCTCTAGCTCGGGATACAGAGAAATGCCTCGAGCAACACCAGCTCCATGCGCTTGGCAGTTACATTCCTTGCATTATCCCGCCCAAAGGAGAAAGCCGTATTGGCCAGGCGGTGGATGTCAAAGGCATCTCTGAGAGGCTGGCCAGACTCCGTAATGTACCCGACCGAGTCTACGATATGAGAAAAGCCCAGATTGTGGGAAATACCTTAGAACAGATGAAGCTAAGAGCAGGCCCCGTTTTGGATGAGGAAAAAACGGACGAAGTGGCAGAAGGACTTGGTGACTTTTACGACCGGCTGCGAGGTTTAAGCGACGTGGACTTCGAAATACAGAAAGAGAGCCTGGCCAGGGAATTCGCAACCCTTCTGAAACCTCAATTCCGTCCGTTGAACCTCACCCAAAAGATCGAAGCCTTCCTCCTGGCGCCAGAAATCATCCCCATCCTGGACGCCAGAATCGAGAAGGCCCAATCCAGCGATTAAATTACCGGACACGCTTTTCCCAGACAGCCGCAGATCGCAGGGAAATCATCATCAAATCATCTGCCCAGATAATCTGGTCAAATTGACCAGTTTTGTCAAGTTTTGACTAAGGGGCGCAACTAAGGAATAATAATTTCCCCTTTTCTGGGAGTAGGAACGAAAAGAAGGCATTAAGGAGGACCAATGACGCCAGAAGCCTGTTATCTCCGCAGCGCATTGGGCCGACTTAAAATCCTCAGAGCAATCGTCCTGCTTATCTCTCTGAACCTGTTTTTTCAGGGGAACGCGCTCCTTCAAAAGCTCTCTCCAGATGCCCAGCTAAGGGTATCTGAGCTCTGGTATGTGCTCAAAATGGGCGGAACTGAGGTCGGCTATGTTCGCGAAGTTTTCTCGAGTTCTTTCTCCGGGAAAGCCGCAGCAAGGTCCACATGTTTTAACACCGATACTGAGATGCGTCTTGTCCTCAGCCGGATGGGGAGCCGGGTCGAACTATCGTCATTTTCGGTCACCCAAGAGGACCCGAGCGGCCGCCTTCTGGTTACCCGGTTTGAGATGAAGCTTTCTAATCAAATCACGGTGGCAGAGGCCTCAATTAAGGACGGGCTTATCGAGATCCGGAGCCAATCCGGCGGAAAATCCTACACCCGGACGCTCGAGTACGATGGCGAGCTTTTCGGGCCAGAAGGTATCAGGATGATGACGGCGCGGGGGCTCAAAGAGATAGGAGACACGGTATCAGTTCAGACATTCATCGGCGAGGCCTCTCTCGTCACAACGCTTTCGCGCACCCTCAAAGCCCGGGAGAACCTTGAAATCACCGGCGCCAAGGTGACAGCTCTCAGAATCGAAGAAAGTCTAAAAGATATGCCGACTAAACGGACGCTGTGGCTGGATGAGGAGGGCCTTATCATCAAGCAGGAAGAGCCCGGGCCGTTCGGCGTCATCGAGGCCATTCGATCCGATAAAGATCGAGCGCTGCTCGCCGCCTCGGGCGCAGAATTGCCGGTCGAAATGTATGAAAGATCCATCATCAAGGCCAATGTCCGTTTACCCAGGTCCAAGCCGATCGACCGGCTCAAGGTCCGCCTGACCCATCGTAACCCGGAGTTAGGCTGGCCGGAACTGATCCGGCCGGGCCATCAAGTTATAGAGAAAACAGAAAAAGTGCTTATTATGGAAGTCAGGCGCACAGAATCCCGAAAAGAGACGCCCTTCCCGGTGGCTTTAACAGAGCAAAACCGCCCCTTTCTTGAGCCGAATGCTTATATCCAATCGGATGACATAGAGATCAGGCGCCTCGCCCGCCAGCTTGCCGGCGATGAAAAAGACACTTTCCGGGCAGCTCTCAGACTCCGACGCTGGGTCAGCGAAAACATGACCTTTGATTTGGGGCTTGTCTTCGCTCCAGCAAGCGAAATCTTTAAAGACCGCCGCGGGACGTGCATGGGCTATGCCACGCTGCTCGCCAGTCTGACCAGGGCTGTTCAAATTCCTTCTCGCGTGGTTCTGGGTTACGTCTACGCCTTGGGCATGTTTGGCGGTCATGCCTGGACAGAAATCCTGACAGGACAAGAATGGGTGCCGCTAGACGCAGCCCTCGTTAACGAGGGAGCGGCTGACGCAACGAGGATTGCTTTCCTTTCTTCTTCCCTAGCCAAGGGCCCTGGGGAATTGGGCCTGGGCGCTGCCCACCAGGTATTTTGCCAGGTCGATATCGAAATCCTGGAATATGAGATCGATGGCAAAATCCGCGTCGTCCCGGCTGACGGAAAACCCTTTTTTATTGAGGGAAACCGATATCAAAATCCCTGGCTCGGCGTCAGGCTTGAAAAACCGGACAATTTCGAGTTCACAAAGATCGATGCCGTCTGGCCGGACAGAACGGTTGCGGCCCTCGAGGGTTATGAACGCGACCGCCGCAGCTCTTCGGGTGAGCATATTGCCTTGGAGCAGCATGAGGTTTATCCATGGCAGGATGCTTCCAAAGAAGCACGGAGAAAGCTAAACGCGCTCGTACCCGGAGGCAAGGAGCTCACCCTAGAACTCGCCAGCGATCAGCCGGCGGTTGCCATTATCAATTGTGGGGGCTCGCGAGCGGCGCTCGCCGTCTGCCGGGGGATTGAAGTCTTTATCCTGAGAGTCGAGGGAAACAATGCCCCAACAATCCTCCATCAGCTAGCCAGGCACTTTCATATAGAAAACTAGCCTGAGCATTCTTTTTTTAATCAAGAGAAAGACAGCTATTTTCGGGTTTTAACCTACTTTACTTGCCTGAAGCGCACGACCGACCAAGTCTCGTCGATGGCGACCACGGTGACTCCTTCAAAGCCGTAATCATCAATTTACCTTTTGACCAAGTTTTGATATCTTGTGAATCAAGCTATGAGTATGCGCACAGGACTTAAGAAAGAAAGAGCAGATGGTGAGGAATGAGGGCGAGAGACTGAGGCGAGTGATCGTCTCGCCGCCGCGAAAAGAGTACTTCAACATGAAGGACCCCGAGGTCCACAATATCAAGCAGGTCGCCGACAGGGCCAAGGCTATCGAACAGCACCGCCGCCTCTGCGGCCTGATACGGAAACGAGGAGCGCGCGTCATAAGTCTCAGGGAACTTCCGGACCACCCGAATTCTGTCTTCGCCCGGGACTCGAGCTTGGTTACGCCGGAGGGCTATATTAGACTCAGGATGGGCCTGCGGACACGCCGGGGCGAGGAAGACTGGATGGCCGCGGCTCTTGATGGACTCGGCGTTCCCTGCGCTGGCGAAATCCGCCCGCCTGGCACCGTGGAAGGGGGAGACGTCATTCTGGCAGGCAAGGTCGCTTTCGTTGGCCAGTCCGAGCGGACAAATGCCTCAGGCGTCAAACAGCTTTCCTGCCTTCTCGAGACCATGGACTATGAGGTTCGTGTCATCATCCTGCCGCCGCCTCATCTCCACATCGGCGGAGCGATGAGCCTGGTCGGCCCGAAGACTGTCCTGTGCTGCCGGGGCATCTTTCCCAAAGGCTTTTTCTCCGGCTTTGAGACAATCTCAATAGCCTGCGGTCATTTATCGAGCGGCAACGTCATCTGCCTTGGCAATGAAGAGGTTATTGTTGAGAAAAAGAACTCGGTCGCTGCAAAAACCCTCCGGGATGCAAGATACAAAGTTTCGACTCTCGACCTTTCCGAGTTCGCGAAGGGGAGGGGAGGACCAACCTGCCTGATTCTGCCTGTGGACCGGGGATGTAAGATCGAGGATAAGAGTCCGGCCTGAAGCAAAAAAGCCTGATGATGCGACACAATGAGCGATGAATGGCCGCCAGTTGGCGCGGCTTTCCGACCCTAGCATGGAGGGAAAGCACACATGGAAATATCAGACAAACAAATCCAGACGCTTGGCAAAAAAAAGAAATACAGCAAGAAGGCGCTTCTTTTCAGCGCCGCGGAGGAAGCCAGGGGGTTCTTCTATGTTCTATCCGGAGAAGTCCGTGTCTTCAGGATGGACGAGAAGGGCAGGGAAATCGAGGTGGTAAGGCTCAAGCCAGGTGATTTTTTTGGCGAAGCGGCTGTCTTTGCGGCCGGCCAGTTTCCCGCCTACGCCGAGGCAATAAAAGATTCAGAGGTTCTCTACTTCGAGAGAGATGCTTTCTTCAGGGAGCTCGAAAAAAGCCCCGGCCTGGCCCGTTTTTTTCTCGCGCTCCTCGCCCGCAAGTGCCTCATCCTCAACGAGCGGATTGAGGCACTCGGGCTTCGGACAGTGCGCCAGAGACTCGCCCAGTACCTCCTTTCTCATTGCTCTGGCGATAAGGACTGCCTTATCGAGTTAAAAATCAAGAAGGCCGAGTTGGCCCGGCTCCTGGGCATAGCGAGCGAGACGCTGTCAAGAAACTTGCGTGAAATGAGCCAGAATGGCCTGATCGACGTCCGAGGCCGGAGTATCCGAGTTAAGGACTGCCCGGCTCTGCGCCAAGAGCTCACCTGCTGATTTTTGACGTCGGTCAAGGAATCCTCGCCATCCTTTCTGCTACTATGGCCATGGCAAATCAGGAGAGAAGGAGTTTTGACCATGGCCAAAAGAAAAATCATCGAGATTGACCGGGATAAGTGCGACGGCTGCGGTCTCTGCACCACGGCGTGCGCTGAGGGCGCCTTGGCCCTGGACGAGGAGAACAAGGCTGTTCTGGTGAGAGAAATCTACTGCGATGGCATGGGCGCCTGCCTGGATGTCTGCCCGACCGGCGCGCTCAAGATCGTCGAAAAGGAGAGCAAGGACTACGACCCCCTGGCTGCTTACGAGCACGTTGTCCAGACAAGGGGAGAGGAGACAGCACGGCTCGTGCACGGGATCGGCGAGAATGCCCGGCATGCTGTTAAAGGAAACCGGATTCTCTCAAACCAGGCAAGCCAGAAAACGCGTTTCCAGGGCTGCCCGGGAAGCGCTGCCCGCGAAATCCCGGCTGAGGCGAATGAAGGCCAGGAAAAACCTATCTCGGCTGCTTCAGAACTTCGCCAGTGGCCGATCCAGCTTCATCTGGTCTCACCCTATGCGCCGTATTTCAAGGAGACCGACCTGCTTATTGCGGCCGACTGCACGGCTTTTGCCTTGGGCAGCTTCCACCAGGACCTCCTCAAAGGCAAAAAACTCATCATCGCTTGCCCGAAGCTCGATGAGACCGAGGGCTATGTGGAAAAACTGGCCGAGATCATCCGGCAGAACAACCCGCGCTCGCTCACCGTGGCCATCATGACCGTGCCCTGCTGCTCCGGGCTCTACCGGATCGTCGAACAGGCTGCCGCGCTTTCCGGCGTGAAAATCAGGCTCGAGAAGAAAATAATCGGGATCAATGGCATAATTCTTCCTCACCAACCCGCAGCTCGTCCTTAAAGACGAACGATTCTTCAGCTAAGCCGCCTGTAAGAAAGTTTCAGGCTGCCGGACACAATCCTATTTAACAGGAACGAGGCCGATCCGCTCCGCCTCTGTTCGGATAAGCGGAATGCCGATGATTTCCTCGAGCAAAGCGTCCGAAATGAGCGCCCATACGTCGGAGGCACTCATGGTGTCGATGATTGCTCCACCAGGTACCCCTTCCCGATAATCTTTGAAAAGGAAGAGGATTTTCGTCCTTCCTGAGGCCTTGTAATCAGGCCCCGCCACCCAGCCGTCCCCGTCCCAGTCAACATAGGGGTCGTTGGGCAGAATAGAAGCGAGGTCATAGGTGCCAATTCGAGAATTGAGTTTATTCATTTCATTGAGAACGATATTGGCGATATAGGCGTGGACTGTGTGGGAGACATGGACGCCGTCCAGAGAAAAAGAGCTCCCCCTTCCCCAGTGGCGAGTGAGTTTTTTACCGTTCGCCACAAGGCCAGAATCAAACGCCGCGTTGAGTATTCTTCCGATATCGATAATATGAACGTTGGGACGGCTGTTGATCGCCTCCACACAGGAATTGAAAAAATCAATCCGGCTCTTGATCGCGGACCGCTCGTCATCGTCTAAAATTAGAGTATCCGTAGACAAAATATCGCTCAGCCTTTCAGATTCTCCGCTTTTGAGGAGAGCATACATGCTCATGAAGGTCAGCAACGAGACCCGGCCGTCGTCCAAGGAGCCAACCGAATACCCCAGTTTTCCAAGATAAAACTTCAAATCCTCGGCATCCATCAAATACCCGATCTCTGGGTAGTAGGGATAAGTTAAGAAAAAGAACTCGACGTTTCTCCGGTTCAGGTTGATTTTGTCCAGCACCCGGTTGAGCTGCGAAGAAAAATCAGATTCGGAGGTCAGATTATGCTCGATGTGGCCCGGCGTGTAAGGGTCAAAAGCGAGGGCGCCCTTGCTTCGGCCGAATTCCATAAGATAGCTTACAAGCGGCTTGAGCTTATCCTTGATCTGGTCGAATGGGATGGGAAGGTACTCGGGATTCTTGCCGCCGAGGCCGAGGGTGGAGAGCGCGGCATCGTTATTGCCGACCCAGAAGACAACCCAGATAGGACCGCTATGGTTATTCAAGTGCCAGACGAGGGAATCGAGC
>CAZKBY010000126.1:0-8100 GCA_964550915.1 uncultured Eubacteriales bacterium | reverse complement strand
ATCCATGCCTGCCTCGATGCCCTGCTTGCCGCGGAAGATGTTCCCGCCGCCGATCATGATGGCCACCTGAACCCCCAAATCGTGGACCTCTTTAACCTCCCGGGCGACGGACCGAGTTCTGTCGAAATCAATGCCAGAAGTGAGCTTTCCCAGCAAGGATTCCCCCGACAACTTGAGGAGAATCCTCTCATAAACCGGAGTTAGACGGACCATTGGTCGATCTATCAATCTTTGCCCAGCTCAAACCGGGCAAACCTTCTGACTCTGATATTCTCTCCGATCTTAGCGATGGAAGAGGCGATGAGCTGCTGGACGGTGATTTTATCGTCTTTGATGTAAGGCTGATGAAGAAGGCAGACCTCCTCGTAGAATTTCTTCAGCTTCCCTTCCACGATCTTCTCAATGATCTGGGGCGGCTTTTGCATGTCTTTTAGCTGGGCCCGGATAATTTCTCTTTCTTCCTCAAGCTCAGCCGCCGGGATCTCTTCGGCCGAGACAAAACGGGGGTTAGCGGCTGCGATCTGCATGGCGATGTTTTTAACCAGCTCCCTGAATTCCTCGTTGCGGGCCACAAAATCAGACTCGCAATTCACTTCCACGAGGACACCTAATTTCCCGTCTAAGTGGATGTAGGATTGGACGAGCCCCTGAGTTGTCTCGCGACTCATCTTTTCCTTGGCCCGGGCATAGCCTTTTTTCCTCAGGATGGCGATGGCCTTGTCGATGTCTCCCTGGCTTTCTTGGAGCGCTTCCTTGCACTCCATAACCCCGATTCCGGTCCTCTGCCGGAGCTCCTTGACCAGTTCTGCCGTAACGTCCATCTTGCTTTCCTTTCTTATTTTAGCTCAGCTTCTCTTCCTTAGCCGATGGTTCAGTCGGAACGGAAAGGCCGGCCCCCCCCGCCGCCCCCTCTTCAGTCTTGGCGGCCTCAAGCTCCTTCTCCAAGCGGCTCTTCTTTCCTTCCATGACCGCTTCCGCAATTTTGGAACTGAACAGTTCAATCGCCCTGACGGCATCATCATTGCCAGGGATTGGATAATCGATATTTTCAGGGTTTCCGTTCGTATCAACGACAGCCACAATCGGAATGCCCAGCTTCTGGGCCTCCTGGATGGCGATTTCCTCCTTTGCGGAATCGACGACAAACAGGGCGCCGGGAAGATCCGTCATCTTCTTGATCCCGCCCAGGTTTTTGGCCAGCTTGCGGTAGAACTTTTCCATCTTTGACTGATCTTTCTTGGAAAGAAGCTCCCAGCGGCCATCTTCCTTCATTTCTTCGAGCTCAACAAGCTTCTCGACGCTGCCTCTGATCACGGCAAAATTTGTCAGCAGGCCTCCCAGCCAGCGCTGGTTGACGTAGCTGCATTCGCAGCGGCTGGCTGCCTCCCGAATGATGTCCTGAGCCTGCTTTTTTGTTCCGACAAAGAGGACGTCTTTTTCCGCTTCCGCTATACTCCTGACGAACTGGAGGGCTTCCTTGAAGATCTTGATTGTCTTCTGCAGGTCGACGATGTAGATTCCATTTCGCTGGCCGAAGATGTACTCCTTCATCTTGGGGTTCCAGCGTCTCGTCTGGTGGCCAAAGTGGACGCCTGCTTCCAAAAGCTCTTTCATCGTTACGGATACCAAGTTCAGTCCCTCCCTTATCTCTTGTGATACTGCGGTGCTTTTCTGGCGCCCAAGAGTCCGTATTTCTTGCGCTCTTTGATCCGCGAATCTCTGGTCAGCAGGCCGGCGTTTTTCAGGGTCGGCTTGAGTTCCCTGTTGAATTCAACAAGCGCCCTGGCGATGCCGAGCCTGACAGCCTCAGCCTGGCCCTTGATGCCTCCTCCGCTGACCCGCATGAAGACATCAAATTTGTTCTCGGTATCTGTGAGTGCCAGAGGCTGGCGGATGATGTATTTATGGGAATCCAGACGAAAATAATCGGCAAACGGACGAGGCTTTTTATCGACGATCAGGGTTATGTCTCCTTTGCCTGAACGCAAAAAGACCCTGGCCACGGACGATTTTCGTTTTCCCGTTCCGTAATACTGGATTAGACTCAAGATCCCTCCTAAAACTCGTATTCGCGCGGATTCTGGGCCTGGTGAGGATGATCAGGACCGCGGTAGACTTTCAGCTTCTTAAAAACCCGGCGGCCCAATTTATTTTTTGGGATCATTCCCCAGACAGCCCGGCGGATGACTTCTTCAGGCTTATCCCTGAGCAGGTCCTGAAGCTTTTCGCTTTTCAAGCCGCCCGGATATCCCGAGTGGGAATAGTAGACTTTTTCTTCCGTCTTCCGTCCCGTCAGCCGGATTTTTGAAGCGTTGACGACGATGACAAAATCGCCCGTATCGCAGTGCTCGGCAAACTGAGGCTTCCTCTTGCCCCGGAGCAAAATCGCCACCTCCGTGGCCAGCCGACCCAGAATCCTCCCCTCAGCATTAACCAGCCACCATTTCTTCTCGATGTCGTCCTCTTTGGGGACAAAAGTTTTCATCCTCTCTTTCCTCAGCAACCAAGGATTAAGGTAAAAATAAAAATGATGCCATAAAATACTAAATATTGAGCCCGTTGTCAACCACAGCCCGCTCCCGGTGGGGACCTGAAGGCGCTTCTATCTTGCTCATTATTAGGCCGTTAGCCCATTTCTCGCGGCATTAATTCAGCCAGAGCCTTCGGCGGCGGCGCCTGGAAATCGCCCGGACGAGGGCGATACCGGCGAGAAACCCGCCGATGTGGGCAAACCAGGCCACTCCGCCGCCCAGGCCGATGTTTAGCACCTGAGCCGCGAACCAGAAACCGAGGACATAGGCAGCCGGAATGGGAATAACCCGGATGAAAACGAAAAGGAAAACGAGAGTCATGACCCTGGCCCCCGGAAAGAGGAGGAGATAAGCCCCCAGCACTCCGGCGATGGCTCCGCTGGCGCCGATCATCGGCACGCGGGAGTTAGGGCTGAAGGCGATCTGAGTCAGGCTCGCCGCCAGCCCCACCAAAAGATAAAAAAAGATGAAACGGATCGAGCCGAGATAATCTTCGATGTTGTTACCGAAGATCCAGAGATAGAGCATGTTTCCCAGGAGGTGAAAAAGGCTGCCATGGAGGAACATCGAAGTCAGAAGAGTCAAACCCGGGGAGAGCCGGGGAAGATAGGGCAGGGATTGAAAATGGGTGATCTCATAGGGAATGAGGCCCATCCTCTGGACATAATAGCCAAGCCCCTGATGAGAAAAGGCCTGAACCAAAAAGATCAACGAGTTGAAAGCAACGAGGAGGATTGTGACGGCCGGAAAACGCCTGGTCGGGTTCTCATCCCGCAGCGGAAGGAACATTCATTAATCGATCTTGGTCAGCTCCTTCTCCAGCCGCGCCTTTTCCATGGCTCTTTTTCTGACTTCCTGGAATTTTTCTGTCCACCGGTCCGCCTCGGCAATGTGCCGGCTCGCCCTCTCCGGATAAACGTGAGCGAAAATATTCCTGTGAACAAGATTCAGATAAGCGTAAGGCTCAGGATAGGCGGCGTCGATTTCCACCGCTTTCAACAAGGCCTTCTCGCTGTCGAGCCCGAGTTTTTCTCGCTCTTCCAGGGACAGCGCATTCTGGAGTCGATACCCCTTATAAAAGCGGTTCACGCCGATGGAATAGTAAATCTCGGCGTTGTTCGGGTCGAGATCCAGGCGTTTCCGGTGGAAATTTAAGGCGCTGTCAAAATCAGGGATCGGCGTGATCTGGTCGTAATAGTTGGCCATGTAAGCGTAACCCTGGGGTTCTTCCGGGTCCAGCTCAATCCGGCGCAGGTACATCGCTTCAACCTTGCTCTTTAGCTCCTGCCTTTCGCCCGCATATCTCTTGTAGAATTCGGCGACGACATAGTAATTGTTCATGTTGGTCGGTTCGAGCTCGAGGATTTTCAAGTAGTACGTCTCGGCCGACTCGAAATTCCTCATCTTGTCATACATATCGCCCAAGGAATAGATGATTTCTTTATTCGTCGGCTCGGATTCGTAGGCTTTGGTTAACGCCTCCAAGGCCTTATTGGCGGTTAGGGCGTTATCGGCTGATTCATCATGGGGTTTATAGAGACTCTTGTAGCTCTCGCCCAAGAACCGGTAGGCTTCCACCATGCCCGAGTTGTACTTCAAGGCGCTCTCGTACTCGGCAATGGCACGCCTGTATTTACCGTCCTTGAAAAGCTGGTTGGCCTTGGAAAAATGATAATTCGCCTGCAGCCGGCTTACACTCAGCTTCTGGCAGGACGTAACGGTCAGCATGAAAGCCAGCGCCAGAAGTCCGATAACGACAACGGCGGCTCTTTTCTTGCTCATCTCAGCCTCCTTAACTCATCAATTTCTCGGATGATGTCGAAAAGAGAAATCAATTTATAACAGAAGGGGGGTTTAAGTCAAGAAGGACAGAAAGCATGTCCATAGATGAACCGACTGGCGGAATTTATCCGGCGTTAGCGCAAGGCCCTGGTGGGCTATGTCCGACGCCGCATCGATGATGCGGCTGACCAGGATGCCGAGGATATCGTCCAGGATGTCATCGTCAACATCTTTAACAGGGCTGACCCGACCCGGAGTTGGCCTCCGCTTCTAAGGCGGGCCGTTTCACCACACTTTCGGGAGAAGCTTCCAACGCACCTTTTGAGCATACTCGGCATAGCCCGGAAGCTCATTCTGGAGGGTCTTGTCTTCCAGGGACGTCCGGAGCACGAAGAGTACGGCGATCAGGGCGGCAGGCAGAAGAGCCCAGAAAGAACCAAGGACAAGTGGCAGGCAGAGAATAGTCAGGATAACTGCCAGGTACATCGGATGCCGAATGAATTCATAGGGGCCGGTAGTACAGACTTGGTGACCGCGGTCCGTCTGAATTCTTACGAACTGAGAAAGGTAAGAGTTCTCCCGAAAAGCCCAGAAGCCGATAATCCAGGAAAAGACAATCACAAGAAAGGCGAGTCCCTTAAGGACAAACGGCACGTGCGACCAGCGGAATCTTGCTGCGTCCAGAGGGGCTGTGAGGAACACGATTAAAAGAAGAATAGTGTAGACCCGAAGGATAGTCTTATCCCAGCCTTTGATATCTTTTCCGACAGACATGCGTTCTTTGAGTAGCCCGGGATCATGTTTTTTCAGCCAGATCATTAGGGCCGTCATAGCCACGACATAAACGCCGAGAAAAAACCATAACTCGGGCCAATTGAACGTGCCGGCCACAATAAAAATAAGGCCTACAAAGACGATGAAAAGCGCGCTTTTTTTAAATCGGTTGCTCTTTAAAGTCGCGCTTTTGGCCATTTCTTTATTCGTCACTTTTTTCTAAATAAATGGGATTATGCTTTTTACAAACCGTCCGCCTTTGATTGTTGCGCCACAGAAAAACAATAAGCTTCAACTTTTCCTTATCCTTAAGCGCAGCGGAGTTCCCCGGAACCCGAACTTCTCCCTGAGGAGCTGGAGGAAAAATTTTTCATAGGCGGGTAGGAGCGAAGCCGGCCGGTGGACGAACAGAAGGAATGTCGGCGGCCGGACTCCCTGCTGGGTTATGTATTTGATTTTCAGACTCCTCCCGGTCCTCGTGAGCGGTGGATGCGTTGTGTTAACCCAGGTCAAAAAGTCGTTGAGCCGGGATGTATCCACCCGTCGCGAGGCAGAGGCAAAAATCTCTTCGACCAAGTCAATGATCTTGACCACTCTTTTCCCCGTCAGGGCGGATACGGTGAGGACAGGGGCATAATCGACAAAGGCCATCCTGCGGCTGATTGCCTCCCTGCAGCCGCCGGCCATCTCCCCGTCTGCCACAAGATCCCATTTGTTGATGGCCAGGATGAGCGGCTTCCCCGACTTATGGGCAAGATGAGCAATGGCCAGGTCCTGGCGAGTCGGGAATTCTTGGGCGTCCAGGACCTGGCAGAGGACGTCCGCACGGGCGATATTTTTCTTCGCCTTCAGGATGCTCGCCTTTTCCTTTTCATCCCGGGTCCGGCTGAGCTTGCGGATACCTGCCGTATCAACGAGACAAAAAACTTTTTTGTTCCGAACGACTAGGGTGTCGGTGCTATCGCGGGTTGTCCCGGGCGCGGCGCTCGTGATCAAGCGTTCCTCGCCGCAGAGCCGGTTGATAAGAGAGGATTTACCGACGTTGATCCGGCCGATGATGGCCACCCGGATGGCCGGGCCGAGCTCTTTTTCGGCCGGAGCTCCGGGGAGAACCCGGGAGAGCTCCTCTTCCAGCATGTCCAGGTTTCTCCTGTGCTCAGCGGAAACGGCGATGATTGACTCGACCATCAGCCGGTTATAGAAATCACCGGCCTGTGTTTCCTGTGCTCCCGAGTCAATCTTGTTGAGGACCGTCACAAGAGGCTTCCCGAGTTTCCTAAGTTGCAAAAAGAGCTCCTCTTCGGCTGGCAGGAGCTCTCGCCTCCCATCGAGGACAAAAAGGATGACATCGGCCTTCCTCGCCGAGAGCCAGGCTCTTTCCATAACGGCTGGGGAAAGAGGCTCGGCTGAGGAATCAGCCAGCCCGCCCGTATCGGTGAGAACGAACGCTTTGCCGCCCAAAGTGCAGACGGCTGAGACAGAGTCACGGGTCATGCCGGGCAGGGAATGAACCAGGGATTTTTTCTGGCGGAGGAGGCGGTTAAACAGCGTGGATTTCCCGACGTTGGGAAATCCCACGATGACCGCTTGAGGCAAAGTCTTCATGAAGACAAATTCGCGCCGGGCGTGGGTCAGGATTTACTCTGAGTTCAAGGAATAAAGAGGCAAAAAAGCCTTGCTGAGGCTGATGTGCCCTCCCAGAGTCTCTTTTTCCTCGCCCTCAACCAGGATGAAAACCCTTTTTATCGTCCTGAAATTAAAGGCTAACGTGTTGACAACCGAATACACCGTGGCCAGCTCGGCCGAAGACCCGGACAGTTGCCTGTCCGTGATATCTCTTGAAAAATCGACATAGGCGACTCCCTCTTTGGTGATGAAAAGCTGTCGCAGCCTTGTCCCGGGAGGAAAAGGCGATAGATAACCGCGCTCGGAGCCTTTGATGAGCTCTTCAACGACCCGCCCGGCTTCCTCGGTGACCGACGGCGAGGCGGGAATCTCCCTCGTTTCAGGATGGAGAAGGCTATCCTCATCTGAGGGCAGGAACAAAGTCACGAGCTTTGTCTCGGCCGGCGGCCCTGGCTCAGGAGTCTGGGCCGAAGAAGGAATCTCTGCCGCTGCCTTTATCCTCTCGCCGCCGCCCCCGCGGAAAAAGATAAACGCCAGGATGAGGAGCAGGCCGGAGGAAAGCCCTAAGACAACCCATTTTTTTGCGTTCATGGAACGACCAATCCTCAGCCGGCGATTTTAAGGTAGCGGACAAGCCCTCGGTAGATAGCCTCAGCAACGTTGCTCTGGAAGCTGTCTTTCACCAATTCCCTTTCTTCTTCCGGGTTGGAGATGAAGGCCACCTCAACCAGCACGGCGGGGCAGGCCACGCCCGTCAGGACCTTGAACGGCGCCTGCTTGATGCCTCGGTTGGCCGTGCCCAGGAGGGAATTGAGCTCATCCTGGATGATTTCGGCCAGGCTCTGACTCTGTTTGAGGTAGGCTGACTGGGCCAAATCCCACAGGATCATCCTGATTTCATCCTGACTGTCCTCGGCCAGCGGCTTTTCAAGCTCGGCCGAATTGTTCTCGAGATAAGCTAGGCGACGGGCTTCTTCATCCGTGGCGTTTAAGCTGAGGAAAAATGTCTCCGAGCCATGAGCATTCCGCCTGAAGGAGCTGTTCGTGTGAATACTAATGAAAAGGTTGGCTTTATGGTTGTTGGCAATGGCAGCTCTGTTTTCGAGTGAAACGTCGATATCCTTGTCCCGGGTTAACTCCACGGGCAGGGCCAGGTTTCTTTCGATGACGGCTTTGAGCTTGAGGGATATGGCCAGGGTGATGTCTTTCTCCAGGGCTCCAAACTTGCCCTTGGCGCCGCTTTCCAGCCCTCCGTGGCCTGGGTCAATGACAATCGTCCTGATTCCCCTGGCCGCCTGCTGACCGGTCTGGGGGGGCGGCGTTGCCTCAATTCCCGTCTTGAGAGAAGAAGAAGCAAGGACAAAGAGAGAGAAAAAGAGAACGGCAC
>CAZKBY010000125.1:0-8144 GCA_964550915.1 uncultured Eubacteriales bacterium | reverse complement strand
AAAAAAACAACATATATTACCAGAATCGCTTTCCCACGACAACAACAACGCTTGCGTTCCTAAAAATTGGGGACAGCTTACCCGTTTACCTATTTCTTCTGCCCCTTTTCTATCGGCCAAAAAGCGCCCCCTGGACGTATCGAAAGAAATGTTCAATGCCCTAATGACGCGCCCACTATCCGGGCCTAAGGGCTGGGAGCACAATTCTTGAGTCTAAAGTGATGTCATGAACAAAAAATTTAGGTTATTATGCATGCTGTCCGAAAATTTCCGATTTCCGCGTTTATTGTCGGAAGATGATGGTGCCGCCGACGATGGTCGTCACGACGCGTGCCCGGCTGATTTCCTCAGCCGGAATATCGAAGATGTTCCGGTCGAGAATGACAAGGTCGGCCAGCTTGCCGACGGCAATTGAGCCTTTTCTATTTTCAGCAAACTCGGCGAAGGCGCCGTTCCATGTGTATCCGCGGAGAGCCTCCTCGAGAGATATCTTCTGCTCCGGGAACCAGCCTCCCGGGTTCTTGCCGTCGGTCGTTTGCCTGGTCACTGCAGCGTAAATCCCGCTGAGGGGATCGAGGGGAGCCACGGTCCAGTCCGAGCCGCAAGCTAGGAGCACGCCGGCGTCAAGGAGCGACCGGAACGCATAAGTTGTCCGGCATCTCTCCCGGCCGATTTTTGCCTCAGCCCAGCGGCCGTCGTCGATTGCATGGTAAGGCTGGACAGAGGCGATGATGCCGAGCCTGCCCATCCGGGCGATGTCTTCCGGCCTCAGATGCTGGGCGTGCTCGACCCGCCACCGCCTCTCCCGCGGCCCATTCTGGATCATCACTTTTTCAAAGATGTCGAGGATGAGAGCGTTGGCTTTGTCGCCGATGGCATGAATGGCCACTTGTAGGCCGGCTCTGTCAGCCTCCAGAATCCTTTTTTCCATGATTCCTTCAGGAAACATCTGGGCGTTCAACAGGCCGGTGAGCCCGGGGTCGTCGGTATAGGGCTCGAAAAAAAGCGCCGTCGAAGAGCCCAGGGAGCCGTCCACGAAGCCCTTCAGTCCTCCGATTTTCAGATAATCATTCCCGAAAGGCGTTTTCAAGCAGAGCCGCGAATAGACCTCCACCTCGCTCACCGGGATGTAGAGAAATATCCGGGACGTGAGCCCGCCCCTCTTCAGGAGCTCCTGGTAGACATCGAAATTTCCGGCCACAGCCATGTCGTGGACAGAGGTCACGCCGCGTTCGGCGGCGTGCCGGAGAGCGGCCTCAGCCGCTTTGATCTTGGCCTCGAAAGAAGGTTCAGGAATGTGCTGCATGACCAGGTCCATGGCGGCGTCTTTCAGGATGCCGGTCGGTTCGCCGGTGGCGGGATCCCTGAGGACTTCTCCTCCCTCCGGTGAGGGCGTCGCCCTGGTGATCCCGGCCAGGTGAAGGGCCAGGCTGTTCGCCAGGGCCATGTGGCCGTCATGCCGGGTGACACAGACGGGATTCTCGGGCGTCACCGCGTCGATCCATTCCCGGCGCGGCAGCTCCGGCGGGTCGAACTGCTGCTGGTCCCAGTTGCCGTTCAGGATCCACTCGCCCGGCCCCAACTCCGCTGCCTTTTCTTTTATCAAGGCGACAAACTCAGCCTTGCTCTTGGCCTCCCGGAGGCGGATGCTCAGCAGGGAAAACCCGCCGTCAAGAAAATGGGTGTGGCTGTCGATAAAACCCGGAAGAACAAGGCCGCCCTCGAGGTTGAGGACCCGGGCATTTTCGCCGGCCAAGCTCTTTATCTCCCGGCTCTTCCCTAAGGCGAAAATTTTTTCCCCTCGAACGGCCACCGCCTCTGCCCAGGGAAGCGATTCTTCTCCTGTCCAGACAACGCCGTTTATCAGGACAAGATCAGCCATTTCTTTCGTCTTCTGACAGCCCGGGAAAACAAGGGCGATGGCAAAAAGGATCAGAATCAAACGTTTTCTTTTGATCATGTTTCCCTTCCAGCATTTATTAAGATTACATCCTTGAAGAACAAAGTTTGCGCTTTCTCGGTGGCCGCGGCTCGTTCCTCACAGCCTCAACCTCTTGAGGTCTTCGGGGATGACCAGCCGGCCGCGAAAACCCTGTCTGATTTCGCTCTCGATTTCAGCCGGGGAAAAAGTCACCTCGCCCAGAAAATGAATGGGAACAAGGCCCTTGACCGAAGCCTCCTGGCTCATCCGGCCCAGGTCCAGGGCGCTCGTGTGCATCCCGCGGAGCGCCGGATACTTCCTGAAAACCCGGGACGGAGCGCTGGAGTCGTGAATCAGCCAGTCGATGCCGCGGGCCTCCTTAAAAAGCGGCGGATGAACGGGCGTGTCACCAGAAAAAATGAGCTCTTTCTCTTCTCCTTTAAAATAAAAATGATAGGCCAGGGAGGACGGATGGTGAGGAACGGCGAAAGGCTTGACCACTAAAGAACAGCCGATGCCGACTCTTTCCCCGGGCCGCAGGCTTCTGAAGCGAACCCTCGTTTTAACGTCCTTGTTGCGCAGCTCGAAAAGGTCGAGCAGCCGGCGGGCCAGCGAGACGGCTCTGGCTGAAGCAAAAAACTGGATCTCTCCTTCCTCAAGCATCAGGCTGTGGATGAAAGAAGGAAGGCCATAAACATGATCGGGATGGATGTGGGTGAGCAGGATTGTCCTCACCCGGCCCGGATTTATCCTGAGCTTTCCGAGCTTCTGGATAAGGCTGCCCGGGCAATCAACGAGGATAATGTCCTCCCCGCATCGCAGGAGAAAGGACGTATTATCCCTCGCCGAAGTCGCCACCGAACCGCCCGTCCCTATAAAAATAACCTCCGTCTTCATGCCGTTACCTTTCAACAATAAGTAAATATAAGAAAATTTCATTAAAATCAATTATCGAACTAAAACTAAAATGGGGAACTAAAATGGGGGACAGCATACGTAATTACCTAAATTCTTTTCATGAGATCTTTTTGGGAAAGGGGGATAGTTTGCATGCTTACCCAATTTTTTTCGTGAAATCACCTTAACACTCTCGGAACGTGCTCTGAGATCCCAGACCTAAATAACAAGAAATTAGGTAAACGAGTAAGCTGTCCCCATTTTTGTACCCCACTATTCGTCATAGAGCCATGGCTGCATTGACAGAGCGGCAAAGTTTCGCTAAAAAGATAGGGCCGCTTCGCAAGCGAAGATTCCTGGAGGAGGCATGATTAACGCGACTCAAATTCGACGAGGAATGATCATCAAGCTCGAGGGCAACCTCTACAAAGTGCTCGAGGCGACGCACATCACGCCGGGACGATGGAAAGCGATGATCCAGACGAAGCTGCGCAACCTCAAGGACCAGAGCCTCCTGGATTACCGCTTCCGGTCCGAGGACAGGGTCGAGCAGGCCTTTCTTGAAGAAGTGGAGATGGAATTCCTGTACGCAAGCGGCGAGGATGCGGTCTTTATGAACCTGGAGAACTACGAACAGATCCGTCTCTCCCCCGAGGTCATCGGCGACGGTACGAAATATCTTGTCCCCAACATCGTCTTCACGATCGAGCTCCACCAGGGCAAGCCTGTCGGGGTCAGGCCTCCCTTAACCGTCGATCTAAAAGTCGTCAAGACCGAGCCCTACCTCAAAGGGGCCACCCAATCGGCGAGCAGCAAACCGGCTACTCTGGAAACGGGTCTGATCGTCACCGTGCCCCAATTTATTAAAGAGGGCGACATTGTCCGTGTCGACACGAGGGAAGACAAGTACGTCGAACGGGCCAAGAGCGGTTAGTCGCACCTCTCTTCTATTAGAACGTCGCTCTGGACACGCCGACATTTCGGTATCTGTCGGTCACGCGAACGGTGATGAGATTATCGGCCCTGGCCGGAAGCGGAACAGAAAATTTAAAACTCTCCCTCTTCGAATCGCAGACGCCGTCAACCGGAAAAACGACCCTCCATTCGCTCGGCCGGATGAGATACTCAGCCCTCTCCAGGACGGAGAAAGAATCCTCCGCTTGGAACGAGACATCGACCCTGCTCCCTTCTCTTGTGGCCGAGAAATTTGTGATCGCCGGCAGGGAATTATCGATAGTCAAGGCCGGACTGATTCTTGCGGCCTTGAGCTCCAGGCCGGGCGGGTTGGACGGACTGTCGGAAACTTCAACCTTAACGAAATAGATGCCGTCGGGAAAAGAGACCGTGTCAAAAGCAATCAGCGACTCACTCCAGTTTTCTTTCAGGACGCGCCAGTCCGTCTCTCCTTCCTTTCTGATAAGGATCGAATACGTCAGGCTGTCCTCGTTTTCATCCTCGGCTTCCCAGACGACCGTCTGGTAACCTTTTCTCTCAACTTTTTTGGCCAGGAGCGACGTCTTGACCTCCTCCTTCTTTGCCTCCTTGGCAAGCGGCGCGTCAGTCGCTCCCCAGATGACCTCATCCTGCTCCGGAAGCTTAAGATAAACCTCATTCGGCGCGAGCAAGGCGAGCTTCTTGACAACGGGAGCCAGGTTGGCTTGGAGATAGTAAAGCTCTGCCCGCAAGAATGAGGGCGAGGCTTTGCCCGACTGGGTCCTGAAGAGAATCTTGAGCTGGAGGTAGCGGGCTTTCGGGCTCAGGACTTGTTCTTCTCCTTTCTGGTAAGGGGGCGACCAGTCGCTCCATAGGCTGTTCGGTTCGAAAGAATTGCCGCTGCGCGTCTGAAGCTGGAGCGTTGTCCCGGTTGGAAGCTCGGCCTCAAACTCCAACTTTCCCCAGGAAGAAACCGTTTTTGTATCGAGAACATCGCTCAAGTACTCTCCACTGAACCTCTGCTCGGGAAAAATGAGGCTCAGCCGCGAGGGGTTGTTGGCCAGAACGTAGGTCCTCTCGCCCGAAGGGATCAGGGCATAGGCTTGCTCGGAAGCCTCCTGGAGGAGGAGCGATGTTTTTTCCTCCTTGTCAAGGGCATAGATGCGGCCGTTATTTCCGGTTGCGAAAATGAGCTTTTTTTCAGCTTCATTCCAGCAGAGAGCGTAGATGAGCTCGTCCTCAGATTCCCAGAGCTTCTTGGCCACGCCGTCAGAGCGGACGCGGAAAAGGGCGCTCGGCTCCCGCTGGCCAGCCGTGATGACAGGCGGGACTGAGGGCTGCGGCGGGGCACTCACCGTCACGGTCACGTCTGTTGAGACCTGGGCGGGCGCTTGGGCCGCCGCTTCCTTCTTCGTTCGCGAAGGAGAACCGCCGGCGGCGACGTATATCTGCCCCTCGGTGTCCAGGGAAATGCTTCTAATTTCCTCAAAGGGGGACTCAAAAAGCACGCTCGTCCTTCCTTCGGGGCTGAGCCTGTAAAGGACGCCAACGCCTCCACTGCCAGCGATAAACCCGCCTCTATCGTCTCTCTTCAGACAGAGGACATGATTCTCTTCGGCCTTGAGGATGAGCTGGCCCTCTCCCTGCGGGCTGATCCGGTAGATCCCGCCGCCCTCGCCCACGGCGGCCAGAAGAGCACCGTTGTCAGCAAAGGCGAGGTCCCAGATGTATTTCTCGCCGGGATTAAAAAAGACTTCGCTCTTGTCTTTTTCCGCGATCTTGTAGATTTTGCCGTTCGGCGAGGTGCCGGCGTAGAGCGTTCCCTGATTGTCCCGGACCAGGCAGGTGACATCCATCTCCGGCGCCTGGAAAAAGAGTTCAACTTTTCCCTCCTTGGCCAGGCGGTAGATCTTCCCTCCGTGGCCGGTGCCAAGGAAGGCCGTCCCGTCCGGCGAAACGAGGAAGGAGAGATAAAAATCTTCAGCCGGCGCTTCCACTCTTTCCTCCCGAGGCGCCAGGGTGAGCAGTCCCTCAGAAGAAATGGATATTCCATCCAATTTTCCCTTGAGAAAAGCCTCCTTGTCCCGGAGCTCCCATTTCCGGGGGATCACTCCTTCTAAGCTGGAAGCTACGACTATTATATCGATAAAAACAATAAGAAGTATCTTCTTCACCTTCATTCCTACTTCTCCTATTTTTTGATCCTGATCGGGATAGCGGCCATCCCCCGGAAAACGTAGGGAATGGGCAACTGGTATTCACGGAGAGTTGACCTAGTGATCTCGGTCGGAGCAGAGGCCGCCGCCCGGGGAGAGGAAAACATCAACTTCATGGAGGGCGGCAGATTCGGCAGCTCCTCGCCCTTCAGGAAGAGGCCTGGTTTCGAAGCCATCAGCTTGAAGTAGATGCGGTTGTTCTTTCTCAGGTTATTGAGGAGGCGGATAAGCTGTGCCAGGCTCCTGGGCATGAAGTCCTGGCTCTTGTATTGGGCCATCTCCAACTGGTGCACGGAAGCCGCGTCGGCAATGATCAGCTGAAATTCCGAACCAGCGGCAAGCGGCGGGGCCTCAATATCCACTGCCTCCTGGAAGCTCTGCCCGCCAAAGGTCCGGTAAAAGATCTTCACCTTGATCCTTTCTCCCGGTTTGACTTCATACTTGTCCAGCCAGACTCTCTCCAGGAAGGAGAATTTCGCCTCCTCCGAAGGGCTTATAGCCAGGTCGATGCGGTGGATGCCGACGTCCTGGAATTCGTTGTTGGTGAGATAGTAGACGATGGCCGTCAGCAGTCCGGAGGCGCTGGTCACGGCGTTGTCAAGGTTCCCCGAGAAAAGGTCCTCCAGATGGACGCTTGATTCATTGTCCAGATAGAGATCGCCGCTGAGATCAAGGGAAAGGTTTCCATGAGACCTGGCCTCGCTAGACAGAAGCGACGCCACAGACAGATTGACCAGGAGAGGGGTGAGGATTTTATCGTTGATGATCTCCAGGCTGAAACTTTTCAGCCGTCCCTCGCCCTCGAGCCAACGGATGTTGAGGGGGATGAGATGGGGCATTTTGCCGATTTCGCCAAAAGTGCCCGCGGTCCGGTCCTGACTGAACGACCCGACCAGCGGACCGATCGAGGACAGTTTAAAAGAAGACTGAAGGCTCGGGACAACGACGAGGACATCGGCCTTGGCCATTCCGTAATCAACCGCCCCCAGGTTGTAGAGAGGATGGCCGAAAGCAAAAACCTTGTTTCCGTCGACATAGGTTGCCGTGCCCAGGGCAGCCACGCTGAGGTCGCCTCCGACAAGCTGGACAGCGACAGGATCTCCTTCGCGCAGAGCGTTCCCGGGAGCCGTTGGCTTCTCCAAGACCTGGGTAGCCGTGCTGGAGACCATTGGCTGGAAGCCGAGACAGGAGAATATCGGCTGCGCTTTTTCCATCGTCTTGGGAGAGAAGCCGCCAAAGACCAGCGGAACGCCGATGGGACGGAGAGCCCGCCCCTCCGCAAGGACGGCGGCCTGGGATGAGAAGAGATCCCGGTTGATATCCAGGAGGTCCTGGAGAGTCAGGACGCTTCGGAAGGGGGGAGAAACAGCTTGGGCCGGCCGGGGCTGACTTTTCTCGCCGGCCACAGCCAACATTTCCTGGATGGGCGTGATGCCGGCGATGGCTTCCTTGGCGAAGGTAAAAGCATAGGCAACGGCGCCCACCAGCTTGCCGTCAACATAGACAGGACTGCCGCTCATGCCCTGGATGACGCCCGTTTCATCAAGCCCCTGGCCGGAGAGTCTGGCCAAGATGACGTTTTTCTTGGGCTGGATATTCTCGACCAGGCCGATGATCTCAACGTCAAATTCGGCGATCGTGCTGTGGAGAAAGACGCTTTTCCCCCGGCCCTTCATTCCCGGCTTAACCTGCTCCAAGGGAAGGATGAGCGAAGAAGCCAGAGCGTGCCCGCAACTCAACAGCAAGATGAAACCGAGCCATCGAATGTGCTTAATCGTTTCACCCCACCAAAAAGATTTGCCGGTCCTCCCCGCGATAAAGGATCAAGGTTTGACTGCCGCCAACTATTTTCATAAAATTGAAAAAATGAAAATTTTCCTGACCGGAGGCACCGGTTTTATCGGCCGACACCTGATCGAGATTTTGCTCGCCCAAGGAGAGGAGATCTTTGCCCTAATCCGAGACCCGGCCAGAGCAGCCTGGACCGAGGGGAAAAATATCCATCTTGTCCAGGGAGATCTTTTCTCCATCCCTGCACTTCCTTCTGGAATCGACCTCGTTTTTCATCTCGCCGGCAAAACCAAGGCCCGTAAGTCAGCGGATTATTATACTGCAAACCAGAAAGGGACGGCAAGTTTTTTCCGGGCGCTTAAAGCCTCAGGAAATTCGCCCAGAGT
>CAZKBY010000124.1:0-8185 GCA_964550915.1 uncultured Eubacteriales bacterium | reverse complement strand
CACGAGCATCTCCTCCGAGCCAGGAAAGAAATCCTGCTGGCTCTTCGCTCCCTGATCGACGCCCGGATCGAATCGCTGGAAAAACGGGCCGAGCCGAAGCCCGAGACGAAGAAAAAAATCAAGGTCGAGTAGAAAGTTGACTTGACTGCCGATTCGTATTAGATTAGGTAATCTTCGTCATAACTCCCATGGCCCAAACCTGTCCTCCCAAGGCTGCTGACGAAAAAGTTAGGCTGCTCAGCGCGGTTCCCGAGAAGCTGATCCGCGGCCTCCATGAGAGCCTCGACAAGCTGGCGGACTTCCTGATCAGGCTCCACACCAGTCCAAATATCATTACGGTCTTTGGACTTCTGGCTGGATTGGCCAGCGGTCTCCTCTTCGCCCTCGACCGGCCGCTGGGAGCTGCCGCGTTCATCGTTATCTGCGGTCTTTTCGACATCTTGGACGGCAAGGTGGCGGCCAAGGGCAACCGGAAGAGTCTCTACGGGGCCATTTTCGACTCGACACTCGACAGATACTCCGAGTTTTTCATCTATCTCGGCCTGGCCGTTCATTTCCGAAACCGTTGGCCTCTCTGGGTTGTCTTCTTCACCTTCCTGGGTTCCACCATGGTCAGCTACACGCGCGCCCGGGCCGAGGGCCTGGGAGTCGAATGCCGGCTCGGGCTGATGCAGCGGGCGGAGCGAATGATTCTTCTCCTGTTAGGCTCCCTTATCGGGCCGCTCCTCGGAGTGTTCGATCCGGTCATGATCGTTATTCTGATTCTTATCGCCCTCATCTCCAATATCACCGCTTTCCAGAGGACGTTTCTGGTTAAGCAGGTAGAAAATCAGCTGAAAAGCAAAAAGGAGGTCTAAAGGCATGGACAAGATAAGAGTCGCCATCATCGGGGTCGGCAATTGTGCCTCTTCACTTGTCCAGGGGATTCAATACTACAAGAATGCCAGGGAAGGCGATTTCATCCCCGGCGTCATGCACGTCAACTTGGGCGGCTACCACATCCGCGACGTCGAATTCTCGGCGGCTTTTGACATCGACAAAAACAAGGTTGGCAAAGACTTGAGCGAGGCCATCTTCACCTGGCCGAACAACACAACGAAATTCTCCGATGTCCCACGTCTCAACGTCCCTGTGCAAAGAGGCATGACTCACGACGGGCTTGGCAAGTACCTGTCCCAGATCATCCAGAAGGCGCCGGGAGCAACAGCCGACATCGTCTCCATCCTGAGAGACACAAAAACGGATATCGTCATCAACTATCTTCCGGTAGGAAGCGAGGAAGCGACCAAGTGGTACGTCGAGCAGGTGCTCGAGGCCGACTGTGCTTTCATCAACTGCATTCCCGTTTTCATCGCCAGCGAGAGATACTGGCAGAAAAGGTTCGAGAAAAGGGGGTTGCCCATTATCGGCGACGACATCAAGAGCCAAGTCGGGGCGACCATCCTCCACCGGACGCTGGTTAATCTTTATCTCGACCGCGGCATGCCCATTGAAAGGACCTACCAGCTCAATACGGGGGGCAACACGGACTTTCTGAACATGCTGGAAAGGGAGAGGCTTCATTCCAAGAAGATTTCCAAGACAAACGCCGTCGTCTCTCAGATCCGGGCCCGCGGCCTGACGATCGAGCCCGACAACGTCCACGTCGGCCCGAGCGATTATGTCCCCTGGCAGAAAGACAACAAACTCTGCTTTCTGCGGATCGAAAGTCGACACTTCGGCGACATCCCCACTTACCTAGACTGCCGGCTTTCCGTGGAAGATTCTCCCAACTCGGCTGGGGTGGTCATCGACGCCATCCGCTGCGCCAAGCTGGCTCTGAATCACGGCCTCTCGGGCGCTCTTTTTGGACCGTCTTCCTACTTTATGAAGACGCCACCGAAGCAGTACACCGACACCGAGGCCAGGGAGCTCACAGAAAAATTCATCGCTACCTACGGAAAGAAGGCGGCCGCGCCGAAGCCAAGAAAAAAAGCCCCAAAAAGAAAAAGCTAAGCCCGACCAGCGAACACGGCAGTCCGCGGCCTGCGAAAACCTCGACAGGAGCAAACGTGTCATGACAATAAAGATGGAAAAGAAAGTCTACCTGGCGGCGACGTTTGTCATCATCTTGGCGAGTCTTCTAGGGGCGACCGAGACGGGCGAGATCAGGGGCAGGATCTCTGATGATAAAGGCTCCAGCCTTCCGGGCGTCGAAGTTAGAGCCGCCAGCCCTGCTCTTCAAGGAGCCCGGACAGTTTTTTCCTCCAAGAACGGAGAATTTTCATTTCCCCTCCTCCCGGTCGGGACCTACACTCTGACTTTTCTTCTGGAAGGGTTCACGCCCCTGGTCGAGGAAAACGTCGTCGTCCGGCTGGGCCAGGTAACCAGTCTCAGCGTGACCATGAGATTCACTGAAATCAGGGAAGAGATCACGGTTACCGCCGAGACGGCTCTCATCGACAGGACGGCTAGCGACACGAGCTTTCACCTGACAACAGCCGACCTGGAAAGGCTACCCGTCCAGCACCGGACGATTGTTGACGCTATCAAGTTCACTCCGGGCGTCACAGGAGTTCGCGTTAACACCCGCCGCGGGACAGCCACTGAGGGCCAGCCGAGCTTCCGCGGGGAGGGAGAAGAAGGGAATTCCTGGATCGTCGACGGGCTGGCTGTGAGCGGCGTCAGGCTCAGGAACTCAGGCCTCAAGTTGAACTTTGACAGCATCGAAGAAATCCAGATCATCTCCGATCCGTTCAGCCCGGAGTTCGCCTCCGCCTACGGCGGAATCATCAACATGGTTACAAAAAGCGGGAGCAACGAGTTCAGCGGTGACGTGGCCTTGCTCTTCACCAGCCGGAATCTTCAGGCCGGCCGGGCCGAGCAGCTCTCGACGGCGAGCGAACCTGAATCCTTCACCGACAGGACCTATTATTTTAACCTGGGTGGACCTGTCATCAAAGACAGGCTCTGGTTTTTCATCTCCAACAACTACTACCGAAACACCGTGGAAACAGAGGAGGGTAACCTGGATTACTTCCCCATCCCCGCGGGCGAGCTGACGACTCATAATAATAGCTTTTTTGTCAAGCTGACATATTCTCTGACGACCAGCCAGACTGTCTCCCTGACCACGATCTTTGATAAATCCCTTCCCCAAAAGGGCGGAATAGGAGTGCCGGAGCTTTACGAAGAAAAGAGCTTCACCAGCCTGGCTTTCAGGTTCAACTATAAAGGAATTCTCAATCCTTCGACCTTCCTCGAAGCGGGGCTGGGACAGGCGAAAAGGGATTCATCGCAGAAACCAGAGGACGGCGACCTGGGTCCGGCTCAATATTTTATCGAAGACCTGGGCCTGAACATCCATAACTCTTACGGCAATGTCGTCGATAACCAAAAAAGGCTCGATTTCAGCCTGAAGCTCACCAAGCACTTGGAGACAGACACCTTCGGCCATCACGAACTGTGTCTGGGGTTTGAGTATTACGATTTCTCTTCTGACTTTGGAGTGGACTTCAGCGGAAAGGCAGAAGATTTGTTTCCGGGTAACGGCTTTGACACGGGGGCCAAATATTATTTTGAAACCTGGCAGGAAAACCAAAAAACACCCGCTTTTTTCTACGAATACGGAACCTTCAGTTTCATCAATTCGGCCAACGGGATAGGCGTCTTTTTCAAGGACAAACTCACCTGGGGACGAGTCACGTTGATGGCCGGCCTGCGCAGCCAGACACAGCGCTGCCTGGATGACCGTGGTCAGGTCTTGTGGGCCTGGGGAATAGACGATTTTCTCTCTCCGCGTCTAACCCTCACCTATGACATCACGGGCGATGGCGCCAATGTGCTCAAATTAGGCTGGGGCCGTTTTTCAGATCTCATCACGACCATGCCCCTCGGGTTTTTCAATTCAGGCGCGGGGCTGACGTTCCGCACATATCGCTGGCAGGGAGGGCAAAACCCGACAGAAAGCGAGATCCATGACCCTTCCTCCTGGAAGTTCGAGGCCGAGCAAAAAACGCAGTCGCTCGAGGTCAGCGAAGACGTGAGCCCGAATTTTCTCAGCCGCTACCTCATCGAATTCGACCGGCGTCTGGGCTCAAACTGGGCTCTCAAAGCCCGCTTCATTCACACGAGAGCGGATAAGCTGTTAGAAATCCTGGCCATCTTCGACCCGGTGAACCTCTACAAATTCCTTTATGACAACTTCGAGTACAAGCGGCGGCGCTACACGGGTTTCGAAATCGAAGTTAACGGCCGGATTGGCCAGGGCATATACCTCGACGCTTCTTATGCCCATTGCTCGGCCATGGGGACAAACCCCGGTCAGGTCGAAACAGGCTCCTACGCCCAGGAAGAAGGAAGCACCAATTATCTTGGTCTTTTCGGAAACCATCTTTATGTCCCTGACCTCCCAGAACTTAAGGAGATCAAGTCCTGGGTGGACGAGGTCCTGGGGGGACTCGGCGGAAGAGGAATCGGGGATGAGGGCTGGTACGGAAAACTCCCCTACACTGTGGACCACAACGTCAAGCTTAACTCAGCTTTTGTTCTCCCCTACGGGATCCTGGTTTCATCCGCCTTCGAGTATGTATCCGGCTATTACTGGGAAAAACTGGGCTATGTCCCCTTTTTCGGCGGCTATTATGCGTTTCCCGAAGGCCGGGGCACACGCAAATCCCCCGGCCACTTCTACCTGGACGTGGCCGTCGAGAAAATTTTCCGGGTGGGAAGCATGGCCAGCCGTCAGCCCCTAACTTTGTCTCTCAGGGCCGATGTCTTCAACGTGTTCAACAGTCAGAAGCCGATTTCTTTCGTGAAGGAGGACACGGCGCTTTTTGGCCAGGTCTGGGCAAGGCAGCAACCCCGCCAGGCCCGGCTGATGGCTAAACTAAGCTGGTAAGCAGGGGTCTGCTCTGAAAATGGGGACAGCTTGCATAATGACCTGAATTTTTCCCTCAAGTTTTTGTCGAGAGCGTCTTGAAAGGAGTTCGTCTCGATTGCTGTTGAAACTGGAGATCAGCCCTTCTTTTTGTAGCCCGCTGGCACCTGGAAATCGCCGACGCCGAGGTCCGGGGTCATGATTTCGATAACCTCGGTGCGATAAGCAAGGACGGGCTCGTTGGCACTATCAGCCTCTGCCGGTTTCTTCTTCAGGGTTTTCTTGAGCAGACCGCCCAGGCGGCCTTTGACATCGGTCGCCGACGGCTGTTCTTCTGCCTCCCCGGCAGCGCCAGCCGGCTTCTCGGCGCTAACGAAATACTTGCCGTCGATGACGATCGGATAGCCTTTGATCTTCTCCATTTCGGACTCGGCCTTGGAATAGTCGTGACTCGGCCGGCCCTTGGCCTGGCCGATGGAATCCAGGATAGCCATCCATCTAACGCCCAGCACGTCTTCCTCCATTTTTCCGACCTCGATGCCGAGTTTTTCTAGGTAGGTGCGGGAAAATTCCATCTCCTCTTTCCGGGCTTTCTCGAGGGTGTCATTCAGGGGTGTTGTCCAAACCAGCGTTTCCAGGCGGCTGGCCCCCTTTTCCCCTGTCTCGGTGTTTTCCCACTCGAGGAGCCAGAGGACGAGGTACTTGTGAGCGGGGAAATTGTTGATCGTGGATTCTTCTCCCGTGTCATCGACTTTGAACTCATTTTTCGTGACCCTGATTTTGCTTTCGGCTCTCTCCTCCTTGGTTTCCTTCTCGGTTTCAGCCTTTTCTCCGCCACTCTCTTCTTTCAGCTTTTCGATGGGGCTAACCGTGTATTCTTTCTTTTTGTTGTCCAGCCGGTAGAGGGTCGCGGCCGGCAGGTCGATGATCTCGCCGGTGTCACCAGACCTGAGGATCGTCTTGGCAGCCAGACTTCCAGCCAGCCCTTGGCCTTTAAAATCACTCTGCATATTAGACCATTTTTGGGCGACGGTCAGCTTGTCGCTCTGGGTCAAGCTGAATTTGCCGAACCCCCGGAAAGTAACATCCGATTTGGCTTTCTTGACCACTCCGGAAAAGCCCGGCGCGGCCAGCATCAGGAGGACGGCCCAGAAAGCCATCGTTTTTCGCATTTCTTCTCCTTTCTTTATCTTTCCTTAATACTTTATTTTTTCTATAGAAATTATATAAATAGTAAGAATTAAATTCAACCCGCCCAACGCTACACCGCTCATTTTCTGCCGTCGTTTCAAGAGCTATTCCACCGTCACACTTTTCGCCAGGTTGCGGGGTTGGTCAACATCGGCTCCCCTCTTGGCGGCAATATGATAGGCAAAAAGCTGGAGCGGAAGAATCGTCAGGAAGGGACTGAGCAAGGGGCCGACCGAGGGAACATGGATGACCTCGTCGACTTGGCGAGCGATTTCCGGGTCGTTTTCAAAAGCGACGGCCAGGACGTAGCCAAGCCGCGTCTTGACTTCGGAAATGTTGCTCAACATTTTCTCATAAGCTCTGTCCCGGGGGACAACAGCCAGGGTCGGCATCTTCTCATCGATGAGGGCGATCGGCCCGTGTTTCATCTCTCCGCCGGCATAACCTTCGGCGTGGACATAGGATATCTCCTTGAGCTTGAGAGCTCCTTCCAGGGCGACCGGAAAACTGACCCAGCGGCCGAGATAGAGAAAATGAGAAAAGGAGATAAAACGTTGGGCCAGGCCTTCGAGCCGTCCGGCATCGGCCAGGAAACGCTCCATCTGGTGAGGAACCCGGAGCAGGTCCTGAACAAAAGGCAGGCTGGAGTCTTCATCCATCGTTCCTTTCGCCCGGGCCAAAAAGAGGGCAAGAAGCGAAAGAGCGGCCAGTTGAGCGGAAAATGTCTTGGTGGCAGCCACCCCGATTTCCGGTCCCGCATGAGTATAGAGGACAGCGCCGGCTTCCCGCGGGATCGAGGAGTTCACGACGTTGGAAATGGCCAGGTTAAGAGCCCCGGATTTTTTCGTGGCTCTCAGGGCAGCCAGGCTGTCAGCCGTTTCGCCGGATTGAGAGATGACAACAACGAGGGTCCTCTTGTCCAAGGGCAAATCCTGATAGCGGAATTCTGAGGCATATTCGACCACGGTTGGAATCTTGGCCATTGATTCGATGAAGTATTTTCCGACCAGCCCGGCGTGGTAAGACGTGCCGCAGGCAATGATGATGACTCGCTGGATCTTCTGGAGCGCCGAAGAGGCCAGCGCCGTTTCGCCAAGATAGACCTTCCCCGAGCCCTGGGAGATCCGGCCCTGGAGGGTGTCCCGAACGACCTGGGGCTGCTCGAAAATCTCCTTGAGCATAAAATGCTTGTAACCTTTTTTTTCGATCATCAAGGGAGTCCAGGCGAGCTGGCTTTCCTTTTTCGCGAGCAAACGCCCGTCAAATCCGACAACCCGAACGCCTCCCCTCTCCAGGATGGCCATTTCCTTGTCTTCGAGGAAAATAATTCTTGAGGTATGGCTGAGGATAGGGTTGATATCCGAGGAGACGAAAAATTCGTCCGTGCCCAAGCCGATGACAGCCGGCGGGCCTGATTTGGCGGCGACAATTTTATCCGGGTCACTGGCAGAGGCGACGGCCACGGCGTAGGCTCCCTCGAGCTGCGCCAGGGCTTTCCGCACAGCCTCCTCCAGGGAACCTCCGAAATATTTCTCCACCAAGTGAGCAATAACCTCAGTGTCGGTCTCGGTAACAAAGACATGGCCCTCTGCCTTGAGCCTCTCCTTGAGAAGCAGATAGTTCTCAATGATGCCGTTGTGGACGACAACCAGAGTTCCAGAACAATCCCGGTGGGGATGGGCGTTTTCCTCGCTCGGCCGTCCATGGGTAGCCCAACGGGTGTGCCCGAGGCCACAGCTTCCTTTGAAGGCCGTTGTTTTCAGGCTTTCTTCAAGGTCCCGTATTTTCCCCTTGACTCGCTTGATCTGGATCCGGCCTTGCTCGATGACCGCGATCCCCGCCGAATCATAACCCCTGTACTCAAGCTTCTTCAGCCCTTCAACCAAAACCGGAACAGCCTTCTTGGAGCCGATATAGCCGATTATTCCGCACACTACTTCTTTACCCTTCTTCTGGCCCAGCCGGGCTTTTCTACCTGGCGGCTTCGGGCAACGGCGAGGGCCTCGGCTGAGACATTCTTGGTGATCGTCGAACCGGCTCCAACGTAGGCATTCCGTCCGACTTTGACCGGGGCCACAAGCTCGGTGCCCGAGCCGATAAAAGCCCCGCTTTCGATAACGGTCTGGTGCTTTCTTA
>CAZKBY010000123.1:0-8227 GCA_964550915.1 uncultured Eubacteriales bacterium | reverse complement strand
AAATGTCCCTGGCCAAAGAAGAGCGCTCGAAAAAATCCCTTCCCATGCCGACTTTCTGCGAGCCCTGACCGGGAAAAAGATAGACGATGAGACTCATCCTTTCCCCCCACCGAGCCTGGCCTGCTCAAGACAATTGACATGAATGTAGACCTCTGCTTGTTGCCGGAGGTTCATCATCCACAAAGACACCTGGCTTTCTGTTTTTTCTCTCCTGATCTCCGATTCCAGGTCATCGAGAATCTGAATCATCGGCTTGGGTTCTTCGCCCTTGGCCTTTTGAGCAGCCAGATAAACCTCGGCATAATAATTTTCTATCTCCCCCAGGCTAACGGTCACGCTCTGGCTGAAGCGGAGGGAGATGATCCTTTCATAGACGAGCAGCTCTCTCAGGTAAGGTTTCAAGTCATCCTCTTCAAGCCCAAACTCGTCAAGCTTGTTCTGCCACTCTGCGGGGCCAAGGTTCCCCATTACTGTTTGAAGTTGCCGATCGACTTCCTCGTCCGTGACAGTGATGTTCTCGGACACGAGCTCGATCACGATTTTCCGGTTGATCGCTTCCTCAAGGATCTGCTGAAGGACCTCGGCGCTCAGCCTCCCCTTTTCTCCCCTCCCGATGCCAAACGCCTGGAGAATCCTGATGTCGGATAGGGTGATGATGTCGGCGTTGACTCTGGCCACGATACAATCAACGACTTCCGAAAAACCAGTGCCGGCACCCAGGATGATAAAGCTAACCAGCAAGCTGATCGCAGGATAAACCTGATCCTTTTTAAAAAACATGGCCGATCGTGATAAAAGCTAAGGGTTTTCCTCTCCGTCCGGGGTCGCTTAAGTTCCAGCCGAGTTCAAGACGCAGCGGCCCGAGCGGGGTCCGGTAACGCAGCCCAAGACCAAGGGCATGCTCCAGGTCTCTCAAGTCAAAATCACTCCGGTTGTAAAAGACATTTCCCGCATCGTAAAAAACAGCGCCCGCCAGGTCAGCCAAGGAAGAGACGATCGGAAAGGTTAGCTCAAAATTAAGGAGAAAGAGGGCCTTCCCGCCGATCGGCCTGGCCGACGACAGGTCCTTCGGTCCTAACTCATCAAATTCCTCACCCCGGAACGAGTTGCTTCCCCCAGCAAAAAAACGCTCGTGAATGGGCATTCTGCCCATGCCGAGGCCGAGGCGAAAGGTGGAGCTGAAATTCACGCCGGGAATGAGCCCGAGAAAACGCTGGTGCTTCAGCACGACTTTGAGGAAGTCGGATTCCGTCTCGAAAAGAGGAAAAGCCCACTCCAAGGCCAGGCTGGAAAAACTCCCTTCCTCAGGATTGAACGGATCATTTCTCTTCTCGCGGATGAAGCTTGAAAAGGCCGAAGTCGTCGAGTAGGGATAGAACTGGCGGTCGATTTCCGAGGGAGTAATTTTCAAGTAGGTCAGCGTTGTCCTGGCGTATCGAAGAGTGGCCAGCAAGGTCAGGTTCAAGGAGAAAGATTTTATCCACGACAGGCTGACGCCTTCCCGTTCCAGCCCGAAGCTTTGCCGATCCTCCTCCTCTATCCAGGCGTTGAGGTATGTCTCGAGAGGAAAATTAAAGAGGAAATAGGGCTGTTCCCAGCTAATGACCGCTCGTTTTTCAGCCAGGCTGAACTGGCTGACAAAGCTCAGGTGGGCCGCCCTGCCGAAGACATTGCTCCTCATGAACTCGGCGGTTCCTCTTGGCCTGAGGTTAGCGTCAAAAAGGGCCGATTTCCATGGCTCATTCTTGGTCTCGAGCCCCACCCCGAAGCCGACATAGTTTCTTTCCCCCTCGCGAACCGTGACGACGAGACTCTCCTCGTCCGCCGGCAGCGGAATCTCCTCGATTTTCACCTCCGAAAAAATCCCCAGGTTTTCCAGATTTCGCTTGGAGGCAGCAATCGACTCGGAGAGGGCATCGTCTCCTTCTCTAAACTCCAGTTCTCTGAGAATAGTGCCCATCTTGGTGACGGCGTTTCCGGAGACAATCAGGTTCCTGATTTTTTTCCGGCGGCCTTCCTTGATATTCAGAATAATTTTGAACAGGTTTTCTCCCAAAGCTTCAGCCGCGGGGTCGATTCTCGTACCTCTGATTCCATGATTCTGATAAAAAACGTCAAGTTTCTGGACGGCCTTCTGAAGATCGGGCGGAAAATAGGGTCCTCCCTCGACAAGACCGGTTTGACTCCGGAGTGTCTCCGGGTTAAACAAAACCGCCCCCCTGATGTCAATTTCCTTGATGATCTGCTGATTTCCCTCTCGGACCGAAAAAACGGCCGTCAGGTTCTTGCCCTGCCTGACGAAATCGAGATCGACGAGGACATCGGCGAAACCCCGGGACTGGTAAAGGAACCGGATATCGTTTGGCAGTTCAAAAACCCTCTTTCCGTCCAGCATATTGAAAAGAAGGATGCGCTCGACGATCCCCAGTTCATCTCTTATTTGGTCGGGCCCAAAATAATGAACTCCTTCAAACTGGATTTCTTTGATCTTGAATTTCTGGCCGGGGCTGACGACGTGGACAACCCGGATCTCTGATTCAGTCTTTTCAACGGACGAGGTCACCGAAGCAAAGACGAATCCCTTGCCTCTCAGGTAGGATAGAATTCTGGCTTCTCCCTCTGTCACTCCCCATTCCTCAAAGATTCTCTCCTCCCAAATCGGCTCGACCAGGTTGGCGGGTATCTCGGCTCCGGTGATCACGATCTCGATCCGCTCCTGCGGAATAACCTTCAAGCTCAGCCCGACGGCTCTCGCAATGGGGTCGAATTTTTCCTCCGCCAGGTGAATCTCTGCTCGCCTGTAGCCGCGCGCAACGTAGGCATCCTTGAGTCTTATCAGGTCGCTTTCGAGCCGGGAAGGAATATAGACTCCTCCTTCCCGGCTCTTCATTTTCCTCTTGAGATCTCCCGGGGAGAGAACCCCGCTATCCACAATGTCAAGGCTCTTGATGAGGAAACGCTCTCCGGTTGAAATCGTGAAAGTCACTTCCAGCTCAGGGCTGTTCGGCTGTCTTTTTACCGCAGTCTCGACCGTCGGTTGAAAATAGCCTTCTTGTCGGAGAGCTCTTTTCAGCTCTTCTTTCGCCCGCCCGAGTTTATCCTCAGAAAAGGCGCTATCCGATCGGAATGAATACAGAGCCTCTCTCAGCTTCCTCGTCGGCAAACCTTTGGCTCCCCGAAAATACGTGTTTCGGACCCGCAGTCTGCTTGTCAGTTTGAACGTCAACCGGACCGGGTTCTGGCCGAACTTGACCACCTGGACATCCGAGAAAAGGCCGGTCTTCCAGACCTGCTTGATGTTCTCGGTGATGGCTTTTAAGGCAAGAGGATCGCCCTCCTTGATTGAGATCAAACTCTCCAGGTTCTTGCCGGCCGGCCGGTCATCGACCCAAACCTCGACTCCCGAGACGAGCGGCATCTCCTTCTGCTGGGCGAAAGCAAAAGGAAGGAGAAATCCGAGGATCGACAAGACTACGCCAAGCTGGGCCGTGAAAGCCGAGCGTTTCCCCGCCAGGCTCCTAAAACCTCTTCCGGATTTTGATGTCAAAGCTGATTCTTCCCAATTCGTTTCTCGTGCCAACGAGAGAAAACTCGTTGCCCAGGTCCCATTCCAGCCGGACAATCTCCTCCGTCTGCCTGGTTAAGTTTGTGGAATAATAGATGGAGAAGTCGCGTGAAATCTTCTTTCCTACAGTCAGCCGGGCGGTCATCTCGGCCGAGGAGCCCATGAGGAAAGGGTCGATCCGGAACCGGTCCAGGCTGAAAAGTTTTTCCGCCCGTTTCTGAGCTCCTTCGGTGAGCTCGAAGGACAGCAACGAGGCTGTGCTTATCTGGCTGCTGCTTTCCGAGGAATAGGGCCTTTTAAACGCCTCTCCTAGAGCCAAAAGGGCCAGAACGTCTTCCGGGGACAAAGGGGGAGAGGAAGCGAACTCGGGCCTGAGCTGGTCAGGGAGGCCCGTCAGAGTGAGTGTCACCCGGTAGTCCTTGACGTAAGTCTCGCACCTGAAATTGAGGTAGGGCTCCATGGCAGTCGGGTTGAAAAAGCTGACCCGCCCCCTCAAGACCTGAAATTTTCGGTCCTGAAAATAGGCTTCTCCTCCTAAAGCCTCCATTTCACCAAGAAGGATCGGCGCCTTGACGCTTCCGGCGATCGTCAGATCGAACCGGCCTCTGATCCGGCCCAGGGAGTTATCCATCCAGGCATTGTCTTCCGCCTTCAGCCGGATGTTGAGCGTCAGATCGTCAAAAATACCGGCCTCTCTTCTCGCCTCAGGGTAAGGAGCGGAGGAAAAAGCGAGCTTTTCAAAAATCTCTCGGCGCCAGGAAAGCCTTTCCACGTCGAAGTTTCCCTCCAAGGCAAAACGGTTATCGTCCTTGATCAGCCTTAACGAGGCATCCGCGAGCGCCCTTGTCCTCTCCAGAGGGGAAAGCAACAAATCATCGCCGTCAAGAGTGAAGCGGATGTTTTCAACTCCTCCTTTCCCCAGCCGCAGCTCTCCCGCACCCTGAAGGTTTCCTCCTCCTAACTTCGCGTTGAAGGACCTGACTGAGATTCTGTTGTTCTGGATGAAGACAAGGCCTGTGTAATCGGTAAGAGCTTGAGCAAACCGAGGAAAGGGAAGGAGAGGGCCCTGAAAATCGGCCGCCCCGTCCAGGCGGGGGGAATCCGGAAGCCCCCGGACTTCAGCTAAATAGTTGATCCTGCCCACAACGCCCTTCCAGGGCAGGAGCAGGTCAAGGTTAGAAAAGCCACCCTTGATATCAAGAGCGATGTCATGTCCGGATAAGGGAATTCTCGCCTCAACGGAAAAATCGTTCTCTCCAGGCAAGAAGCGTCCTTCAACCCTCAGGCCAACGAGATCTTTGGCGAAGCTCAGTCTGAGCTTCCCGTCTACCTGCGTCTCTTGAAAAGGAGGGTAATGCAAGTTCTTCAGGCTCAGCTTTCCTGAGGCGATTTCTTCGCCTAACTTCCCCTGACCCTTAAAATCAAACGAGAGTTTTCCCTCCAGACGCAGGTCAATAGAGTAAAGATCCAGGTTTTCCGCGCTCGTTTCAATTTCAAGAAGGCCTCCGGCGAGATCCAGACGGGACACGTTTCTGATCCTGCCGCCGTAAAGATCGAACGAAAGCTCAGGAAAAGACAGGACTCCACCGCCCCAGCTCAGCTTTCCGGAAACAGACGCGAGGTCAGCAAATCCAAGCTTGAGCCGGGAGCTGGAAAATTGTCCCTCAACCCGGAGAGCCCCCTCCCTCTGACTGACGCGAAAGGCGCCAGAGGCGGGACCTTGAAGAGGAAGCCGGATGTTCAGACGCGGGAGGATCCTCTCAGCAGCGCCTTCGGCCAGCTTAATCTGAACATCAAGATCATCTGGCTTGGAAAAAAGGCTGAGCTCCCCTCTATAAGAGGGGTCATCAAACCTGACTTGTGCCGTTGTTATGCCCTGCTCAGTCTCAACAAATCCCTGGCAGGATCTCATATCAAAATTAGCAAAGCCGGCGGGCGAGAGCAGGAAATCCAGCCTTACCCGGGGGACCGAGAATGTCCCGCCGATATGCGTCGCGACACTCCCCGCTCCTCTGATCTCCGGGATCGCGAACGGCTTTGACAACACGACTGAAGTGAATTCGCGGGCTATCTTGACATCGCTGAAATCGCCCGCAATCAAAACATCGACGGGTCCGCCGACGGTGAGCTTCCCGTTAACGTCGACCCGGCCAAAGCTTGTCTCTAGTTGAGGGAGAGAAAAGGCAATCTCCCGCTTCCCGTCCCACGTGAATCGGGCCGGCCCGCGAAAAGGATACCTGTTTTGCTCAACGGCAAAAGTTTCATCTTTGAACTCGAAGTCGGCGCTGAACTGTCCCGCGTCGAGACTAAACTTCCCCCACACGGCTGAGCGAACAGGCCAGGGCAAAGAAAAATAGGATAGCACGGGATCAAGATGAAAACCTCTCAGGATTCCGCTCAGTTTCCCTGCTTCTGACCTGATGCTCACGTCCTCCTGGCCGGTCTTCTTCCGGATGTTCATCTCCACGGTGAAGCCGCGCTTGGGCACATACTCAACCCGGCCGGTCGTTTTCTCAAGACAAACGCCGTTCAACCACAGGCTCTCGCTTGAAAAAGAGGTCGCGTACTTGATCTCGTTTTGGGCTCGCTCGAATGTTCCTTCGCCTTCAGTCCGTCCCGCCCAGCGGAAAGGGATATTGAGGATCCCTGCCAGGGCTTCCATCCCGGCTCGGTATGAAATCCGAAGAGTTCCCTGAGGATTGCGGAGGTTGGTCAGGACGCCCTTTGCTTTGATGATGATGTCCGAGCCGTCCAGAACAAACCTGTTGACGACCAGTCTATTTCCCTTATTCTCCAGGCTTAGCCTCAACTTTCCCCGGAGAGGCAGCCGGCCCGGCTCGAGGAGCAGGATGCTTCGATCGATCTCCGTTCTTAAGTAAAGGCCTTCTCCTTTTCGCTCGAGAAGGGCCTGGACTCCTCCAGCCTGAAAATTGACCTTTTGGCCTTGGTAATAGAACTCTCCATCCCTGAGGAGCGCTTTATCAAGGGCAAAGGGAAGGCTCAGCGACATGCCAGCGCTGCGGCCGCCTCCGGGTTCTCCAGCTTGGGCCGCGACCCGGATGACCGGCTGATCGATAAAAATCGTCAGTGGCTTCTCACTCCTGAAAAGGGAGGCGAAGGGCAGCTTGAGGATAATCCGCCGGGCAGAAAAATAAGGGGACTGCGAGACGGTCTGGACATCCTCAAGGACGAGTGAAGGCGGAAAAAGGCTGATATGGAAGCGCTCATAGCTGACGATTGACTGTATTCTTTTTGTAACTTGAGCGAGGAAAAAGTTCCGGAGATAAATTCCCCCGCCCAGCAGAACGACCACCAAAATACCAAAAGCGATAAGAGAGCGAAGCCTTTTTTTGGTCATTGAAGAACGTTTTTCACTATACCACTATCGGCCCAAAAAATAAATTTTCTCCCCCTAAAAGCAAGTATCTCTGAATATGTAATCTTTGTTATGGGCGCGGGAGGCTGTCCAAAAGCCCCCGTAGCGGAGGGGGGTCCCGTCGGCTTCTCCAACGGGGGGAACCGACGGGACCGGTTCCACGGGGCCCGGGGTCAAGGGAAGCCTCCTGCGCCCGATCTAATCACATAAAAAGAGATGCTGGCCCCCTAAAAGAGGCAGCCGCAAGCCATTTATTCAACAGCAAAAAGAATAGCGCCGGCTTCAACATAATCCCCGGCTTGCACACGGATCTGGCGAATTTTTCCTGCTTGAGGAGACTTGATCTCGTTCTGCATTTTCATTGCCTCGAGGACGAGGATGGCCTCTCCTTCCTGGACTTCTTGGCCTTCTCGGGCGATGACCTGAACGACCCGGCCGGGCATGCTGATTTTGACTTCCCTCTTCTTCGTTCTTGCCTTCTCTCCTTTCAGGATTTCAAGAGCCGACCGTTTCTCTACCTTGAACAGCCGGCCATTGACATAAACTGAATGGGAGAGCGAATTGGAGTTGACGACAACATTATAGACTCGGCCGTTTATCTTCAAAAGAAGCTCATTCCGGCTGACGAATTCAACCGAGACTTCAAAGGGCTGCTCGTTGACCGAGACGCGAAGATGGTTTTTCCCTTTCTCCTCAAGGCTGAGTTTGTATTCTTTCTGCTCCAGCCAGAAAGAAAAATTCATTTCACAACCTGCTGGCTAAGTTTTCGATTCTTCCCTGGATTTTCCACGGGTTTTCCTTTCCTCTGGCCTGCGGCCCGATTTCGGACTTGTTATCTCGACAGCTTTTAACTCCGGCCGCGATCAGGGCAGCCATTTCTTCCTCAGGGTTTTCTCGGTCCGCTTCCTTTTCCAGTTCAGGAATGAAATGGGTGTTGTAACGGCCGGCCAGGAATTGCGGGTGGAGAAGGATTCTTTTAAAGAAGGGGATGGTCGTTTTGATCCCGTAGACCTGGTATTCTGCCAGCGCCCGCAGCATCCGGCGGATAGCCTCCTGTCTTGTCTTTCCCCAGGTGATTAGCTTGGAAAGGAGCGGGTCGTATTCCAAGGGAACCTCATAGCCTTCGTAAACTCCGCTATCGTCCCTCACGCCCAGCCCGGCGGGTGTGTGCAGGAAAATGATTTTCCCGGGCGAGGGCATGAAGTCATTGAATGGGTCCTCGGCCATGATCCTGCATTCAAGAGAAAAGCCCTGAGGCTTGATCTCGTCCTGCCTGAACGGCACCG
>CAZKBY010000122.1:0-8334 GCA_964550915.1 uncultured Eubacteriales bacterium | reverse complement strand
CTTGGCCCTCGCAGGCGGGGCAGCGTCCGCCGCGCAGGTTGAAGCTGAATCGGCTCGACTTGTAACCCCTCATTCTGGCTTCGGGAGTCCGGGAAAAGAGCTCCCTCAGCGGAGTGAGCAGGCCTGTGTAAGTAGCCGGATTAGACCGGGGGGTCCGGCCGATTGGCTTCTGGTCCACGGCGATGACTTTATCGATTTCCTCAACTCCCAGAATAGCGTCGTAGCCGCCGACAGCATGTTCAGCCTGATAGAGAATATTCAGCAGGCTCTTGTAAAGGATGTCATAGATAAGGGTGCTTTTCCCGGACCCGGAGACACCCGTTACAGCGGTCATCGTCCCCAGCGGAAGACGGACCTTGATATTCTTGAGGTTGTGCTCTCGCGCCCCCACGATAGTGAGCCAGCCCTTGGGCTTACGCCTGAATGGAGGAACAGGTATCTTTTTCTCGCCGCGCAGATACTGAGAAGTCAGGGACTCCTCGGTTTTCAGGATCTCCGCGAGATTCCCTTCGGCAACCTTGTAGCCTCCCTCTTCGCCAGCGCCAGGTCCCAGATCAAGAATATGGTCAGCAGAGCGAATCGTCTGTTCATCGTGCTCAACAACGATGACCGAATTGCCCTGATCCCGGATTTCGCGCAGCAGCCGGATCAGGCGCCTGTTGTCCCGCTGGTGAAGTCCGACCGTCGGTTCGTCCAGAACGTAGAGGACTCCCCTCAGCCGGGCTCCAACCTGGGCGGCCAGGCGGACACGCTGGGCCTCTCCTCCAGAAAGAGAGAGCGTTGTCCGGTTGAGCTGGAGATAAGGCAAGCCCAGCTCAATCATGATCTCGAGCCGGGAGAGAATCTCTTTTTGAATTTTGGAAGCGATGAGGGCCGAGCTTGAGCTGAACCGCATATCCCTGACCTGGCAGACAAGTTTGCTCACCGGAAGGGAGCTTAATTCATGGATATTTAGCCCTTCAATCCTGACAGCCAGGCTCTCTTTCTTTAACCGAGCGCCAAAGCACTCGGGGCAAACCCAGTCTGTCACTTCCAGTTCTCCCCATTCGTCTACGGTCGTCTGGAATCCCAGGCCGTGGCAGTGCGGGCAGGCGCCGTAGGGGCTGTTAAAAGAAAAACTCCTCGGCTCGAGCTCAGGCAGGCTCACTCCGCAGAAGAGACAGAGGAGCTTGAGAGAAAAAACGGTTTCTTTCGAATTCTCGTCGAGCAGGACGAGGTCGCCCCCGGAAAGCTCGACAGCCTTACCCACTCCTTCCCTGAGCCTGGGCAAGGAACTTGTCCGGATGATGAAGTCATCGACAAGGACTTCTATCGTGTGCTTTTTCGTCCGCTCCAGCCGGATATTCTCCCCGACTTCTTTCCACTTTCCATCAAGGCGAACACGGAGGAATCCCTTCTTCCTGACTTTATCAATGAGGCGGGAATACTCCCCTTTTCGGCCTCTGATCAGAGGGGCCAGGATCATCACTTTTTCCCCAGCAAAGGCGTCGGCGATCCTTCGGCTGATCTGTTCTGGAGTTTGAGCGCTTACCGGCCGGTCGCAGCGAGGGCAATGGGGAGTGCCCGCCCGCGCGTAAAGGAGGCGGAACAGGTCATATGTTTCAGTGACCGTGCCGACTGTGGAGCGAGGGTTGGCCGAGATCGTTTTCTGATCGATTGAAATTGAAGGCGAGATCCCCTCGATGGATTCTATCTCCGGTTTTTCCATCTGCTCGATGTACTGTCGCGCGTACGCAGACAAACACTCGATATAACGGCGCTGCCCCTCGGCGTAAAGAGTGTCGAAGGCCAAAGAACTCTTTCCCGAGCCGCTCGGCCCGGTGACAACGATAAGCCGGTTTCGCGGCAGGTCAACATCAATCCTCTTGAGATTGTGCTGGGCCGCTTTCTTGACCCGAATCTCTCTCAGCATGTTTCTATTTTAACGCGCTTCCCCTTTCTTCACAAGGAACCATCTGACATCAGCAAGGCATTGACCGTTTCCTTGTTATCAGGTACGATGAGTCAAGGCTTCTGATTCGATGGCGAGAGAAGACAATCTCCTCAATTCCCTGCGTATCTTGAACGAGATGGGCCTTAAAGAGGATTCCATCCGGGCCATCAAACACGTTCCCGCCCAGGAAGGCATCTATGCTGACTACCCTGCGAGCCTTCACCCCATCCTCCGCCAGGCCCTCGAGCGGAAAGGGTATCTGAAGCTTTACTCCCATCAGCGAACGTCGTGGGACCTTCTCCATGAAGGAAAACACATTGTTGTCGTCACGCCCACCGCCTCCGGCAAGACGCTCTGCTATAACCTTCCTGTCCTCAATACGATTCTCTCAGAGCCGTCGAGCAGGGCGATCTATCTTTTTCCGACGAAAGCTCTCTCCCAGGACCAAAGAGCTGAGCTTGACGAGATCATCGACTTTCTTCCCGAAGGCATCAGGGTTTTCACCTATGACGGCGATACCCCCCAAGATGCCCGCAAAGCTATCCGCAGCGTTGGCCAGATCATCCTAACCAACCCCGACATGCTCCACACCGGCATCCTGCCCCATCACACCAAGTGGATCAATCTATTCAAAAACCTCAAGTACATTATCATCGATGAGCTTCACAACTACCGCGGAATCTTCGGCAGCCATCTGGCCAATGTCCTCAGGCGGTTAAAGAGGATCGCTGCTTTCTATGGGTCTTCCCCCCAATTCATCCTCTCGACCGCCACCATCGCCAATCCCGTCGAGATGGCCGAGAAAATGGTTGAAGAGTCTGTCACTCTGGTCGACAACAACGGCGCTCCGCGGGGGGAAAAGTATTTTATTTTTTATACTCCTCCAGTGGTCAATCAATTCCTGGGTATCCGCCGGTCTTTCATCAACGAATCGCGACGTGTCGCAGCCGTCTTCCTGAAGAATAACCTCCAGACGATCGTCTTCGCCCAGAGCCGGCTGAACACTGAAGTTCTTCTGACCTATCTCAAGGAGGAAATCGAGAAGACAATCCAGGACGAAGGACTGATTCGCGGCTACCGGGGAGGCTACTTGCCTCTCAAAAGGCGGGAGATCGAAAAGGGCTTGCGCGAGGGAAGAATTCTCGGGGTCGTCTCTACCAACGCCCTTGAGCTTGGCATCGATATCGGCAGCCTTGATGTGGCCGTGCTGGCCGGTTACCCTGGAACGATCGCCAGCACCTGGCAGAGGGCTGGCCGGGCGGGCCGCAAAACAGGCAAATCCGCCGCTGTGCTTGTCGCTTCAAGTTCGCCTCTCGATCAATTCATCGTCAACCATCCCGATTACTTTTTCTCCAAAAGCCCCGAGAAAGCTCTGATCAACCCAGATAACCTGTCCATTCTGGTCAGCCATATCGAGTGCGCTTCCTTCGAGCTCCCCTTCAGCGATGGAGAAAAATTTGGTCGGGTGGACATCGCCGAAATTCTCAGATTCTTGGAAGAGGAGAAGCTTCTCCACCATTCCAAAGAAAAGTGGTACTGGACATCAGATGCCTACCCGGCGGACGGAGTCAGCCTGCGCAGCATCAGCTCTGATAATTTCGTGGTTGTGGATAAGACCCGGGAAACTAAAGCTATTGCTGAAGTCGATTTCTCCTCCGCCCTGACCACCCTCCACCCTAAGGCTATCTACATGTGCGAAGGGGAACAGTATTTCGTGGAAAAGTTAGATTTTGACCAGAGGAAGGCCCATGTCAAAAAAACGGACGTCGATTACTTCACTGATGCCATCGATTACACGAAGATCAAGATTCTTGATGTCTTTGACAGGAAAAAGCTTGGCCGCTGCCAGGTTTCCCACGGCGAGGTCCATGTCGCCACCCAAGTCGTCGGGTTCAAGAAAATAAAATTTTTCACGATGGAGAATGTCGGCGCCGGTAACCTCAGCCTGCCCCAGAACGAGATGCACACAACGGCCTACTGGCTGACCATACCAGCTTTTCTCATCCAAAGCCTGCCCTTTTCCTCGGACGAGAAAATAAACGGCATATTCGGCCTGGCTTACCTCATTCACCACGTCTCCCCTCTTTTCATGATGTGCGACCTCCATGATGTGGGCGTTTCCCTCGGGGACAACTTGACCGGCGAGTCCGTTCCGCCGCGAGACATTCCCCTTAAGCTTGCCTCCCCCGAAAATCAACCCGTCTTTATGGAGCCGGATTTCGAGCCGAATATCTTCATCTATGATAATTATCCTGGCGGCATCGGGCTGAGCCCGGCTCTCTTCGAATTAGAAAAAACTCTACTCCAGCACTGTCTGAAAACGATAACGGTTTGCCCTTGCCGGGAGGGATGCCCCTCCTGCGTCGGGCCATCCAGGGAGACCGGAAAACAGGCCAAACAGGTGGCCCAGGAGATTCTCAGGAGGCTTCTCGAGTAGTCCGCTCCATCAGAGGGACATCAGCTTTTCTAACTTTTTTTCATCCCCCATGACGATGAGGATATCGCTGTCTTTGATGACGAAGTCGGCTTTCGGCACGTAGACCGTCCGCTCGGGGATGAGTTCGCGGATGGCGATCACCTGGACTCCAAACTTGTTGCGGAGGTCAAGCTCCTTCAGGCTTTTACCGATGAACTTCTCCGGGGGGGCAATTTCCTGAATGCTTATTCCCGACAGGAGCGGGAGACATTCCAGGATATTAGGGCTGGTCAGCTTGAGGGCTGTCCGGATGGCCATATCCTTTTCAGGATAGATCACTTCTGTGGCGCCGACAGCGTCCAGGATTTTGGCGTGGTCTTCGGTCAATGCCTTGGCCACAATCCGCTTGATGCCGAGCTCATGAAGGTGGAGGACGGTCAGAATCGAAGCCTCCATTTCCGGCCCCAAGCTGACGACCACGACGTCCATCTCCTGAACGCCAACAGCCTCCAGGTTTTCCTTGTCAGCTGAATCCATCAGCACAGCATGGGAGGAGAAAGACTTGGCCTCTTCAATCTTGCCTTTATCATTGTCAATGGCCAGGACTTCATGGCCCCGCTCAAACAGCGTCCTGGCGACGTTCGAACCAAAACTCCCCAGCCCGATGATGGCAAATTTCATTTTGATTATCCCATATTTTACCCGATCATCAACTTTTCTTCAACATACTCAAACTTGCCCAAAGCCTTGCGTCGGCTGAAGGCATAGAGAAGCGTCAGAGGGCCCACTCTGCCGGCGTACATCGTTATGATGAGGAAGATCTTGCTGAGGCTCGTTAAATGAGGAGTGATTCCCAGAGAGAGCCCGACGGTCCCGAAAGCGGAGAAAACCTCGAAAAAGACATCCCTCATCAGAATCCCGGGCTGGCTGAAACAAACAACAAATGAGCTGATGAAGATGAGGCATAAAGAGAGGGAAATAATCGTGAAAGCTTTGATGACATTTTCCTGAGGAATCGTTCGGTAAAAAAGGTGGATCGATTCTCTGGCGGCGATGCGAGATCGAATAAAGGCAAGGACGACGCCAAAAGTGCTCGTCTTCACGCCGCCGCCGGTTGAGCCGGGCGAGGCGCCGATGAACATCAGGAGGAGCAAAAGGAGAATAGAGGCGGGGCCAAGAGAGGTTAAATCCACGGTGTTAAAGCCGGCCGTGCGCGGTGTGACGACTTGAAAAAGCGAGGCGAGTATCCTTTCTTTGAGACTGAATAATTTCAACGAGTGGTCCCATTCCAATCCGAGAAAAATGATAAAAGAGACGCCGATGAGCGCGGCCGAGATCGACAGGACGATCTTGCTATGGAGCGACACATGCGTCTTCGCTCCCCGGAAAAATTTGAAAATGAACCCGGACATCTCCCTGATGACAAGAAACCCGAGACCGCCAAGAATGATCAATCCGATAACCGTCGCGTTCACCAGGATGTCCCCGCGATAGGACATCAAGCTGTCGCTGTTTAAGGAAAATCCGGCGTTGCAGAAGGCAGAGACGGCATGAAAAAGACTCGAGTAAAGGGCTTTCGGCCAGGGCAGGGTTTCCCTAAACCGGACAAGAAGCAAAAGAAAGCCGGCAAATTCGATGATGAAAGTGAATAGGAAGATATTTTTTACCAAGGACTTAATTTCCCAGGCAAAGCCGGGCTGGTAACCTTCCTGGACCAGAATCCGGTCGGTAATGGCAATCCGCCGCCCTGAAGCCAAGAGGATCATGGTTGAGAAGGTCATAATGCCAAGCCCGCCGACCTGGATGAGAAGCAGGATAATGACCTGACCCGCAAAGCTGAAAGTTGTCGGCGTGTCCCGAACGATCAACCCCGTGACACAGACGGCCGAGGTTGATGTGAAGAGGGCATCGATAAAAGAGATTTGCCCGGAAGTCGTGCTCACGGGGAGGAGCAAAAGGAGAGTCCCGGCCAGGATGGCAACGATAAAACTGATGGCCAGAACCTGAGCCGGCAGGAAATGCCTCTCTTTCCTGAAAGAAACGGCGTCTCTTCTTTTCCTCATCAAACTAACAAGCAAAAATCTATAATTTGACTGACCATTTGTCAATAAACAAGAACTCCCCGAGAGCAGGGGGCCAGGCGTTTATTTGACAATAACCCATGCCTATGTTACTTATTGAATCGACGATGAATGTCCTGAGATACATCCTCGAAGCAAGTCAGATCGTCCAATTGGTCTTGCTCATCCTTGTCTTTTTCAGCATCTTTTCATGGGCCATCATCTTCTACAAAAGAAAAACCATCAAGACCGCTTTTTCCCAATCAGATAAATTTCTCAAAGCCTTCCGGAAAAGCAAGAACCTCTCCGAAGTCAACGATGCGGCCAGAAAATACCAGGGCAGCCCGCTGGTTTTCCTGTTCCAGGCTGGATTCAGAGAGCTCTCCCATCTGTCGCGCCCCAACCCGGTGAATTCTCCGAATCCGACCAAACTTGAAAACCTCAGCCGTGTCTTGATCAGGGCTTCTAATGCCGAGATCTCACGACTGGAAAAGATGATGAGCTTTCTGGCCACGACGGGCAGCGTCACTCCGTTCATCGGTTTGTTCGGAACAGTCTGGGGAATCATGGATACCTTTATCAAAATCGAAATCTTCCGCTCGGCCAGCCTGACCGCCGTTGCGCCTGGAATCGCCGAGGCCCTTATCGCCACAGCCGCCGGCCTCTTTGCCGCCATTCCTGCCGTCATCGCGTACAATTATTTCCTCCATCGAATCAAAGACCTCATCACCGCCATGGAAGATTTCTCCCTTGAATTCTTGAACATCGCAGAAAGACTCTATGGCGCTTAAAACGCAGTCCTTGTCTCCGTCCAAGAGAGGCCGGATCGGGACGTCTCTCTCAGAAATCAACGTCACTCCGTTCATCGATGTCATGCTCGTCCTCCTGGTTATTTTCATGGTCACGGCGCCGCTTATGCAGTCCGGGATCGGGATCAACCTTCCGCGGGCCGAGACACAGTCGGCCCCGGCCGAAGAGGGGCTGATCATCACCATCACCAAAGACCGTTTTATTCATTTTGGTGACGCGATCATTAATATCAACCTGCTAGACAGGAAGCTGAGGGAATATTTTGCTGGCAAGTCAAAGAAAATTGTTTTCATTAGAGGCGATGAGGCCATCCCCTACGGTTTTTTTATCGATATACTCGATATCATTAAGAAAGCAGGGGTGGAGACCGTCGGCCTCCTGACCGAGCTCGAGGAGATCAACCAACGCTCCAGAAGAAAATGACGGGATCAGCCGAACAGATCGTCTTTAAAAAGGCAGTGAGGACCTCCCTCATCGTCCATCTGGCTGTATTCACCTTTGTCATTGTCTCGCCAAAGCTTCCCACGTCTCCAAAACGGGGAATGATTCATTACATTCCCCTCAACCTCGTCGCTCCGGGCGGTGGAGGAGATGGAAGGCCAGCTGGAGCCAAGTCCCTGGCCGCTCAGGCTAAAAGAGAAACGCTCAGAGAACTGACCACTCCCGAGAAAGCCAGCCCGGAACCTTCATCTTCCTTGAGGCATCCGGTAGAAAAGCCAAAAAAGGAACCTCAGGTCAAGGCAGAAAAAAAGGCAGCCATCACCAAGCCAGAATCTCCGCCAGCGTCAAGCACCAAAATAGGGGAGACAGGCGGGGGCTCAGCCGAAGCCGAGCGTGGAGGCGAGGGGATGGGCACAGGGCTTCGCATTGGAGGAGGAAGCGGTCCTGGAGGAGGCGCAGGACCCGGCTATGGCCCCGGCGGCGGGCTATCCAATTTTCCCTATACCTATTACCTGAACATTATCACAGAGAGGGTGTCGGCCAACTGGTTTACATCTCTTGTTGACCCGGGGGTTGCGGGGAACTTTCAGACAATCATTTATTTCAAAATTCAGAAAAACGGCCAGGTTATTGACCTGGAAATCGAACAATCGAGCGGGCTAACACCGCTTGAT
>CAZKBY010000121.1:0-8409 GCA_964550915.1 uncultured Eubacteriales bacterium | reverse complement strand
CCGGACAGTTGAAATCGTCAAGATCGGGCACCGGAGCGAGATCTACCGGGATTGAAAATCTGGGGACAGGTACCGATTTCAATGGAAATTGTTACGTGTCCCCGATTTTCCCATGTCCCCGAATTTCGTCTGGGCTGAACGATCAGCCGACAGGTCATCCAGGGTCACAACCCCTGAGCTAATCTCCTCAGCGCGAGCGTCAGCGATTCCGCAAGTTTTATCTTGACAAACACAGGCGGTCGGCATAAAATATCATCGACCAAAAAATTGGTCTAAAAAAAGACCAATCGAGAGGAAGCGACAATGAGCTATTCAGACACGGTTCCACTGAGCAAGGCCAAGGCTCTTCTTTCCGAGTACATCCGGAGGGTCAGGGAGGAGCACGAATCCTTTGCCATCACCCACCGGGGAAAGGTCGAGGGGGTTCTTCTGAGCATAGAGGAGTACGAAAGCCTGATCGAGACCCTGGAAATCCTGAGCGACAGCGATCTCATGGCCAGCATCCGCCGGGGGCTCAGGGATGAAAAGGCCAAAAGGCTTCATCCGCTAAAGGAAGTCTTCCCGGTTAAATGAAAGTGTCTCGCTATTCTGTTCTCTTTACGAGAGAGGCGAAGAGGAACATCAAGAAGCTGGATCCTTCAATCAGGGGAATCATCAGGAAAGCGATAGAATCATTGGCCGTGAACCCCGCCAAGGGAAAGCCGTTGGCCTATGACCTGGCCGGTCTGCATTCGCTGCGGACGTCCGATTACAGAATTATCTACCGGACAAAAGAGAAAGACCTCGTCATCGTCGTCATCGCCGTCGGCCACCGCCGGGAAATCTACAAGAGACTCAAAGAATTGCTCACTAACATAGGGGGAGGCCATACATAATACACTAAATTCGCTCAATTCGCTCGCTGTCACTTTTTGCGGCATCTGAGTAAGTGCGATCAGTCCAGACCGCGAATCCATTGGCAAGCTGAGCGAAAGTTTCCTCGTCTGAGAAATTTGCGCCCGTTTTTCGTCTTCTAATTTGACCGATGCTTTTGGCCTATGGTTTTGGAGAATTGAAATGCCCCGTCTTGCGCGCCTCATCGTTCCGGAAATACCCCACCATATCACTCAAAGAGGCAATCGGAGGCAACGAGTTTTCTTCTCGGACTCGGACAAATCGCTTTACCTCCGGCTGCTTTTGGATAATTCAAGGGAGGCGGGTCTGCGTTTTCTCGCTTACTGTCTGATGGACAACCATGTTCATTTAATCGGCATCCCGAAAGACAAGGATGATTTTGCTAGTGCTCTTGGGGAAACCCACCGGAAATATTCGACGATCATCAATATTAGAGAGAAATGGAAAGGACACCTCTGGCAGGGGCGCTACGGTTCTTGCCCTCTCGACGACATCCATCTTTATTCAGCTGTTCGCTATGTCGAACGAAATCCCGTCCGAGCAGGACTCGTGGACAAAGCCGAGGAGTATCCCTGGTCAAGCGCGCGTTCGCATTTATCACTTCGTGATGACCCTCTGTTGGCCGGCACCGATGGGTACTTGGATTTCGGGAATTGGAGCAAGTATCTTGAGGAAAAAGACGACCAGGCATTCTTGAAATTGATCCGGCTCCACGAAAGAACGGGAAGACCTTTGGGAACAGAGGAATTCATCGCCAAATTGGAGGCCTTAACCGGACGAAGTCTCAAAAAGAAAAAGACAGGCCCACAAGGGCAAAAATAGGGGGACAGCATACGTAATACACAAAATTAAGGCACCAAAATTGGGGACGTATTAATTTATTTATTTTAGGATCACATGGAATTAAGTGTATTACGTATGACGTCCCCCTAATTTATTTCTTTTTGCCGATGAACTTGTCGAGGAATTCGAAGGTAGCGTTGTAGGCGTCCATGCGGCTCCGATAGACGAGAAATTCGTGCGGCTCGTCGGGCCGGACGATGAGCTCGATATGCACATCGCCCTTGGCCCGCAGCTTCTGGACGAGGTCGACCGTCTGGGAGAAGTCGACGTTGCGGTCGTCGTCGCCGTGGATGAAAAGGACGGGCGACGTCCAGGTCTTGACGCTGGCCACCGGCGAGGATTCGAAGGCCCGCTTGCGATCCTCCGGACTCATCGTCATCCCGGCGCGGCCTTCACCTCGCGCTGACCAGTCATGGACGCCAGCCAGGTCAACCCCCGCCTTAAAGATGTCGGAGTTGCGCGCCAGTCCCTGGGCCGTGAGAAGTCCGCCGTAGGATAGTCCCCAAAGTCCAACCCTCTCAGGGTCCACCTCGGGCCGGCTCTGGAGGTACCTGGCTCCCGCCACCACATCCTGGTATTCGGAAGCGCCGCGGCGGCCGGCGTCAGGCGGCATGCGGAAGGCGCGGCCATAGCCGATGCCGCTCCGGAAGTTGATAGAAATCACGACGTAACCGCGGCTGGCGAAATACTGGTTGATGCCGTAAGCCTCGGTGTAAAACTCCATATAGTGCCATCCCAAGAGCATCTGGCGGATGGGGCCGCCGTGCGTGTAGACGACGCCGGGCAGCTTGTCGCCAGCCTTGGCGCCTTTGGGGAGGAAGAGCTGGCAGGGGATATCAAGGCCGTCTGGGGCTTTGACGATGACGAGTTCCGGCACGACGAGTTCATCGAGCGGGAATTTTTCGGGGAGTTTGGCCGGAGCGATGACTCTGGACTGACCGCCGCCCCCAGCCGGCACGAGAGCGATCGACATCGGGTGCTTGGCAGTGGCGTACATGTAAGCGACGTCCTTTCCCGAAGCTAAGGCCACGGGATAGCAGCCGATCGTTGCGCCCTTGGTCAACTGCACCGCTTTCCCGCCGGCTGTGGCGACTTTCCAGATGTGACGGCCGTGGATGTCGGCCAGGTTGCTGCTGAAAAAGAGGGTCGCCCCGTCGCTCGAGAGGTGGAAGTGCTCGACTTCGGCCTCACCCGGCGTGAGGTCGACGGGCTCCCCGCCGCTCGGCGCGAGCGAAAACATGTGATTCCAGTTGTCGTGCTCGGCGGTGAAAAGGATGCGGTCATTGGCGGTCCACATCAGGTTGCGGACGGTGTAGTATTTGGGGTCGGCACCGGCCGGGTTCCATATTTCCCTGGCCTGGCCGGACGCGGCATCGGCCACCCAGATGGCCGCGTTGGGAGGGTTAAAGAAATCGAAGGCTTCATTGTACTGGCGGCCGGGCCGGCGGAAAAAGGCGATGCGCTTGCCGTCGGGCGACCAGACCGGGTCGCTGTCGCGGTCGACGCTCGGGGCCATCCAGGTGATTTTGCGGCTGGCGAGGTCAAAGACGCCGACAAAGCTGTGGTCCTCGCGGTTCGAGACAAAGGCAATGCGGGTCCCGTCAGGCGACCAGCGGGGATTGCCGTTTCTACCCTGGGCTTTAAAAAGCAACTCGGGGGATGGCGGTTCACCGGACGGGCTCGAGTCGCGGAGGGCGACGCGGTAGATAAAGTTGTCTTTAACCACGAGGATCCATTTGCCGTCAGGGGAGAGGACCGGGTTATTGCCGGCGCAGACCCGCCAGGGAGTTCCTCCCTTGGTCCGGATCGCCCAGATGGCCTGCTCGACGCCGTCAGGGTCGCTCGTGGGGTTTGTGACCCATCCCTGACTGTTGGGGTTTCCGCCGCGAACATAGACGATGAGGGAACCATCATCCGTGATCTCGACGTCCGGAATCTCGAAGACCTCGTCCCTGGCGTAGTTCGTCAACATGACGGGCACAAAGTCGGGGCCGGCCGCGGTCCAGATGTTCTTGGCGCCCTCGGTGTGGAAAACCCAGGCTATGCGGTCAGCTTTTTTGGCCGAGACAAGGTGGAGCGGGTAGGGAGCGCTTAGCACATCCTCGATTGTGAACGTGCCTTTCGTGGTCGCGCTCTTGGCCGCCTTGGCCGGCGCCTGGGCTTGCGCCTGAGCAAGAAGATTACACGGACCGAAGACCAGGACCAAGGATAGGACCAGGATCCAGGTCTTCCAGGATTTGATTTTATATCTTTTCATGCACGCCTCCTTACAAATTTCTAATATTATAAAACACGGAAACTATATGCTCAATTATTTTGTGATTCTTTGTTATTTTGGTGACGGCATAAAGGAATGGTGACAGTATACGCAATTCACTAAATTATTTTTTTATGTTACAAAACTGTTACGTCCGTGACAAATACGATTGGGTGGCTGCGATCGGGCGGACAGAAAAGATCAATGATTATCTTTGCGAAAAAGAATTAGGTGAACGGGTGTGCTGCCAATTTTTCCAATTTTCCCGTTTTCCCCCGCGCGGACGCAACGGGTGCGATACGCTGCCGCCATGAAAAATTAGTGTATTATGTATGGCGTCCCCAAATTTGACAAATTTGATGGGCGGCCATGGAGATAAGAGGGAGAATGGGTGAGGCCAGCCCGATGACGAGGAGCGTCATCATGTCGAGATAATACTTGAACCCGAGGAGCATATTGGGGATATACCACCTGATGAGAGGGCCGTTCCAGAGGAAAAAAACGTCTATCTGGAGGGCGATGAGGTAAGCAATCCAGGCGACAAGGATGACTCCGGATTCAGTCGCCTGATACCTCGTTTTCCGGCGCTCGAGCACGGCGAGTGCCACCGCCGCGACGACCGCCGCTATCCCGGCGTACAACATGACCTCGTTGAAAAAACGCTGGAGCAAGTCTTCATCGTTGATGGAGCTCAATGAAATATTTTTGCCCGAGGCGAAAAAGAGCGTGTAATAACAGGCGAAATAGAGCAAGGAGACAAGGAAAGGTCGCCCATAGGAGAGCCCCTGCTTCCTCTTGAAGTGCCAGAACGCCAGAAGAGGCAGAAGAAGGACGGCGAGGGCGAGCGGGATGTTCTTTAACCTTTCCGTCTTGATCTTCTCTTGTTTTCCCCTGGCTAAGACCCTGTCCCAATAATCGGCCCGGCCTTCCGACGGCAGCAGTCTTACTTCTCGGCGTGTTTTTTCAAAATCCGCCCCAATGGCCCCAAGGTAGGCTCTGGCGAAAGTCTCCTTTTGTTTAATGACAAGCTCCTCGAGCTGCACGAGCACCTCTTGATTCTGGGCGCCCCCCTCCAGTGCCTCAGTCAAGATCCGTCCCTGCGTGTAGGGAGGCACGGGAAGTCCCGCCAGCGCCGCAACAGTGGGTGCCACGTCCACCTGCTCAGCCTCCCCGTAATCCGCCGGCTTTATGTATTTCCCCAGCACGAGCAAGGGAACGCGAAGGACAACGTCTTCCCAGCCACCATGACCTCCGCGGTCAATCTGTCCGTGGTCAGCGGTGATGACGAGGGTTGCATCATCTGGAAGCGCCCCGTGCAAGCTCTCGATGAGCCTTCCAATGCGGTCTGCGTAACCCTGATATTCTGGGCTGGCTCCGCCAAAATCGTGACCAGCGTTGTCGGTGTCCAAGAAATGAACGAGGAGGAGAAGGCGGGCACGTTTGTCAAGCTCATCGCCTGAACTCCCTGCTGGAGGAGCGCCAAGGTCATTCTTGGACTCGCTCCTCGAACCTTCACCCTGAACGCTGTCCAGAATCTCAAGCGCCTTTTTCAGAGTCTCCTCATCAAACGTGACGTAAGCATCCTCCCATTTTCTCGCCTCAACCCTCGTTGTCTGGTGCCCGAAGAGCTTGCCCCATCCTTCTTCGGCCACGATCGCTGCGGTTAGCCCGCTATCCCTAGCCAGGGAGAAGATACTATCCAGCTTGAGCGGCCCCTCAAACCAGTTGGTCGTGACGCCGGTCACCTCCTGCCAGGCGCCCGTACCGATCGTGGCGCTGCAGGGATAAGTGAGCGAGGGCTGTCCTACTTTCAAAGTAAAAAAAGCTCCCTCTGCCTTGAGCGACGAAACGTACGCCATCTTGTGGAAGGCATCGACCCGCAGCCCATCCACGACCACGAGGACGACAACGCGGCTGATCGGCTCTGCCCTGCCGCCCGGCTCGACAGCAAATTGAGGGGCTTTGAAATAAACCAGACTATCCCAGGCCGAGCGGGCGAGCTTGTTTGTCCCTGCCGAAACAAAGACAAGCACAAGCGGCAGAATCCATAGCTTTATATATTTTTTCATGCTGAGACGAATATCATGATTCTATCTAACGAGCCAGGGGGAAGCAATACCCGTTCTTCCTGCGAGCGCTTTCGCTCCACCATTCCTCCGGGTATCAACGGCTGGGGCGCTAAGAGAGAGCTGGATTTGACGAAGATTCGAGCGAAGGTGGTCTTTTTTCAGGCGCTCGCGAATCCTCAAGACTTCCGCAGATAATAGTACGAGCCCGCGATAACCCGGGTCACCTGACCGGACTTATCCAGCTCAAACCGCAACAGCTCGCCGCTCGAACTGCCGCCCTTCATCCGGAAGGTGTGCGGTCCGGCGGGCGTCAGGATAAGGCGCGATTCCCAGGGATTGTCCGCCTCGGGGACAACCATGGCGAGCTCGCCGTTGATGATCATGATCTCCACGTCCGAGTGCTTCCAGGTGTACGTGCCGACGTATTTCTCCCAGGCTGGATCGGGTTCGGGTGCCGGCTTGGGTTTCTCTGTTGCTCGCTTCAACACCGGGCCTAAAATCGTCCAGGCCTGGTTGACGTACCGCATGGGGTCGCCATCGTTGGCGTTGGCGAGGACGATGACGGCCATCTTGTCCTCGGGCGCGAATTCAACCTGGGTGCGATGCCCGGGGACGCTGCCGCCGTGTCCGAGGCGGACCTGTCCGGCCACCCGCCGGATCGAAAAACCGAGTCCATGGCCGCTCTGCCAGTCCGGCCGCAGCCACTGGATGCGGTGCATTTCGCGGAGAGTCGAACCCTTGAGAATCTGCTCACCCCCGGCCGCTCCGTCGCGGAACTGAAGGCTCAAGAAACGTGCCAGATCCTCAACCGTGGAAGCCAAGTTGCCGCAGGCAGCCAGCCCCTGGAGGTCGACAAAAGGCTCGACGTCGCGCGGCTCGCCGGGCACGCGCCTCCCGTAACCTGTGGCCAGGTTGGGTGTCGAAGGCAGGGGCAGGACATGGGTCGAAGTCATACCCAGGGGTTTGAGGATGTGATTCTCGATGTATTGTGGGTAAGATTCGCCCGACGCAGCGGCGACAATTTCGCCGGCGATGGCCAGCGCTAAGTTCGAGTATTTCCACTCGGTTTCGGCCGGGTAGACGGTCTCTTGCTCGGCGAGTAGCCGGATCATTTCCTCCCGCGACGGGAAGTTAAGGTCGTTCCAGTAGCAGACGGGCGATTCGCGCGGCAGCCCGGAGGTGTGGGTGATCAAGTGGCGGATCGTGATCAGCGGTCCATCGGAATGAACATTCTTGATCTCCCTAAACCAGGGGAGGTGCTTGGTCACAGGATCGTCAAGCTGGAGTTGGCCAGCGTCACGGAGTTGCATGATCGCCGTTGAGGTGAAGAGCTTGGAGATCGAGGCAATGCGGTAGACTGTGGCCGGCGTGGCCGGGATTTTTTTGGCGAGGTCGGCGTAGCCGTACCCCTTAGCCCATATGAGGTCCTGGTCGTAAATTACGCCAATAGAAAGTCCGGGCTGCTCTCTTTGAGCGGCGGTCGCCCGGACCCAGGCATCGAAGACCTTGAAGGCGGCCTCGACCTCCGGGATATTGAAAAAGTCAACCGCAGCCGGCCTAACCTTCGGAACCTGCGTTTCCCCGGCTGCGAGACTGGCCCAGGCTGCAAAGATGACCACCGCTGACAGTAAACTGGAAAGAAAAATCTTATCCCTCAAATCCTGCGTTGCTCCCATTCGTGACCTCCTTATTTTTTTGCGGCGGGCATGTATTTTGCGCCTTTGACATTCTTGAAGTGCACATCTTGAGTCCAGATCGTCGCCTCATAGAGGTTTCCCGTAGCCAAGATGATGCTGTCAGCCATGGGGATCTTGAAGTCGAGGCTGATCCGGGCAGCCAGTAGGGCAATTTCCGGAGTTAAATCTACCGTTTTAGCCTGCTGCATTAAGGCAACGACCTCGAGAGCACTGTTCTCGCCGCGCTCGCGGAGGACGATCTTAAAGACCTCATGGAGACAGAGCGTCGGAACGAGGAGAGCATCGACATTCATCAACGCTTTTTCGAAAGCAGCGGCATTCGGGCCGTCGGACAAGTACTCAAGCCAGCCCGAGGAGTCTACGATATTCATTCCCTGTCCTCTTCGCGGGCAACGTCGGTGCTGATGCCCTTGAGGAAACCTCTCATCTCGCTGATCTTGCGCTCCGGGATGAGTTCGACACGGCCCTGGAAGGGGATCACCTGCATTCTCTGACCGGGCTTGAGTTTGAGCGACCGCCTCACTTTTTTTGGGATGACGACCTGATATTTGGGTGATATCCTTACAAATTCCATACTATTTCTCTATCGATAAATATTTATAATACTATAGCTCTATCGATAGAGAAAGTCAACAATTTTTTCCCAGGC
>CAZKBY010000120.1:0-8525 GCA_964550915.1 uncultured Eubacteriales bacterium | reverse complement strand
GTCATGCACGGCCCGAGTACAAACGGCAGGGTCCGGACGTTCGAGGACATGAACCTCCGGGAAATCGGCTATTTGGTGCCGATTGTCATCATGATGTTCTGGATGGGAATCTATCCCGGGACGTTCCTGAGAAAGATGGATAGCTCCGTCGTTTATCTCGTCAATCGGGTCAAGAACCGGCAGAGGGTCTTTGTCCGGGAAACGCGGCCACCCGGGACAAGATTGGTCATGACTGAATCCATCTCAGCGAGGTTTCGGGAGAACATGGCAAAAGGAAAGGCCATCCAGAATGTGGTGATAGACGAAGCTGTAATAACGAGCGTCCAGGCAGAGAAAAAGAAAGAAGCCGGAGAAAGCAGGAACGTAAAGGGAGAAAACGCGGATGACTAACCTGGCCGCCTTGTCCCCGCTTCTGAGCGTTGTCGCCGGAGCCTTGCTTGTCCTTCTCCTTGAAGTCTTTTTAAAAAAAGAAAACAAGGCTTATCTCGGGTATGTTTCGCTCGCCTTTCTGGCAGGAGCGGCGGTGCTGTGTGTTCGGTCCTGGAACAAGCTTTATTCCTTTTTCCATGAAACCCTTATTCTCGACAATTTAGCCCTTTTCTTATTCCTGTTGTTCTCGCTGGCCGGAGCCTTCGTCATCCTGCTCAGTTTGAAGTATATCTCAGACCAGGAAGCCAACCACGGCGAGCTTTATTCGCTTGTTCTGCTGGCCCTTTCAGGGATGATGATCATGGTTTCATCGCCCGACCTGCTGGTCATTTTTCTTGGTTTGGAAGTCCTGTCGGTGAGCTGCTATGCGTTGGCCGGCCTGAGGAGGAAGGACGAAAAATCAGCAGAAGCCGCACTCAAGTACTTTCTGCTGGGAAGCTTCGCCAGCGCCTTTTTGGTTCTCGGCCTGGCGATCCTTTACGGTGCGGGGCATTCGACAGTCATTTCTGGAGTCATCGAATACTTTCAAGCCGGAGGCGCGGGCAAAACGATGGGGCTCATCGGGCTTGGGCTCGTGCTCGTCGGGTTCGCTTTTAAAATTGCGTTGGTTCCGTTTCATATGTGGACGCCTGATGTCTATGAAGGCGCTCCGACGCCGATGACGGCCTTTTTCTCGGTGGGGCCCAAGGCCGCGGGATTTGCGGTGCTGCTCAGGATTTTCCTTGATTTCTGGGGCGCTTCGGCCGAGACAGAATTCGTCTTCTGGAGCCTGTGGGGCCTTAGTGTCTTGACGATGGTCGTCGGAAACCTCATCGCCCTCAGGCAGACCAACGTCAAGAGGATTTTAGCCTATTCATCGATCGCTCATGCGGGATACATCCTGGTGGCCGTGCTGGCAGGCGATCAATCCAGCCTGGTCTTCTACCTCACAGCGTATCTGTTCATGAACATCGGGGCTTTCGCCGCGCTCATCGGGATGAGCAAGAAGGGCGTGGAATATAACGAGCTCGAGGATTTTGCCGGGATCGGGTTCAAGTACCCCTGGATCGGCGCAACCTTTGCCGTTTTCCTCATTTCGCTAGCCGGGTTCCCACCAACAGCAGGGTTTCTGGCCAAGTTTTATGTCTTCAGCGCGGCGGTGAGGGTGGGCCTGGTGCCGCTTGTGGTCATTGGAGTGCTGGCCAGCCTGGTCTCGGTCTTTTATTATCTCAGGATTGTCGTTATGATGTACATGAGAGAGCCATCGCCGGAAAGGGATGTCGTCATCGACCAGGAGAATCCCGCCCTCTTTTTGGTGCTTTTTCTGTGTCTTTACGGCGTACTCCAGCTGGGCATTTTCCCGGGAAATATCCTCACGATCATCAGGATGGCCGTCTCCTTCCTGTAGCCTCATCGAAAACTTGCCTAAAATCGTTAGTCCAAAAGAAACAAGATGGCAGTAGGTTCTTACCTTGGCTGCTGGATATGTCTCCAAAAAAAGTTAAAATACGCGCCATGGTGCCTCCATTTCGTCTGTTCTGGCCCTTCCTTCGGCGGATGCCCTGCTCGCAGCCAAAGGAGGTTCAACCTCCCACGCCGCCATTGCTATCAATGGAATCCAGGACCGTGACTACAGTGCCGTGATGAGCGCGACTGACCTGCACGTGAATGCGCGCAAGCATGAAGCCTTGATCGTGGACAGGGACGGAAATGTTCGTTACAGAATTCGCAAAGGTGATGTCATCTCCATCTATGGAATAACAGGAAACGTGTATGTGAGAACGCGGAAAACAATCTGAACAAATGCTACCGCCTGGCGAGGTAGAGATGGCGGGACTATAAGGTCAGATGTTGCGCTGGAGGGATTCTGACTTCATCTAAAATTGGGCTTGAGTTTCAGGAATCGAGGGGCCTATAATATGAGAAGGAAAGGAGAAAGATACGTGGGAGAAGGGAGAATGAAATGGGAATGATCGAAATTCTGGTCGTCGATGACGACATCATGACTCAGAACATGCTCAAGTCAACTCTTGCCAAAGCGGGTTATAATCCTATCGCTGCCTCTAATGGCATGGAAGCGATCAAGATGGCGGCAGAACGGCTTCCCAGCGTGATCATTTTGGACATCATGATGCCGGATATGGATGGCGGAGAAGTGGCTGACATATTAAGAAAAAATCCAAAAACCAAGGAAATACCCATCATTTTTCTTTCTTCATTGATTTCAAAACAGGAGGAGAAGGTGGGCACCCGGAAGGACATTGTTTCGTTCCTGTCAAAGCCTTATAATCGCGAATTGCTCCTCAATGAGATCAAGAATTATCTGATGAGAGAAAAAGCGTAAGTTACCTGCCTGAAACCCTGAAATATCGACGGGCCCCCTCTTTTCAAACCTGACTGACCGGTGTCCGACCCCACTTAAAAAAGGAGGAGTGGGACGTAAGCCGAATTCTGTTCCCGCTTTGAAGCGGGGGCGGTTATTTGTCTTGCCTCCTGATTGCTCAGGAGGTCAAGCGACCTACCCACCCCGTGGGACGGGCCATCCCAAAGTGGGGCTCGTTTGGCCTTGCTCCGGATGGGGTTTACCGTGCCCCTCGTGTCGCCACAAGGGCGGTGAGCTCTTGCCTCGCCTTTTCACCCTTGCCAGGACAAGATCATTCGTCTTATCCTTCGGCGGTGTCTTTTCTGTGGCACTTTCCTCCAGTCGCCTGGAGTCGCTGTTAGCGACCATCCTGCCCTGTAGAGTTCGGACTTTCCTCACCCGTCTTCTCCGCCGGAGAAACGGAAGCAACCGCCTCGCCCACTCCTACCGTTATCTTTATACCATACTGGGATAATTTTTTGTAGAGGTTGCTGCGGGGCGTGTCAATTTCGCGGGCTGTTTGGGAAATATTCCAGTTGTTTTTCTCTAACTTAGCGAGGATAAACCGCTTTTCGGCCAGCTCCCGAAATTCCTTGAGAGACTTGACTTTGGTCGGCTCGACAAGCCTGACCTCCACCACCCCCCCGATTGTTTCAGGCAGATGCTTCTTATCAATAACCTCAGCCTCGGTCATGATGAGCAGCCTTTCGACCAGATTCCTGAGTTCTCGGACATTTCCTTTCCAGGGATGGTTCATCATGGCTTTGAGGGCCTCGGTCGAAAATTTTTTTATCTTAAAGTTGTTTTCTTCGGCAAAGCTCCGGCAGAAATACTCCACGAGAAGCGGAATATCCTCTTTTTTTTCGCGGAGGGGCGGTGAGAAGATGGGCACAACGTTGAGCCGGAAAAAGAGGTCTTCCCTGAACTTTCCTCCGCTAATCTCTTTGCGCAAGTCTTTATTGGTGGCGGCAATGACTCTGACGTCAACTCTGTTGATCTTTGCCGAACCGACTTTTTGAACTTCGCCCTCCTCGAGCACGCGCAAGACCTTGGATTGTGTTTTTAGACTCATGTCAGCGACTTCGTCCAGGAAGATTGTTCCTCTGTCGGCTTGCTCGAATTTGCCGATTTTGGGTTCAGTGGCCCCCGTAAAAGCGCCCTTTTCGTGGCCGAACAGCTCGCTTTCGATCAGCTCTTCAGGGATGGCGGCACAATTGACCTGGATGAATTTTTCTTTGGCCCGCAAGCTATTGTTATGGATGGCCCTGGCGATAAGCTCCTTTCCCGTCCCGCTCTCTCCATGGATAAGGACGGTGGCGTTGGTGGGAGCGGTTTTGATGATTTCCTCCCAGAGTTTCTTCATCAGGGGATGGTTGCCTATAAGCTCGTACCTTTTCTCTGCTTTTCGGCGGAGGTCAGAGCACTCCCGCTTGAGCCTGTTTTGGTTCAAGGCATTGCGAATAGACAGGAGGACTCTCTCTCGATGGAGAGGCTTTTCCAGGAATTCAAACGCTCCAAGCTTTGTGGCTTCTACGGCTGATTGTATTGTCCCCTGGCCGGAGATCATGATGACCTCGGGCGAATAAGGCCTTTTCTTTATCTCAGCCAGGACATCAAGCCCGTCGCGGCCGGGCATCTTTATATCTAACAAGACGAGGTCGATACCCACCGTTTCGTTTAGCAGATCCAGGGCTTTGTCTCCATCGGCTGACTCGAGGAACTGGTAGCCCTCATATTCTAGGATCATTTTCAAGGACCTGCGAATGTTCTCTTCGTCATCAACAACAAGGATTTTAGCTTTGGCTGTGTTTTTCATATCGACCTCTTTTCTGGCATTTTAGCATAGACAATGGCCATCTGCCAGTACCGGCCCAAAATTGCCGATAGCATCACCCGACGGGCCCTGTCGCGGTTCACCCCCGAAGACCTTTACGGAGACAGTTGCCTGACCCCCTCCTTAATTCTCTAAGGAGGGTTGGAGGATTAATACTCCTAAAAGTAAATTCTTGAGAGTGTCTCTGTTAGCTGTAATGCCTCCAGAGCCGCTTTCAATTTATATATTTAAGGGAGATTTATCTCCCCAACGCCCCGTGAAATAAGAGGTGATAATGGTCAGCGTCTCCGGAAAGGTCGCCCCCCAAACCACGCCACCTCTCCAGTCCGGGCTTATCAGGCTAATTTTGAAAAATCCAAAGTCCTTCCCCTGCGAAGGAAGTTCCCATAGGCAATTTTGAACATGACGCAATGTGAGAAGCCGCGTTGCCCCTCGAGAATTTGCCAAGTCCGTTGAATTAAGTTAGCATAATGGCAAGAATGTTGAGTGAGATAATCTGGGAAAAAAGACACTCCAGAAAAGGATTAAAGCAGTGGCTGTCGGCATGTTTCATGCTTTTTTGCCTCTTGAACCAAGCCTGGCCCCTTTCTCCCGAGGCCCAGGACACATCGCGGAGCCTGACTCTGTCCAATGGTCTTAAAGTGTTTTTATTAGAAAAGCGCACTGTTCCCCTTGTCAATATTGTGGCCGCTTCTAACTTGGGCTCCAAAGATGAAACGATGGAAACGAGCGGCCTCGTCCATCTCCTGGAGCACTACATCCTCTTTCGAGGCACTGAATTTCGCTCCGGAGGTGAAATCGGCCGGCAGGTTCGCCGCCACGGCGGGTATTTCAATGCTCATACAACCCAGGATCTGGCCTTTTTCGAGATCTCTGTTCCCTCTGAACATGCCGATTTTGCCTTGCGCAACCAGAAGGAGATCCTGTTTGACCTCAAGCTCACTCAGGAGGACCTTGACAAAGAAAAAGAGGTTATCTTCGAAGAGTTGAGCCAGCTCGAGGACGATCCCGTACGGTATGCCACGGCCCTCGTCTATCAAAGCCTTTTCCAGGGTCATCCTTATGGACATCCCGTCCACGGCCGCAAGGAAGTCATCAGTGGCCTGACCGCTGAGGATGTCCAGGGATTCTACGAACGCTATTTTGTCCCTTCTAACTGCGCCGTGGCTATTGTCGGTGATTTTGACGCGGTGGATATGGAGGAAAAGGTAAAAGCGGTTTTTGGGGATGTTGCGGGGCCGGACATAAAAGAAGTGAGATATGACACGCTTCAGGTTTCAAAGAGGGGGACCGTTGAGCTCGAGGTTGGACTGGATGTGAGCAGGGCTTACCTGGTCATCGGCACCTTAGCACCTGACTATAACCATCCCGACCAGTACGCCATGGACGTCCTCACCGAGGTCTTAGGCCGCGGCCTTAATCCCATGTTAGGCTATGTCCTGCGAGGTCGAAGGCGTCTGGCCGAAACTGTCTTCATGGATTATCAGGCTCACAAGTACGGCGGTCTGGCGCTTATCTACCTGACTCTCGAGCCGAGGAATTTGCAGGCGGCCAGGCGGGAAACCATCAACTTTCTGAAGCGGGCCTATGCTGAGAATTTCTCCCCAGATGATCTTTTGGGCGAAGCGAGCTTGGAAGCCTACGATTTCCTGAGTGGAGCGAAAAACCAGATCCGCTACAATGCTTTTCAATCCCAAGAAAAGGGTCTTGCTGTTGCCACTTCCCTGGTCAGACACATGATGCTGAGCGACGGAACCAACCCTGGCTCTTATCTTAAGCATATAGATGAAATCACGTCCGCTGACCTTAGAAAGACGGCGGCCAAGTATTTCAGCCAAGGGGAGTATGTCGTCGTCTCGATTGTCCCGAGAAAAAAAGGCTAGTTCTATGCTTCTCTCAAGGATAAGTCGATTGCTCTCAACACCCCAGCTCGTCCGCTGGTCCGTGGTCCTTGTTTTGGTGAATGCCATCCTGGTTAATTCAGCCGCGGGTTCAGGATCATTAGCGCAGAAGGAAATCCTGAAAAACGGCCTTACTATTATCCTCGAATGCGACACTTCCTCGGCCACGACTTTTCTGGAGTTCCTCATTCGTGGCGGTCAAAGGGCTGAGCCACCGGAGAAGCAAGGGCTGTCTTTCTTGACAACCCGATTGGCCGTGGACATGCCGGATACGACCAAGATCCAAGAGCTCATGCGTTTGTCTTCTCGCTTCTCGGTGGGTTCCCGGGGAGATTACTCTCTCATCAACATCGAATGTCTGACCTCGAACTTCGAGCCGACGCTCAAGATCTTGGCTAAAGTCATCGCCGATCCCATCTTCTCGGGTCTCAGAGTTGAGCAGATTAAGAAATACATGAGCCATCAGTCTGAAGTTGAAAAGGACGACTCTCTAATTGTCGGACACTTGGCTTCTCTGGCTGCTTTTTTCGGAACACCGGGCTATGGAGGTTCGATCTACGGCCGCGAGGAGTCCCTCCGGTCTCTGAAGCCAAAGGATGCTTCAGAGTTTTATAAGCGCTGGTTTGTAGCTCCGAATATCATCCTTTCAATAAGCTCGGATTTGGAGAGGGAGCAGCTCCTCAGCCTTCTAAACAAATACCTGTCTCGATTTCCTTCAGCCGAAGCACCGCTGCCCCTCCCGGCAGGAGTTAAGAGGGTTCCTGAAGAGAGGAAAATCTTTGTGGACAGAGAGACCAAACAGACGCTGGTCAGTTTGGCTTTTCCCCTCTCCGGGGTTTCGTCTCGCGGCTATGCCCTGAACGAGCTTGTCAAGACTTTCCTGGGCGAGGGCGCTGGATCGAGGCTCTGGCCGTTGCGGTCCGAGAAGAAGCTGGCCTATAACGTGGGCTGCCGCCTGACGCAAATGCTCGAGGGAGGGCTTTTAGAGGCTTACCTTGAGACAGACAAAGCGAAGACAACAGAAGCCTTGAAAGCCCTTGAAGAGCTCCTTAGACAGGTCTGGGAGAGCGGACTAAGCGAAGAAGAATTTGAGGCTTCTGTAGCCGTAGCCAAAGCGAACTTCCTAAGAGACGGCGAACTCAAGATGATCAAAGCGGCCAGGCTCGCATCTTTCGAGACACTTGGGCTTGGTTTCGACTATTTTGATAAATTTCTGGTCGAACTCAAAAGCTTGTCTCAGGCCGAGATGGCGGCTTATCTAAAAGAGTGTCTTAATCCTGACAAAGCGCTTGTCGTCGTCGTAGGACCCGGGGATTCAGGCGCAAAAATCAGGCAATGACTATTCCTGAGCAGCCTTTTTGGCGAGTTCCCTGAGTTGGAGGCCAAAGTATTCTACAGTCAAAGCGATCTCCTCATTACCGCCATCCAGACGAGCGATAATTTCAGTCTGGGGTGTTAGCCAGCGGGAACTCAGCTCAAGATGTCCCTGGCTGATGGCCTCTCCCCAGGCAGAGAAATCATCCTTGTAGGCAGAATCCAGCCATTTCAGGTTCTCTTCAAGCGGCCTTCCGAACCTCTGGATGAGGGCTTCCTTGATCCTCTGATAGTCTAGGAGATAGGCGTTCTTGTCACCATAGCTATTCTGAAAACGGAATTTCGTCTGGCTCAGCTTGTTTGAGGCAAAAATGTACTCGATCGTGCAGTTAAGGTTGATGACTTTCTGTTCATAGACCATGATATCCAGGCCTTTGGATCTCTGCTGATGAACCGGCCGGCCTTCCATCTCCAGAATATGTTTTTTGCTTAGACCCCACTTCATCTCGTCAAATTTGCGTGGCGCATAGCTTGATCTCTGACTTTCGGTCTCTTCTTTGATGACGATAGAGTTAAGAGCTTCAAAGAGAGGCTCGACCGTTGAATCAAGGACATAGCCGGACTTGGTGGTCCCTGTCTTAGCCGACTTGAAGCAGACATAGTACCAGATTTTTTTCTGCTTTCCTGAATAGAGAAGGGATAGGAC
>CAZKBY010000119.1:0-8547 GCA_964550915.1 uncultured Eubacteriales bacterium | reverse complement strand
GAATACAGGTGTAGTCCTGGCGCCGGCCGTGGCCGGTCAGGGGCCTCCCCATCAGCCTAGCCGAAAGCCTGTCCTGGAGATAAGACACGACTCGTCCTTTTTCGATCAGGAGCGTTTTCCGGGGAACCGTGCCCTCGTCATCGACGGCGTAGGAGCCGCGGAAAGAAGGAATGGTCGGATCATCCACGATCGTGACGAGCTCGGTAGCGACCTTTTTACCCAGCTTATTCCAGAAGATAGAAGTTTTTTTCCGGTTGAAATCAGCTTCCAGAAGATGGCCAACCGCCTCGTGAACAAGGACACCGCTGTGGCCGGGAGCGAGGACAACCGGCATTTCTCCTGCAGGCGCCTCGACGGCCTCAAGCAATGTTAGCGCGTCTGCGGCAGCCTCTTTCCCTATCTGTTCAGGGGTGAGGACATCGCGAAAATACTCAAGTCCGACACGGCCGCCCCCGCCGAAGAAACCGATTTCCCGGCGTTTTCCTTTCTCGGCTATCGCCGTGCAGATGAGTCTAACCTGGGGCCTGATGTCCCGGGCGATAGAGCCCTCGGAGTTGACGATTAAAACCTGGCGGACGTAATCTTGAAGCCCGACTTTCACCTTTTTTATTTTCCGGCTTGAGGTCTGACACGCCAGATATGCTTTCTTGACCAGGTCGATTCTTTGAGAAAGACTGGTTTCGTGAACGGGCTCTTTGGCAGGATACATATTGCCCTTTATCCGGAGACTGCGGAATCGCGGGACGTTTTGCGTCCCCTTGCCCGACGCAATGGCAGCGGCGGTAAGAGCAGCTCTCCGGACTCTGTCGATAGAGAGGTCGTTCGTGTAGCCGTAACCAGTCTTATTTCCCCGGACGACCCGGACGCCCAGGCCGAGGCTGATGGCCTCTGCGGTTTCTTTGATGATATCTTCCTCCATGTTGATGAAGTTGAAGTGCCGGTATTCGCCGTAGATTTCAGCAAACTCACCGCCCCGGGAAAGAGCCCACTCCAGAATTTTCTTTAAGTCTGTTGCCGCGAATTTGAAAGTGTCATCAAAGGACGTCATTTTCTTTTCTTTTTTCCAAGATATGGCCAGGCCAGGATGAAAATGGAAGCAATTCCCAGCGAGTACTCGAAGACATTGGTCAGAAGGTGAACTCCAATTCCCGAGATAATAGCCAGCTCAGGATCAAAATTCATCAACCTGAAGGTGAGCGCCCAGGCCGACTCCCATGTCCCGAAGCCGGCCAGCCCCTTAATGGGCAAAGCCGAAGTCAGCTCAGCGCCGCTGATGCCCAGGATAAACGTCCAGAAGCTCAGCTCCTGGAAGGAGTAGCCATGACTTCGCAGGAGGCTGAAAAAAAGGCCGTAGACTGAGACGTACTTGGCCAACCTGATGCCGAGCGAGAGGAAGAAAATGGGTATATAGATTCTGCGCCCCTGGATGAGAAAGAGGCTCTCTATCGTCAGCTCGAATTTCTCTCTGACCAGCCTGGCTCCCCGCCTTTTCTCGATCCTGAGGGCTGCCATAAGGCGGTCGAGAATTCGTAGAAGCAGGCGAGAAATCGGCCGGATCTGCCAGAGGAATAGAAAGACGAGCAGAAAAAAGAGACCGGCAATCCAGAGGAGGGTAATTGTGGACAGAGCCGTCGTGCCCAGGCCCACGGCGATGATCGCAACAATAAGAAAGGGGCTGAGGGTCAGGAAGTCAAGGACAAAGGAGACGACAAAGGTCGATGTGGCTGTTTCAAAAGGAAAATTGAGCCGCCGGTTGAGGACATAGATATAAGAAAGCGAGCCTATCCTGGCCGGAAGAAGGTCGATCAAGCTGTTTCTGATGAAGGTCACGAGAAGAATATTGGCCCAAGTTATTTTTTGGGGAAGAAGAAGCACCTTGTAGCGCCAGGCGCGGAGCCACGCTCCGGCGAGGGCAACGAACATATAAACAGTAACGGCGGGAACATAGATACGGGAGAATGTCTCGATGACATCTTTCGTCTCAACGCCGGAAAACAAAAGCCAGAGAAGGACGGCCGAGACCAGAGCCGAAAGAGCGATGTAAACAAGCTTGCTTCGCTGCATCCGAGCCTATTCTATGTGATGGCGACGGATTGTCAAATGAAACAGGAGACAGTTTACACGTTTACCTATTTTCTTTGCTTGAAAAGCAACGAATGTGCTGAAGAAGAATGAGAAAAATTGGGTAAATATGTAAGCTTTCCCTAATTTAAGCGACGGCAAAATGGGCCGTTTGTTAGCACCAGGGTTTGTGTTATAATCCACCCCGATGCTGGATTTGAAATTCGTCCTCGAGAACAGGGAGCTCGTGCTCCAAAAAATGACCGCCCGCGGCCTCCGCCTGGATTTTGACGAGTTCGCTTCTCTTGCCGAAAAGCGAAAAGGGGTGCTGAAGAGAGTCGAAGACCTCAGGTCTGAAAAAAACAGGGCTTCGGACGAGATTGCCCGGCTGAAAAAAGAAGGGAGGGACATCACTCAACTCATTTCACAGATGAAAAGAGTCGGCGAAGAAATCAGCCGGTTAGAGCAGGAGCTAAACGGCCTACATGAACGGCTGCAGGAGATCCTTCTCCGTCTTCCCAACCTTCCCCATGAATCGGTTCCCGAGGGAAAGAGCACAGATGACAATATCGAGATCAGGCTGTTCGCTGAAAAGCCGCGCTTTTGCTTTCCCGTCCTGCCGCATTGGGAAGTGGGGAAGCGGCTCGGCATCCTGGATTTTGAGAGGGCGGCCAAAATCACGGGCTCGAGGTTCGTCGTCTACCAAGGAACAGGAGCTCTCTTGGAGCGAGCCCTGATTAACTTCATGTTAGACATTCACACCAAGGAAAGAGGCTACACCGAAGTTATCCCGCCTTTTATCGCCAACGCCGAGAGCCTCACTGGCACGGGCAACCTGCCCAAGTTCGAGAAGGATCTGTTCAAGTTAAGAGGCCGGCCTTGGTACCTTATTCCCACGGCTGAAGTTCCGCTGACCAACCTTTACCGAGGAGAAATGCTGGAAGCCGCCGAGCTTCCTCAAAGGTTCGTGGCCTGCACGCCCTGTTTCCGGAGCGAAGCCGGTTCCTACGGGAAAGATATTCGCGGCCTGATCCGGCAGCATCAGTTCAATAAAGTCGAGCTGATGACCTTTTCCTTGCCCGAGCAATCGTTCGATGAACTCGAGAGGATGACCGGTGACGCCGAAGAAGTCTTGAGGCGGCTCGGGCTCCATTACCGAGTCGTCGTCCTCTGCACGGCAGACCTGGGTTTTGCCGGGGCCAAGACTTATGATCTGGAGATCTGGCTTCCTTACCAGAAAAAATACCGGGAGATTTCTTCGGTGACCAATTGCACCGATTTCCAAGCGAGGCGGGCCAACATCCGATTCCGGCGCGACCCCAAGGCTAAGCCTGAGTTCGTTCACACCCTCAACGGCTCGGGTGTGGCCATCGGCCGGACGGTCAGCGCTATTCTGGAAGCCTGCCAGCAGGCGGACGGCTCGGTCATCATCCCGGAAGCTCTCCGCCCCTACATGAACGGCCTCGATAAAATCCCCCCGCCCTGATATAGCTACAATTTGTGCTTTTCCAAGAAATTATCAACTATCAATGTCACGCTGAGAGGTCTCGGTTCCCGTCGCACGAGAGCCGTGCAATATCAGGAGGTTAATCCTGTGCTTCTCGCAGAGCCTTTTTATTTTATCTCGGCGAATTTTGAGACTCATCATAAGTTTTCCTTTGGGGCCTTTATTATAACATACATGACTTGCACCTCATCCTCAATCGTATTTAAGCTTGGGTAATCTGGCTCCGGGATTATTCAGATTCGATTCTGGGATTGATCCAGACGGCCCAGTCCTGGGCGTACGTGTGGAAAACGTGAACCTCAACGACAAGCTCGATGTCTTTTCCGGCGTACTCATCCAAAGAAATTCCGATCGGGTCGAGCCTGCCATCGCAGTAACACCAGGTCGTCGCCGAATAGGATGGATCCTTTTTCGCATAGACCTTGAACCTGACGCCGTCGGTCTGGGTGGCGCCCTTCAGGAACCCGACTTCAGCTTCAAACACAGCGTTTGCGGGCAGGTTTGATATCTTGAAAATACCGACGATCAGCCCGTGTTCGTTTCTCCATTCCGGGTGCGTCTCCAGCACCTTTTCGTAGACTTTGCCGTCCTCGAGTTCGACACTCTCCAATAAACGGGCGAAACCTCTTTCGTCCGTCTCTTCTCCGGGAAAGGGCAGCGAAACATTGCCGTTGGTCCATCCAGTCGTCTGCGCTCCGGCCAGAGGCAGCAGGTCGATGACTTTTCTCGGTTTGCCGACGGCTTTCGGTTTCGCCGACTGAACCTGGGTTTCGTTAACCGCAGACCATGAGGAGAAAACCGGCGCAGTTTCTCGCTGGTATGGAGAGATGGCGTCGAACTGCGCGGCCAAGAATGCCGCCGCCAAGGCGGCCAGCCTCAAAACTCTCTTCTCTCTTCCTTGCATCCGAGTGCCTCCTGTGGGCTCAATCCACTTTGGCGACCTATCTCTTCAACCGGTTTGGGTTGGACAGGGGCTGCTAAGAGAAAGCAATCAGCGCAGTAACCGATTCAGTCCCGATTCTGCCCATTCGCATCAGGGAAAAAGAAAAACCCGCTTGTTGCTACCAACTTCCGTGCCGCCTAATTCCTCGTTGAAGCTTGAGCGTAAATTTATATCGAACTTCCTCAAGTGTCAAGCGCTCAGGCAGCCTCTGAATCATCAGCCAAGGATTGCGGCTTGCGGTGTTGGGTCTGGGCGGGTACAATAGAGGCCTGTCCCGGAGGGATGGCCGAGTGGTTGAAGGCGGCGGTCTTGAAAACCGCTTTCCGGTCTCCGGAACGGGGGTTCGAATCCCTCTCCCTCCGCCAGTCCTCGACTTCTTTCCTTGGTCATCCTGCCGAGTTGTGCTAAAATAAGCCCGCTTGTCAGGCTCTTGCGGAGAGGTGCTGGAGTGGTCGATCAGGATCGCCTGCTAAGCGATTGTCCTGGTGAATGCCGGGACCGTGGGTTCGAATCCCACCCTCTCCGCCATCTCATTAAGGTTACGGGCTTCGCCATTTAGATCTCGATATCCATAGATATTCTCACTGTCGCCGTGAACAGGGTAATCGTTTTCATCTGCCGGGGAATGAAGGACATGCCCGGGCTGCTTGAAGAGTTCAATGTTGTAAAAGAAAGAAACAAGAATTGAGCCTTTACCTGTCAATTGTTGTGATTGCCGTTTCAGCTGGCCTGGCAATCTCTGGAAAATACAAAAAGCAAAAGTTCATCCATTACGCCTTTAAACCGCTGACCATGGTGCTTATTATTTCCCTTGCCTGGGAAAGGGCCGTCCCCTTGCCCTCCTTTTACGGCTATCTCGTCATTTCTGGATTGTGCCTGTCTCTTCTTGGAGACGTGTTTTTGATGCTCCCAGGACACAAAATCAAGTCTGGCCTGCTGGCTTTTCTGGCCGCCCATGTCCTCTATATTCTGGCTTTCTGCCAGGGGATCCAGGTTCGTTCTTTGCTTGTTGCCGTCCCCATGCTCGTTCTCGGTGCTGTCATTTATGCGTTGATTTTCCGGAATATCAAGAGGTTGCGCCTGCCCGTGCTCATCTACATTCTTGTCGTCTCGCTCCTTGCCTGGGTGACCGTGAACCGGTATCTGACCTTCGCTGACCAAAAGAGCCTTATTGTCATGGCGGGCGGCCTTCTTTTCTTTTTTTCTGATTCCGCCCTGGCCCTGAACAGGTTCCGCAAAAAGTTCTGGCTGGCCGAAATCCTGATTCTCAGCACCTACTTTGCCGCCCAGCTCCTGTTTGCCCTTTCCATCTGAGGCCATCTGTGGTGTTCTTCAATAACGCAATTTGACACTCTTTTCTCCATGCGATATAAACTTTTCTTGGAAGTACAGGCATCAGAATTTTCCGAGGTTGAACCATGACCGCAAAAACGGGTTTTGATAATAAGCGCTATTTAGCCGAGCAGAGCCGGGCCATCCTGGAGAGAGTCAAGAAATTTAATAATAAGCTTTATCTTGAGTTTGGCGGGAAGCTCCTCTACGACTATCACGCTGCCCGTGTCCTTCCCGGTTATGATCCCAACGTGAAGATGCGCCTCCTCCAGAAACTCAAGGACCAGGCCAACGTCCTCCTCTGCATCTACGCGGGGGACATCGAGAAGAGAAAATTGCGGGCGGACTTCGGGATCACCTACGACGTCGACGCCCTAAAACTCATCGACGACCTGGCCGATTGGGGAATTGAGGTTCTGGGTGTGGTCATTACCCGGTTCGATAACCAGGCCTCAGCCAGAGTATTTAAGAACAAGCTGGAGCGGCGCGGAATCAGGGTCTACACCCATCGTTACACCAGGGGGTATCCGACGGATGTGGACCTCATCGTCAGCGATGAGGGCTACGGTGCCAACGAGTACATCGAGACGGAAAAACCTCTGGTCATCGTGACAGGGCCGGGCCCAGGCAGCGGCAAGCTGGCCACCTGCCTTTCTCAGCTTTATCACGACTACAAACGAGGCCATCGGGCGGGCTATGCCAAGTTTGAGACTTTTCCCATCTGGAACCTTCCCCTCAAGCACCCGGTTAACGTCGCCTATGAAGCGGCCACAGCCGACATCGGCGACTTCAACCTGGTCGACCCCTACCATCTCGAGGCGTACGGCACGCAGGCAGTCAACTACAACAGGGATGTCGAGGTCTTTCCTGTCGTCAAAAGAATTCTGGTGAAGATCACGGGCGAAGAGTCGGTTTATCAATCCCCGACCGACATGGGCGTCAACTGCGCTGGCCTGGCCATCACCGATGATTCTGCGGTTCAGGAGGCGGCCCGGCAGGAGCTCATCCGGAGATATTTCCGTTACAGATGCGAGTATGTCATGGGCTTTGTTGACAGGGAGACTGTCCAGAGAGCCGAGCTCCTGATGAAGGAACTCGGGATTAGGTCTGAGGACCGCCGCGTCGTCGAGCTGGCCAGGCAGGCTGCCGAAGAAGCACGGGTACAGGGGAAAGGGAACAACGGCGTTTTCTGCGGGGCGGCTGTCGAGCTTCCGGATGGTTCGATCGTCACGGGCAAGAATTCTCCGCTCATGCACGCCGCGTCAAGCTTGATCTTGAACGCTGTCAAGCAGATAGCTGGGATACCCGATAAAATCCATCTGCTGTCTCCGGCCATCATTCAGTCGGTGGGAAATCTCAAGCAAAATATCCTCGGAGCCAAGTCGGTCAGCCTGGACGTAGAGGAAGTCCTGATCAGCTTAAGCATCACAGCTTCGGGCAATCCGGCCGCCGGGCTGGCCCTTGAGAAATTGGGCGAACTGCGGGGCTGCGAGGTCCACCTGACTCACATTCCCACGCCTGGAGACGAAGCGGGGCTGCGGCGCCTCGGGGTCAACCTGACCAGCGACCCTAATTTTTCGAGCAAGAATCTTTTTGTCGCTTAAAAAAGCGAGTAGAATTAACTTGGAACGATCTCAGGGCTTCGGAGGAGGAAAGAGAAATGAGGTTAATGAAAATGTGGAAATTCTGGCGACTTGTTCCCCTGTTCTTTGTTTTGGCCATCGGAGTTGTCGTTGCGGGGCAGGGTGACCTGGGAAAGGACGACAGCCGGCTGCGTTTCGGGCTGACCTTCCCGGCTGAGAGGTCTGCCACAGGGCTCGACGGCCGGATGCTCCTTATGATTTCGGCCGACGGGTCGAATGAGCCGAGGTTCCAGATCAACGATAGCCCAAACACGCAGCTTATATTCGGGGTGGATGTGGACGGGCTCAAGCCGGGGGAGCTCGCTGTTTTTGACCGCGATGTTTTCGGCTATCCGCTGAAAAGCATCGCCGATATTCCCTGGGGAGAATACTGGGTTCAGGGCCTTCTTAACCGGTACGAGACATTCCATCGAAGCGACGGCCATACGGTCAAGCTGCCGATGGACAGGGGAGAAGGCCAGCAGTGGAACCGCAAGCCGGGTAATCTATACAGCAAACCCTTGAAAATGGCCATCGACCCCCGCCGGAATGACATGATCACGATATCACTCGACCAGGAGATCCCGCCGATCCCCGACCCTCCAGAAACGAAATACATCAAGCATGTGCGGATCGAGAGCAAGCTCTTGAGTGAGTTCTGGGGCCGGCCGATGCATCTTGGAGCCCATGTCCTCCTTCCCGAAGGCTTTGATGACCATCCGGAAGCCCGCTATCCGCTCATCGTCTTCCATGGCCATTTTCCTTACACCTTCGGCGGATTTCGGGAAACACCTCCTGACCCGGATCTCAAGCCTGATTACAGCGAAAGATTCAGGCTTTCAGGCTATAACAAGATCGTTGAGGAACAGGCTTATGAGTTTTATAAATACTGGATTGCCAAGGATACTCCCCGCTTCCTGATCATCGAAATCCAGCACGCCAATCCCTACTATGATGATTCCTACGCCGTGAATTCCGCCAATCTCGGGCCTTACGGCGACGCCATTACCTACGAACTTATTCCTTATCTCGAAAAAAAATTCCGGGGGTTAGGACAGGGCTGGGCCCGGTTTCTATATGGG